>MGZK01000084.1:0-11775 GCA_001802125.1 Geobacteraceae bacterium GWC2_55_20
CATGGCAGAGATTGCACTTGCCCTTGCCCATGAAAAGCGCCTTGCCCAGTATTTCCTGTTTGTTCAAGCATTTCCTGCCCCTCTGGTGGGCGTCAAACTTCGAACTGAACTGGTTTACCTCGCGGGAGGCTTCATAGGCAGCGACTGAAAGACCGATCAGATCGTAAGCCATATCAATGTTGGCCGTATCACAGGCCGTGGCGCCCCAGACTGTCATGAATAGATCCGCATAATCGGAGCTGCACACCCTGGAAACCACCTCGGCCGCATCCGGAAGCGCCTGCTCCTTGGGGTTGAGGAACGGCCCCTGAGCCTGGTCGGCGGCCGGGTTGCCCAATTTCCATCCCGTAGCACGGCCGTCCCAGAAGTTGCCCCCCACGAACAGAGTGGCACCTGCCTGCACCTGAACATCGAACAGCGGACTCTGGGTTGCATAGGCCGAGCTTGGCGGTTTGCGGTCCCCGAAGCTGCCCGATATAGCACCTTCCATCACTGCGCCATTCGCGTTTATCGAGCTGTCCGGCCCGGTCCAACCGACACTACCGGTGTGGCAGGAGACGCAGCCCTGTTCCTTGTTGATTGACAGATCCTTATCATCATAGATTTTTTTACCCAGCAACTCCTTACCGGACAGCCCGGCCGAAACCGCGGTTACGGAAAACGCCGCCAAAAGCAATGAAGCACAGATGATTATTCTTGTTCTCAACATGACCTATCCTCCTTGATTCGTGTTTAGTGATCCATCCCGGCCACATGACTTAATCTGAATTCACCTCCCTCTAATAAACTATAAATTAATATTAACTTACTTTTTTCGACATGCAAGCGTTATTAGTAAAATATATTAATCAGTAACCGAAATAATACCGGATATTTACATCTCATTAAACTCAAAAACCGCCCGGATATTCCGGAGCGGTTTTTGAGATTTTAGCAAGTAATATATCGGGCTAATGACCAACGGCAGATAGAGGAGGCAATTGAAATTGGAACACACGCTCTGAGGGTTGCTATTTGCCCTTGGCGATGTAGATTCCGTCCCATTCACCCGGCGGTGGCGAGGCCAGATATTCGTCGCAGCGCCCCAGATACAGCCGGGACGGGCCATCGTTCCTGTTGCCGGAAAGTTCTTCAAAAATTGCCCTGGCACCCTTGAAGTCCCGGGAGCGGTATTTGCCCAGCGCCTCCTCGAAACGTGGCAGAATGTCGAAATCGCCGATCATCAGCTCATACATAACGATCGGCTGCAGCTTGCCCTTGACCTTGACACGATCCACCTCGCGGAATGTGAAACGGCCGTGATTGACCCGCAGGCGGGTATCTTCACTGACCAGGATATGCGAACCGTAGTATTTGTTGAGCCCCTCAAGGCGGGAGGCCAGGTTGACCGAATCGCCGATGGCGGTGTAATCGAAACGGATATCGGCGCCCATATTGCCCACAACCGCCGGGCCGGTGTTGATGCCGATGCCGATATCGAGGGTATTCATGCCCCGCGCGGCAAAACCCTGATTCAGCGTTTGAAGTTCCTCCATCATCCTGACCGCGGCGGAGCAGGCATGGGTCGCGTGTTCCGGCACATCCAGCGGCGCATTGAAGAGCGCCATCACCGCGTCGCCGATAAACTTGTCCAGTGTACCGCGTTCTTCCAGCACGATGCGGGTCATCGGGTTCAGGTACTCATTCAGCAACTGGACCAGTTCGGGTGGCGTAAGGCTCTCGGAAACGGTGGTAAAGCTGCGGATATCGGAAAACAGGATCGACAATTCGCGCTGCTCGCCCCCCAGAACCAGTTTGTCCGGATCCTTTTCGATCTGCTTGACCAGGTCGGGCGAGACATAACTCGAAAAAGCCTTTTTGAGTTGGCGTCCCTTGCGCTCAACCACCAGGTTACGCCAGGCCTCCCCGCCAAGGTAGGTAATTGCGATGCCTAATAGCGGATACAGCAGGGTCATGTCGCGGAACGCGTTTGCGAACATGGTGTAGTTGAAGAGACAGAAAGCGCCGGTAACCACCGCCAGCACCCCCAACCCGGCAAAGGTGCCGGGAGCGAACGCCAGCGCGGCGCCCAGCAGTACCGGCAGGATGAAGATGCAGGTGATCTCCATCATCTGGGTATTGCTGTCGTACCTGAGGAAGCGCTTTTCCAACGCATTGGCGGCCACCGTGGCATGGATCTCGACCCCCGGCAGGGTCGCATCGAAGGGTGTCGGGCGCAGGTCATAGATGCCGATCTCGGTGGCTCCGACAAAAGCAATCTTGCCCTTGAGCGAATCCTTCGGAAGACGTTTGGTTATGATATCGGCTGCGGAAACCGTGGTAAACGAGCCGGTCCCGCCGTAATAGTTGAGCGCCATGGTGCCGTCCTCGCGGGACGGGATCCGCATCTCACCGATCTGCAGCGCATCCACCCCCCACTGTTTCACGTCCAGCATCACTTCCGAACCGAAATAGTGGCGTAGCGCTTTCAGGGCCAGGGATTGATAGATGTCGCCGTTGTACAGCAAAAGAAGAATCGAGCGGCGGTAGAGGCCGTCTGCGTCGGAACGGGCGTTGAAAAAGCCGCTATCGAGCGCCCCCGCCCCGACTTCCGGAATATTCAGGTCGGCGCCGGGATACTCCGGAATCGGAATGCTCTGGACACCTTCGGCGATCTTGACCAGCTTCATCCTGGAATCTTCCAGCTGGGCCAGGGATTCTGCATTCACCTCGCCCTGTTCCTCGCGGAAGAAGTAGCCGGCCACCACGTTGCCGGCCTTCTTGATCGATGCGGCCAGCGCCCGGTCGGCAACGGCGCTCTGCGGCTCGGAAAAAACGATATCCAATGCCGTGACCTTGGCGCCGTAGTGAAGCGACAGATTCTCGATCAGCTTTCCGGTCACCTCGCGCGACCATGGCCAGCGTCCGAACTCCTTGATGCTCTTGTGGTCAATCGCCACAATGACCACGTCCCTGTCCGGTTTGACCGGCCCCCGAATGCGGAAACGGGCGTCCTTCATGCGGAAATCCTGCTGCTGGAGCGACGGCGAGGCCTGCTTGTACAGAAGAAAAGAGCAGATGGCCGCGACGACTCCGAACAGCACGAACATGAGGCGTTTATTCATGTGATTCCTCCGCTGTAAATTGCATCATCAAAAAAAGACGGGGGCACGTTACCGCGCCCCCTCTTGAACTGCCGGGCATTACCTGCCCAGGTTCCGCATCAGGGTTTCAATGTTATCCCTGTGTTTCCCGGCCGGGTACTCGTCCAGATACTGCTCGAAACGGATCCTGGCCTGATCGGCAAATCCGAGTTCGACCAGGGTCTGGGCAGCGCTGAACAGCGCGGTTTCGGCCTGGGGCAACTTCGGGTACTCCTCGATCACCAGCAGATACTCGGCCAGCGCCAGTTCGGGATTGTTGAGGAAACGGGCATAGACCGCGCCTCGTTCCATATGGGCATCGGCGCGTATTTCGGCGATTTTGGTCAGGTCGAGCGCGATCTGGAAAACATGCAGCGCGTCGTTGTATTTACCGGCATCGGCCAGATAGTGGCCATGGTTGATATTCCAGCGGGCGATGATGTCGGAGATCCTACCGGAATCGGTCCATTCCGCCGGCGGCACGGCCGCGGTGATCTTGTCGAAGATATTCTTGGCTTCGGCGATCGGCGTTCCGGATTCGATTTTCTGAGTTTCTACCGGCGCCAGGCCACGGGTGTTTTGGGTCATGGTCCCGACCGTCAACGGCTGCTCGCCCCCCTTGCCGTCAGCGGAGACCGCCACAGTGCCTTCGTTTCCGAAAAAGACGTTGGCCGGTCCCTCGGACATCATCAGGAATTCGGTGCCCTTGATACCCGCCACGGCGGTGCCGCTCCTGACGGTCATGCCGCTCTGGCGCCCGGCAAGCTTGACCACCGATGCCCGCAACTTGCCCCTGGTCAGATTAAATGCCCCTTCACGCCTGCTTTTGGTCAAAAGAAATTTTGTGACCTCGAATTCGGTATTGTTGGCCAGGGTAAACCTGCTCTTGTCCTCCAGGGTCAGTTCGACCCAGCCGTTGGCTCCGGTTTTGATCCAGTTACCCTGATTGACGGCTTCACCCTTTTTAACGGTTGAATAGGGAATGTTATTTTTGACACGAAACTGGACGGAGCCTTTCAAAGCGGTTATTTTGCCGACCTGCGCCGCCGGCGCCATGGTCGGCAGCAGCAGCGCCGCCAAGATAATCATTATGATCTGTTTCATGTGATCCTCCCCAAAAATGATGGATGTCAGGCCACGAAATATTAGCAGCAAATCAGTAAGAGTCAAATGGATTATGTCTTGAGATATGCGCTAAATCTGCTAATCTCGAAACAGTTTGATATCCCGTTGACAAGGTGACGCCATGCCGCAGGAAAATGAGATCCTGAAACAGCAGCTTGAATACCGCAAACGCCTGATGGATAAAATCAACGAGATCCACTCCGCCGATAACCTCAATACGATCCTGATCCATATCAAGGACAGCATTGCCGCCCTGTTCAATGCCGAACGCATCACGATATACCTGGCCGATGCAAAACGCAACCTGCTGATATCAAAGGTCAAGAGCGGCGCCGAGTTGCAACAGATAGTTGTGCCGATCAGCGATGCCAGCCTGGCCGGCTACTGTTCCATCACCGGAACGGTGATCAACATCAGGAACGCCTACGATCCCCATGAACTGCGCATGATCAGCAGCAACCTGAAATTCGACGACAGCTGGGACAAGAAAACCGGCTTTGTCACGAAGCAGGTGCTGTGCGTGCCGATGAAGTTCCAGAAAGTCCTGATCGGCGTGATCCAGATCATCAACAAAAAAGACAACACCCCCTACGACGACACCGACATCAGCTATGCCATGGAGCTGGCAACTTCGCTCTCGATCGCGATCCATAACATCTACCGTCTCTCGGTCACCACCAAGGTGATCCGCCAGAAGGCCCGCTACAACTATCTGTTGGACAAGAACCTGATCGACGACAAGACCATTGAAAAAGCCTCCGCCCATCCCGACATCGCCAAGATCGGGCTGGACGGTGTGCTGATGCGGGAATTCGGCGTTTCCAGGGAAGAGATGGCCAAAAACCTCTCCTTCTATTTCGGGACCGAATTCATCGCCTACGATCCAGCCCTGCTGCCGCCCGACGAGGAACTGCTCAAGCGGGTGCGGCCGGAACGCCTCAAAAAGGAGTGGTGGGTGCCGTTCAGGATTGAAAACGGCATTCTGCATATAGTCATCGACGACCCGACCGACCTGGGGCGACAGGACATGCTCAAGTTCATCTATCCGGAATACAAGCGCATCAGCTATATCGGCGCTTTCCGGGAAGATATCCTGGCCTATATCAACCTGTTCTACCGCCATGGCTCTTCCGGGTCCGCCAGCAGCAGCATCAATGACATCATCAACCGGCTTGACGCCGGAGACGAACCGGAAATCGAATCCGAATCCCAGAAAGTGTCGGAACAGGACAGCGCCATCGTGCAGCTGGTCAACAAGATCATCATCGACGCCGTGCAGAACAAGGTCTCCGACATCCACATCGAGCCCTTTCCCGGAAAGGAAGACGTACAGGTCAGGATGCGCATCGACGGACGCTGCAAGGTCTACCAGAAGATACCCTACAAGTACAAATACGCGATTCCGTCACGCATCAAGATCATGTGCGGCCTGGACATCTCCGAACGGCGCAAGCCCCAGGACGGCAAGATCGACTTCAAGAAATTCGGTCCGATCGACGTCGAGTTGCGCGTCGCCACCGTGCCCACCGCCGGTCAGCTGGAGGACGTGGTCATGCGCGTGCTGGCCTCCGGCGAGCCGATCCCCTTCGACAAGCTGGGGCTGACGGAACGAAACTCCCGCGTGATGGAGGCCTGCATCAGGCAGCCTTACGGCCTGGTGCTGGTGGTCGGCCCGACCGGATCTGGCAAGACCACGACGCTGCACTCGGCCATTTCGGTCATCAACACCATCGACACCAAGATCTGGACCGCCGAGGATCCGGTCGAGATCACCCAGCGCGGACTGCGCCAGGTGCAGGTCCACCCGAAGATCGGCTTCACATTCGCGGCTGCCCTGCGCTCTTTTCTGCGCGCCGACCCGGACGTGATCATGGTCGGAGAGATGCGCGACCAGGAGACCGCCGAGATCGGCATCGAATGTTCGCTGACCGGCCACCTGGTATTCTCCACCCTGCACACCAACTCGGCGCCGGAGACGGTCACCCGGCTGCTGGACATGGAACTGGACCCCTTCAGCTTCTCCGACGCCATCCTCTGCATACTGGCCCAGCGCCTTGCCCGCCGCCTGTGCGGTTGCAAGCAGGAATACGTTCCCGGACAGCAGGAACTTGAAGACATCATCAGCGAATACGGCCGCGAGGATTTTGCCAAAACCGGCATCAACCCGGCCGGGATCAGGCTGTTCAGGTCGGTGGGCTGCCCCAAATGCAACGACACCGGATACAAGGGGCGGCTGGGGCTTCATGAACTGCTGGAGGGAACGGACGCGATCAAGTCGCTGATCAAGAGGAAATCGGAAATCGAGGCCATCCGCCGGCAGGCAATCATGGACGGCATGACCACGCTCAAGCAGGATGGCATACTGAAATGCCTGGAGGGACTGACCGATCTTAAAGAGGTCAGGAAAGTTTGTATCAAATAGAAATGGAAACTACGGGTTCTCCGGCGGAGCAGCAACCGCGCTGCCGCAGTATTTGCAGGCCGCGTCCTTCCAGGGGAAGGTCCGGCCGCAATGGCTGCATTTCCTGAAATGTCCGCGCACTTCCCCGCTCGGCCGGTTGAAATGCAGAACCATAAGAAAGAAGGGAAATACGCCGCACAACAGCCCCCAAAGCAACGGGTTCTTGCCACGGGACAGGGCCAGCTTGAAACCGAGAGCCGCCGGCAGACCGAACAGCAGCAGTAAAAAAATCATTTCACTCATAAATAATCACCCGCTAAAAATTTTCAGGCACTCTAACACTACTCGCCTGACATTGCAAACCACACCTATTTCCGGACTGGAGAGAAACCACCATGAATCCTGATAGCGCCAATTTCGAACAACTGTTGAGCATCATGCGCAGGCTGAGGGGGCCGGGAGGCTGCCCCTGGGACGCGGAGCAGACCCACGAAAGCCTGACACGCTACCTGCTCGAGGAAACCTACGAAGTGATCGAAGCGATCGATGAAAAATCACCCCAGCACCTAAAAGAAGAGCTGGGTGACCTGCTGCTGCAGCCTGTGTTTCACGCCGCGATCGCCGAGGAGTCGGGTGCTTTCACGATGAGGGATATCATCGACACCCTCTGTGAAAAGCTGATCCGGCGGCATCCGCACGTTTTCGGCGA
Source organism: Geobacteraceae bacterium GWC2_55_20 (assembly GCA_001802125.1). Classification (GTDB taxonomy): domain Bacteria; phylum Desulfobacterota; class Desulfuromonadia; order Geobacterales; family Pseudopelobacteraceae; genus JACRCG01. The sequence goes on from MGZK01000084.1 coordinate 7,358, forward strand.
CCTGGATATAAAAGACAGCAACGCCCAGATCGAGAACTGGGAAAAGATCAAGAATGAGGAAAAGGGGAGCGAGCGCCCCTCGGCACTTTCAGGCATACCCAACCATCTGCCCGCCCTGCTGAGGGCCCACAAGATCAGCGAGAAGGCTTCACGGGTAGGTTTTGACTGGGAGCACTCCGACCAGGTCTTTGCCAAGGTGATGGAAGAGCTGCACGAGTTCGAGGAGGCTTGGGCCGGTGGCGACCCGCTGCGCATGGAAGACGAGCTGGGCGACCTGCTGTTTTCGATTGTCAACCTGGGAAGGTTTCTTTCGTTGAACCCGGAGGAGGCGCTGCGCAAGACCATAAACCGCTTCCAGAAAAGATTTTCGTATGTGGAAGACACACTGCATGGGCGCGGGATGCAAATTCAGGACACATCTTTTGAAGAACTTGACCAGCTGTGGGAGCAGGCCAAGAATGAGGAAAACTCAATAAAAGATAAAGATGTTACGGCAATGTGACTGATTTTACAGACATGTTAATCTTATCCACAAAAAATGTGGATAACTTGTGGAGAACTGTGTTGACGGGATTCAAAAGTGATATTTTTGCAAGAGTTTTTTCCGATATGCCGTTTTTTTATACAACAGATAATTCACGTTATTTCAAGCACTTACAATCTTCTACGTAATTTGGCGGGGTTACGGTGTCAAGCTTTATTCGCCTGTGGTATACATTTTTTTCAAGAAAAGAGACTCTGTTTATAAACCCCGATTTTAATGAGACTGGCAACCCTTTAAATTCAACACTTTCCATGTTCATAAAGACCATTTTTTCATCTTCCATCCGGTCAGGTTTAATGATCCTGTTATTTGAACAGCTTCCTTTTCAGTATAGAAACAGCCTCCAGGGCCTCCTCGGTTTTCAACAGTCGTACAGCAACCAGATAGATGCCGGTGCCGATCAGGATCGCCCCGCCCAACACCGCGGCTTTCAATATCTTTTGCCCCCCCTGGGACCAATCGACCAATAAGCAGGCATACCATACCGCCACGGTCATCGGGATCGAAGCGGCAATGGATTTAATGGATGTCCTGATTATTGCGCGTCCGCCGAAAGCACCTATTTTCCGCCTAAGAAACCAGAGCAGCATCAACATGTTGCCGCAGGACGAAAGGGTGCTGGCCAGCGCCAGGCCGCCGTGCTTGAGCGGCCCCATCAAGGCAAGGCTCAGGCAGAGGTTTAACAGGAAGGTGATAAACGCTGTTATTACCGGGGTTTTTGTGTCGTTCAGGGCATAGAAGGCCGGGGCCAGCACCCGCGTCATGGCGACGAAAGAGAGCCCCAGGGAGTAGTACATCAACGCCTGGGCGGAATTGACCACCTGGAGATAGTCGAATGCGCCCCCCATGAAAATCAGGCTGAAGATCGGGGTCGAACAGGCCATCAGGCCGGCCATGGCCGGGATGGTGATGAACAGCGTCAGGCGCAGGCCGAAGGACAGCGACTCCTTCATGCCGTCCATATCGCCGGAGGCCGCCTGCTTGCTCATCGACGGCAGCACCGCCTGAGCCACCGACACCGTGAAGATTCCCTGGGGGAATTCAAACAGGCGCTGGGCGTAATAGAGATAGGAAACGCTCCCTTGTGGAAGTTGTGAAGCCAGGATGGAGCTGACTACAATATTCAGGTAATAGACCCCCACACCGAACAGGGACGGCAGCATCAGCAGCGCTATCCGGCGAACTTCCGGATTTTTGAAATCGAAGTTCGGACGGAACGGAAAACCCTTGCGCCAGAGAACCGGCAGTTGCAGGACCAGCTGGATGCAGCCCCCCGCCAGAACTCCCACCGCCAGCGCGGTGATTGGCGCCTCGAAAAAACCGCGCAGCCCAAGCGCCGCCAGGATCATCGAGATATTAAGAAATACGGTGGAGATAGCCGGGGTGAAGAAATGCCTCAGCGTGTTGAGGATGCCCATGCAGAGCGCCACCAGGCTGATGAAGAAGATGTAGGGGAACATCAGGCGGTTGAGCAGCACCGCCAGCTCCAGCTTGCCCGGCTCGGCCCTGAAACCCGGAAACATCAGGCTGACGATCAGCGGCGAAAAAATTATGCCGGCCAGGGTGATGAAGGCCATCACAATCGTCAGCAGCGTAAAGCAGATGTTGGCCAGTTCCCTGGCGTCGTCTTCCCCCTTTTGGTTCAGCGTCGCCGAGAAGGTCGGAACAAAAGCGGCGGTCAGCGCCCCTTCCGCAAAAAAGCGGCGCAGCATGTTGGGGATCTGGAAGGCGGCAAAAAAGGCGTCGGTCGCCATACCGGCCCCGAACAGGCGCGACACGACCATGTCGCGGACCATGCCCATGATTCGCGACAGCATCGTGGCGCTGCCCAAAATTCCGGCAGCCCGGAATATCTTCTGTTTTTCAGACATTTATCCCCGCTAGCCTCTTCTTCCCTTGAACGGCAGCAGCAGCAGGTACAAAAGCCCCAGCTGTTCGGAATTGCGGAACTCCTTCAGGCCGATCTGCATGCCGTCGTGCCCTGCCGACGGCTGTGCGCGGTAGGTGCCCAGCAGCCGGTCCCACCAGGGGAAGTTGAAGCAGAAATTGCTGTCTGTCTCGCGGGGGATAACCGAGTGGTGGACACGGTGCATGTCCGGCGTCACCAGCAGCAGTCGCAGCCAGCGGTCAACGCCAAGAGGAATGGCAACGTTGCCATGGTTGAACAGGGAAGTGGCATTCAGAACGATCTCGAAAAGCACCACCGCCAGGGCCGGAGCGCCGATCAGCAGCACCACCGCCAGCTTGATCAAGATCGAGATGATGATTTCCAGAGGATGGAAGCGGGTGCCGCTGGAGACGTCCAGGTCCAGGTCGGTGTGATGAACGCGGTGAAGGCGCCAGAGCACGGGGATGCGATGGAAGGCGCGATGCTGAAGGTAGATGACGATGTCCAGCACGATAAACGCCGCCAATACAGAGGCCCACTGCGGCAGCGTTACCAGGTTCAGAACGCCCCACCCCCTGGCCGCGGCCAGTTCCGCCAGGCCAAACGGCAAGAGCGGCATCGTCAGGCGGATCACCAGCGTATCGAGCACTACGATCGAGCCGTTCACCAGCCAGCGCCGCGCTTTCGGTGTTGTCAGCGGACGCCGGGGGAAGAGGAATTCAGCCAGGGCGACCAGTGCAAGCATCGACAGGAACGAAACCAGGCGAACTGTGGATTCCTGCAGCATGGCCCCGTCTGCTATCCGACCTGCGCCACAAAGAACGCCCGCACCTGTTCAAGGTCGGCGTCCATGATCTCGCAGCGGGTCGGTTTACCTTCCAGCGCCCGGACCGATTCGGGCACCGGGGCCGGCACGCCGAGCGCTTTTTCGACCGTCTCGCCGAATTTTGCCGGATGGGCCGTGGCCAGGCAGATGCGGGAAGAATTCTCAGGCAGCAGCTCCAGCGCGGCCTTGACGCCGACGGCGGTATGGGGGTCCAGCAGATAGCCGGTCTTGGCATGAAAGTCGCGAATCGTTGCCAGGGTTTCCTCCTGGTTGACCGATGCGGAACAGAAGTCCTTGCGGACCTGTGCCATTTCAGCGTCATCACACGAAATCCGCCCCGACTCCTTCAGCTCGACAAAAGCCTCTTGGACCCGCTGCGGGTTGTTTCCGAACAGGTGGAACAGGTAACGTTCGAAGTTGGAAGCGATCTGGATATCCATCGAAGGCGAAACGGTCGAGACCACATCCCCCAGCGAATAATCACCACGATTGACGAAACGGGTCAGGATGTTGTTCTCGTTGGTCGCCAAAAGCAGCCTGTCGATCGGCAGGCCCATGCGTTTTGCCACATAACCGGCAAAGATATCTCCGAAATTGCCGGTCGGAACCGAGAAACTAACCGGCTGAGCGCTGTCGTCGGTCACCCTCAGCCAGGCGTAGAAATAGTAAGCCACCTGCGCCAGCACCCGCGCCCAGTTGATCGAGTTGACCGCGCCCAGCGAATACTTCTCCTTGAAGGCCAGGTCGCTGAAGAGCGCCTTGACCATGTCCTGGCAATCGTCGAAGGTGCCGTGTACCGCGATGTTGTGCACGTTGGCATCGGTGACGGTTGTCATCTGCAGCGCCTGCACCGCGGAGGTCTTGCCATAGGGGTGCAGGATGAAGATCGAGATGCCCTTCTTGCCCCGCACCCCGTGGATGGCGGCACTGCCGGTATCGCCCGAGGTGGCGCCGATGATGTTCAGTTTCTGGTTGCGTTCGGCCAGGATGTACTCGAACAGGTTGCCCAGGAACTGCAGCGCCACATCCTTGAAGGCCAGCGTCACGCCGTGGAAGAGTTCCAGGATATAGACCCCGTCCTGTTTGACGACCGGCGTCACCTGCGGATGCGTGAAGGTGGCGTAGGAGCGCTCGATGATGCTCTTCAGGTCATCGGCGGG
>MGZK01000084.1:11807-65470 GCA_001802125.1 Geobacteraceae bacterium GWC2_55_20
AAGCCAGCTGGGGATAGCCGAGCGACCGCCAGGACTCCAGCTGCTCAGCGGAAATTTGGGGGTACGACTCCGGCAGCAGCAGGCCGCCGTCGGAGGCCAGTCCCATCATGACCGCGTCCTTGAATGCTATCGGCTGGATACCGCCGCGAGTGCTTATATAGCGCATAAGAAACCTTTCGTTTGAGAAATAAGCCGGAATGTATCAGGGATTGGCTGAAATTGGAAGAGCCTGCGCGCAGAAGTCGCCCGGTGATGCATTCTTCTGCGCCGACCGGTTGCCACCGTCAGAGTTTATAGCTACGGAACCGGAACGGTTGCACCGGTAATGCTGCCCGAATCACCGGCCCCTTCGATGACATCCACGATCCGCCGAACTATCATGGGAGATACAGCTGACGCGAAGGTTCCGTTGGGGTGCGAGTCCTCGCCGCTGGCATACTCGGGTTTCAGGTACAGTCCCCCTTCGGTCTCAAGTGTCCAGAAATCCCAGACAAAGATATTGTCCCCCTTCTCATCCCAGGTTGACCAGACCCAGTCGAAAAACTGCCTGGCCCGCTCGGCATTTTCCGGGGTGTTTTGCTGCAAGGTCAAGGCGGCTCCGGTCCAGACAATGAACTTTTTCGCGGGAAACTGGCGCAGGCGGGCCTTGAGTGCGTTGTACTGCAGCTTGTAATTTTCCAGGGATTTGCGGCTGGAGGCGATGTCCGGAAAACCGGTGTCGGCTTCGACACTGCTGACCGGGAAACAATGCTTGAACACGATGACGTCGTAAATTTCAGCCAGGTTATCCAGAGTATCTTGCCCCAGATAGCCGATCGGACCGGTAGTATCGACCCAGAGTTTCCAATAATCGTAGGGATAATTCTCCCAGGGGTAGTTCACACCGTCGGGGTAGGCCTGTTCGGTTATCCGGTAATCAGTGCCAAATTGGCCATTGTATGTCGAAATATGCCCTGGAACCCCGGCATCCCAGACGACTCCTCCGGTGCTGTGGTGCAGGTATATGATCCGGACCATATCTGTCATGGGCGCTGCCACGGTGATATTGTCCGCCACCAGCGAGCCGGATGTGATCGTGAGAGCCCCTTCAAGCCTGGTTGTGCCGACAATCCCCGTGAATCCGGCATCGTAGCCGCCACGCAGCCGGACATTGCCCCCCCGATCCAGATCCAGGCTCTCGCGGAAGGTTCCGGCCTGGGCCAGGATGGTAACATTGCTGCCACTGGCAATGGCGCTGTTCGCTGCCGTCAAGGTCTGGTGGTACGAGATAGTTGTCCCGTCATCAAGCCTGGCCGTGGCGGATATGCACGCAATCGGGTAAAGCAGCATGGCAAGAGCCATGACGGCAGCTGCCAGGTTCAAACGGTATCCGGTCATAATCCCTCCCTATTCAGACTTACATCGGAATGAGGTTCAAGCTGAGCTTTTTTCGTAATCTGTTCAGCACTTTTTCATAACCCCACCTGTCCGCCCCTTAACTTAAGGGGCGGGACGCACTAATGTTGCACAGTGGTATCTGGCAGGTTGATTCTGCTTTCGCTCCCCTCTTAAGATAAGAGGGGCCGGGGGAGTTATGAAGAGTATGCTGAATAATTACCTTTTTTCAAGAACCTGCAAGGGACATTGCTGATCAGCCCGGAACCAGATCGACAAATCAGCCCCTCTGTCCCTCTCGCATCAAGACTGACACCCCTTTTTCCCGGAAATGTCTTTTATCATTTTGCAAATTGACGCCTGCATTTTTACAGTGTCCGTCTCGTACTCTATCATTTTGTACATTCTCGCCCGTTCGCCAAAGCCAAATCCCTGATAGATCGCTTTCTCCTCTTCGGGCAATTGTTCCAGTATGGCATGAATCCTTTCGAGATGTTCCGTCTGCTGTTGTTGATTACGGGGATTGGCCTCGGCTTCGACCGGCGTGACTGTCACGGGTTTACTTGATTGATATAATTTTGCGGCCTGCCGGAGATCTTGTGCTAATTCAGCGAAATACCCGGCTGCGGACCTTATTTTGTCGATGTTCGCGTCTTCGTCTCCGGAATCAAGCGGGATAATGCCGGTGGCACCTGATTCCGATATTGTGAAGTGTTCACTGTTTAGATTGAGCTTGATCCGGTTGTCGCTCAACTCGACGAGTCCGCAGACAAATTCCCGATTGCTGACGTAGTTACTGTTTTTTACTGCTGCCTGTTCTGTAATTACCATGGTCGGTCCTCTTCATTTTGTTGTGGGCGGCAAGGAATCAATGGTGCGCGCCTGTGAATTTTCAAGTCAGTATACTTTGTTATTTCTATTGATGTATAGAAACCATTTCTATATATTCATTCCATGACGACAAAATACCGCTTTTCAAATTTCAGGATTACATTAAGAGAGAAGGATCACAATCCTCCTCATGTACATCTTATGGGGCCTGATTTTGAAGCGGCAGTCAATCTTGTCACGCTGGAAATCATGGATGGTTCCGCACCTTCAAAGGTTCTGCGTCATGCTTTGAAATGGATAGCTGACAACAGAGAGGAGTTGTTACAACAATGGCACATGCTACACGGATAACCCGCCCAAGATTGGCAACTGTAACTCCTGCCGCAGATTATTGCCTCAACATAAGTTTCGTTGATGGTTCCGGCGGCATAGTAAATATGAAGGATTTCGTTTTTTCCTTACCTGGCCTTGCTCCCCTTCGCGACCCTGTCGCATTCTCTGGAGTTGTTCTTGGCGAATACGGTTGGGAAGCCGAGTGGCCACAGCTTGATATTCAGATTGGCGCTGACACGCTCTTTGCCGATATGCTGGATCAACGTTCGGAAACTCCTGCCGACCGCTTCACTGTTTGGCGAATCCGAAACAACCTCTCTCTTTCTGCTGCGAGTCGTGAACTTGGCGTTACGGTACGTACTCTAAGCGCCTACGGTTCTGGCGCGCGTCCCATACCGCGCACTGTTCAGCTTGCTTGTATCGGTTGGGAAGAAGAACTCCGTAGAAAAACTGCTTAACAATGAACTGCGGAGCCGCCTTTTCAGCGGCTCCAATTCTATAGTCTTTCAGTTTCATATGGTTTAAAGCCCGCAGACGCCGCTTGTTATTTTTCAAATCACCAAATAGAAAAATAGATAACACCATCCCTGTCGCACTGTCCCTGTCGCACCCTCGCTGACCGGTGCTGCCGTTGGTTGAATATTCGATTTTCTCGCCGTTGGTTTATCAAATACGAGGACTGCCCCGCTAAGGTTCTCTTCAATCTTGACTAAACAGTTGGCTTGGATATCTTCAACGAAGAAATCCTGCTTATTTTGAATGATCTATCTTCATTCCTGAGGTGACAATAACCTTTTACACATTTTGAGTTCTTGACAAGGAGCATCTCATGCGGGTCGATAGTTCTGTGACTAACTTCTCCGCTGAATTTTCTGTATTTGAATTCAATGGTTGTATTTGCTTTAATGGCTTTCTCTAAAATGCTAGTATTGTTGATGGTTTTCTCACTCGCCTTGATGGTTCTTCCTTCCGAGAATTTCTGCACACCATGCTGACCTTTGTGACAGTTTTCACACAACAATGCCAAGTTCGAATTTTTATGATCTCCGCCTTGTGATAGTGGGGTCTTGTGGTGGATGTGAAATGGGCCATGCTTGGTTCCGCAATGTTCACATTTTCTGGCGCGTGTATCCTTTTTCCTAAACTTCCTGTCTTCCCAATCTGGAGGATATTCAGGCCAAAAGTCAAAAACAGGCTTCACAAGGACATAGATTGCTTCAGCTTCCTTACGAATTTGATTGCTCTGTGTTTGGTTCGAAGTAGAAAAAGTTCTTTGTTCAATCCTAAGCTGTTCGATTTTAGAGCTGATATTTACTTTTGTGTTCTTTAATACTTCAAGTTCTTTAGCATAATTAGAGCTAAGAAATCGTGCGATGAGTCCAGCATTAGCCTTATTACGGCTTATTACAGCATCGGCTTCTTTGTTCTCTTTATTAAGACTGTCGAATAGATGATTCTTTGGGAATTCAGCAATTGCAAGCTTATTAGCACGATCATTTATTGTTACAACTCTCTCCCATATGTCCATCACGCATTTTTCGTGACAAGCTCGATTGTTTGTTAAGAGTTTTATACCGTTACCATCACAACGTAGGTGACATATCGGGCAAGTTTTACGAGAATTATCCACAAGATTGTCCTTTTCCTTTTTGCCTTAATTGTCTGGTTCAACGGTTCCGGCGCTGTGCTGCTTGACAGCACCAGTGCCTTGTTATGCATCATCAGATTCATTTTGTAATGGCCAGCCATCTGGCAGTTCAAAAAGTCCCTTTGGGCAAATTCCTTCGCATCTAACCACCTTGCCAGCATCAGGTCGATAATGAGTGAGTGCGTCAAAAGCATCGCCAATGGAATATCTTGCCCAAGGGTGATGGAAGATTTCCGGATTTGAGACTGCGATAGTCCAAGGAACCAATGACGACATTACCAACACGGCAGAAACACGTGTGTTTTTGGACCTTTTAGTCCATTCCAGGCACCGTTAGGCAGTCTCTGCATTTGCGGCTCTACAGCACCTCCAATGTTTGCTGGAAACGTGAAAGATTCCTGTCCAAATAGAGCTTCCATAATGTCGATCATTTCAAGGTGCTGATTGATTGCATTAACCGCAACGACAAGTCCAATTCCAAGATCTCCATAGTGGGCCGCTTTTGCTATCACCGAATCTTTGAGAGCCGTTCTATCATCAACGAGCTGTGCTTCGGCTGGGCCAAGAATCCCCAATGGCCGAATTCCAGTCTTTCCCCTTGATTTATGCGACTTTGGAATTGGTGATATATCAATCCTCCAACCCTGAAAATCGAACTTATGAGAAGGAACAGCTCTCATCCCACTATGCCGTATAATTTCTGAACAACTATCAGGATCAAGAGAATTCAGGAATTGTCGGACTTCATGCCTGAGTCGGCGACCTGGAACCGGGACTGCAGGGGCTCCATGTACTTCTACAGAAATGAAAAAGTTGGGAGAATCAAGGCCATTCAACGCATCATAAACTTGATTTAGTCGTTTTTCGCCAGAGACTTCCTGCTGGCTTTGATTTGTTGCAAGTGTAGCTTCAACATAAAACCTACTGCCTTCTTGCGAAGTAGCTAAAAAATCGGGCGCTCTACAGGAAGATGTTCCTGGTTCAGGATGTGGAATTTCAACTGTATGACCCAGTCGGATAAGCAGCTCATGGACATACAGCTCAAAAAACGCTGAGTGATGCTCAATCTCGTCGTCAGACTGAAATCTTCTAAAAATATTTACCTTGGCTGCATTTGGATAACGAGAAAACCAATTTTCTAGCTCTTGCCGAATAAGAACAACTGCAGGGCGTGCCGATCTGTTTAAATAAATAAAAGACGGTTCGCTATACGATGCGGGACCAATATCATCGCGTTGAATATCTTTATGGAAGAGGTTCATATTATTTCCTGCATAACGGGGTGCCCGGTTCACCCGCTTCGCCCGGTCGGTTTTTCCGGGCGTGGCGGTGTGCAACCGGCTGGTTAGGATCACTTCAGTTTTTCAGGCTTAATTTCAGGAACAACGGCCTCTGCGAAGTAGTCATTTCCTTGCGCGTCCACTCCGATATAAGCCCACTTTGATTTAATATCCTCTGGTGTTTCCGTCCAGTGCCAGTTCACCCAGCATGTAGCTTTTCCACCTGGGCGTAACCAGCCGTCCTTACTGATGTCGTCATGGGCGTGCCAATCGAGAAAGTCCTTGTTCCTAAGCACCTTATTTCTCACATTACTAGCAGTCCAACTTCCATTTTGTGCAAAATACCAGTCAAACCATATGATTTTTATTGGCACGTCTGCATTATTTGAGACTTCGGTCCGATAGAAGCGGGCATATGGAAAATCCATTTTTTGAATCAATTCTTTCGGGACGTCAGTGATATTCAGCGGGGTATGTATTACTACTAGACCTTCTCTGGATTGTCCTCCTGCATTGTGGCGTACAACGGAAGTGCATGATGCCAGGGTCAAGAAGATCATGAAGCTAAATACCTTTCCGATTCTAATCATATTTTCTACTCCTAACTCGTAGATCACCGGTTCACGCGTGCGCGCGCGTGAACCGGTGATCTACCCAAATGGAACATTTATCCCAGAACACGGATACACCTGCAAACAGTTTAAAGTCAAGAAGTTACCCCCTTACACATTAAAGCACTCTTTCACATCCCGCTTCACCCCGGGAACGAAACAATCCCGCCTTCATCGCCCCGACTTGCGCCGCTGGGTAATCGATTCCCCGCCTATGCCCCAGTTGTCCGTATCCACCTCGTCGATCACTACCACCGTGGTGGCCGGGTTCTTCCCCAGCACATCCACCAGCAGCTGGGTTGCCCCCTTGATCAGGGCCGCTTTCTGTTCGGCCGTTGCTCCTTCGCGGGTAATCCTGATGTTCACGTATGGCATGGCTGTGCTCCTTTATATTGAAATCAGGTCTTGCATGAAACCTGTTATGACGAGAAGTTCCTGTCGGTTGCCACCAGCAGGCCGCCGAGCGCCACCACGGAACCGGCCAGCAGCAACGGCAGCGTGAAGCCACCCTGTTGATCGGCCAACAAACCGGCCAAGGGCGGACCAACCACCTGCCCCGCCCCGAAGCAGACCGTCAGTATGGCAGCTGCACGACGTCCTTCAGAACCGGCGCGCCTGCCGCCCTCGCCCATAGCCAGCGCCACGATACCGAGGAAAGTGCCGCCGAAGATGACTGCGGCCAGACCGGCGCTGAAGGCCTGTACCGCAACGCTGCTGAGCAGAATGCCGCAGGCCTGGAGCAGGTAGGCGCTGGTCAGGGTCGCCCGCAGGCCGATCCTGCATGCAATCCGCTGCCAGATGACGGTTGATGGTGCCGCCGCCAGACCTACAACGACCCAGCTCCAGGAGGCAAACCGTTCCAGTCCCGGGGTGTGGGCTATCATGGTCACCAGAAAGGTGGCGCTGACGATATAACCAACCCCCTCCAGGAAATAGGCGATTGCCAGACGGCAGATACCAACCAGACGTCCTTTGCCAGTGGAAACTGCATCCGGTACCGCCACCGCGCTCCGACGCTTGCCGGCCACCAGGACACCGGCCACGGCAAGCACAATCGACAGCGCCCCCATCCCCAGCCAGGCCGCGCTCCATCCGCCGACGCGATCGAGCAGCGGAACAACCGCGCCGCTCAGTGCGATCCCCAGGCCGATACCACCGTAGAGCGCGCTGCTCCAACTGTTGTGGCGGCTGCGCTGCAGAATTTCGGTCACCTCGATCGCGATCACCACGAAAAGTATCGCGCTGGAGACCCCCGCCATCAGCCGCAGCACGCCCCATCCTGCTGGTGACTGCGTGGCACCCATCAGCAGTGTGGTGACAATGCTGGCGACCAGTGCGCTTACGTTGACACACCTGCTGCGCAGCACGCGGGGCCAGACAGCGCAGAGCAGCGCACCGGCCAGATATCCGGCATAGTTTAGTGAAGCCACCCACCCGGCCATGCCGTGGCTGATCCCCAGATCGCGCTGCATCAGCGGCAGAATCGGGGTAAAGGCAAAACGCCCGATCCCCATCGCCACCATCATGCCCAGCATTCCTCCGGCAAGCACCCGCAGTGCCGGTCGTTGCAGCGTTTCAATTGTTTTCGGCGAGGTACTGTTCATAGATTCATGCCGGTTTAGATCCAGATATGTTCGGTTTGAGGGGGCAGACAGGGTCTGTTTGACAGAGTTGATTTAAAACACGATGCAGCAGGCTTGGACTCCACATGGCCCAACGGATCAGTGTCCGTGGTTCCCGGGGTTGTACAGCACTCCGCCATCTTCCGCATATTCCCGCAGCACCGCCACCGCCGCGGCTCTCAGCACATCACGCTCGACACTGATGCCGCGACGGTTCAGGGCCAGCACCCAGTCGTCAGGTTTGGAACCTTCGTCAAAACCGATTTCGCGGGCATCTTCGCCACGCGCGCCGCAGACCAGGCCGCTCACCCCGGACCAGGGTATCGCTCCGAAACACATGGCGCACGGTTCGGTCGAGGCGTAGATTTCGTACTTCAGCCTACCTGCGTCTCCGATATCATAGCGTCCCAGCGCCTTCTGGGCGGCCGCCAGCGCGACCATCTCCGCATGCAGGATGGAACAGCCAGCACTTTCGACCAGGTTGATGCCGGGCGCCACCAGCCTTCCGTCCACGTCAAAGACCGCCGCACCGAACGGACCGCCGCTGCGGTTGCGCACGTTCAGCCGGGAAAGCTCGATCACGAACCCCATGCGTTCAGCGGTCGTTGAAAAAATCCGCGGTGAATCGGCCAGGAAACTTTCCAGCCAATCCGGTAAATCTATCGTTATTCCCGGCTTGGTCATTGCAGCTCTCCACCGGAGATGACCGGCAGTACGCCGTCCCGAAGTTCCTCCGGCGCCAGCATGAAAAACAGCCTGAACATGCAGTATTTGTAGAATTCGTGGAAGAGCAGATCGAAGCTGCCGCCGTGGCTCCACCATGATTCCTTCAGGTTTTTAGTATCAACCGGGTACGGGTATATTTCGATGTTTTTCGGCAGCGAGTTGCGGAAGAGGATCGAAGATCGCTTCAAGTGATAGCGGGAGGTGATCAGGATTATGGAGCGGATCTTGTTCTGCATGATGACTTCACGCCCCAGCACCGCGTTTTCGAGTGTATTGCGTGATGCCTTCTCCAGTATGACCCGCTCGGACGAAGGATCTCCGGGGCGGGGACGGTACAGGTCGCTTTTGCGGACGGAGGGATCGACCCCGATAAAATACAGGTACCGGGCGCGCGACTCCCGGAACAGGCGAATCCCCTCCTCCACCCTGCCCTTGCCGCCGGCCAGCACCACAATCGCATCGGCTTTGCGGCTGTGCTGGCGGTAGGAGAAAGTCTTGTAGGTAAAATCAATAAAAAGGGCCGTTACCGCGAACAGCCCTATCACAACCAATGTTATGAATGCCTTGATAATATTCATGCCATAACCCATATTTTCCTTGCAAGCACAGCGTCACTCTGCTATAAGATTTTTTTCAGCAATCAACGGAGGACAAAAATATGTCAAGAAAATGTGAAATCTGCGGAAAAGGCCCAAGCTTCGGTAACAATGTCAGCCACGCCAACAACAAAACCCGTACCGTATGGCGTCCGAATCTCCAGAAGATCAGAGCCGTAAAAAACGGTAGCATCTCCACCGTCAAGGTTTGCACCCGCTGCATCCGTTCCGGTTTTGTTACCAAAGTAATCTGACATTACGTTTCCATGTCCCATAAATCAGCCGCCCTCCTGCAAGGAGCGCGGCTTTTTTGCGTTATTGACCGGCCGGATTCTACAGGCCGGCGATGACTTCGATCTCCACCCGCACCCCGCGCGGAAGCGACTTGACGGCAACGGTCGAGCGGGCCGGCCGATGGTTTTCAAAATAGCTGGCGTAGACCCCGTTCATGGCAGCAAAGTCGTCCATATCCACCAGAAAGACGGTGGTTTTGATCACATCCGCGAATCCGGCGCCGGCAGCTTTCAGAACCGCGGCGATATTGGCCATCACCCGTCCGGTCTGGGCGCTGATATCGCCCGCCACCACCTCGCCGGTGAGCGGGTCCAGCGGGATCTGTCCGGAGCAGAACAGCATGTTCCCGAACCGGACCGCCTGGGAATAGGGGCCGATGGCGGCCGGGGCATTTTCCGTAGCTATTGGCTGTAGTTTCATTGTTTCAACCTCTCCACCTTGATAACTCCCTTGACCTTCATAACCGCGTTCATCACCTTCTGCAGGTGCGCCAGATCGGTTACGTTGACCTCGAAAGTGTTTTCTCCGCGCTGGTCCACGGTACTCTGGATGTGGGCGCTGGCAATATTGGCCTCGCAGTTGGTGATCGCCAGCGAGATGTTGGCCAGGATGCCCTTGATGTCGTGGCAGATGACCCTGATCTTGACCGGCAGCACCGAAGCCTTGGCCTTGGCTTTGTTCCAGGCCACGTCGATGCGCCGTTCCGGATCGTTTTCCATCGCGAACTGGCAATCGGCTGTATGTATCGTCACCCCCTTGCCGCGGGTGATGAAGCCGACAATATCGTCGCCCGGAACCGGATTACAGCACTTGCCGAAACGCACCAGCACATCGTCAACGCCGCTGATCTCGACCGCGCTGGAGGATTTGCCCTTGAGCTTGTTGATCATCGACTCAAGCCGGGACTCCTTGCGGTCCGAACGTTCCTGGAGCTTGGCATCGGGCAGCAGCTTACCGACGATCTGACCGATGGAGATCTTGCCGTAGCCGACCGCCGCCAGCAGGTCGTCATCGGCCGCATAACCGAATTCTCCGGCGATCTTCTTGAACTCGCCGCTTTTCTGGACTTTCTGCAGGTTGACCGAGTATTTGCGGAGATCCTTTTCACAGATCTCGCGGCCGAGCACGATGCTGCGCTTGCGCTCCTCGATCTTGATCCAGGCCCTGATCTTGTTACGGGCCCGTGAGCTCTTGACGATCTTGAGCCAGTCCTTGCTGGGGGTGTGATGGGGCGAGGTGATCACCTCGACGATATCGCCGTTCTTCAGCTCGTACTTGAGCGGCACCAGCTTGCCGTTGACCTTGGCTCCCACGCAGCGATGCCCGATATCGGTATGGACGCTGTAGGCGAAATCAATCGGGGTCGCCCCCTTGGGATAGCCCTTCACATCGCCCTTGGGAGTGAATACATAGACCTCTTCGTTGAACAGCTCGACCTTGACCGAGTCCATGAACTCCCTGGAGTCCTGCAGGTCCTGCTGCCACTCCAGAAGCTGCCGCAGCCAGGCGAAGCGCTTGACCTCTTTTTCGTCGTAGCCCTTGCCTTCCTTGTACTTCCAGTGCGCGGCGATGCCGGCGTCGGCGACGCTGTGCATCTCGTGGGTGCGTATCTGGACCTCCATCCGGTCGCCATGCGGCCCGATCACCGTCGTATGCAGGGACTGGTACATATTCCCCTTGGGCATGGCGATGTAGTCCTTGAAGCGCCCCGGAATCGGCTTCCAGGCCGAGTGGATCACCCCCAGCACCTCGTAGCACTCGCGCAGGTCCTCAACCAGGATCCGCACCGCAATCAGGTCGTAGATCTCCTCGAACTCCACATTGCGCTTTTCCATCTTGCGGTAGATCGAATAGAGGTGCTTGCTGCGGCCGGAAATTTCGCCCTTGATGCCGTAAAAAGCCAGTTTTTCCGTGATGATGGCCTTGGCTTCTTCAACAAAAGCTTCACGTTCCTGCTTCTTCAGCGAAATTTTCCGCACCAGATCGAAATAGATCTCCGGTTGCAGATAGCGGAAAGAGAGGTCTTCCAGCTCGACCTTGACCCAGGAGATACCCAGTCGGTTGGCGATGGGAGCGTAGATATCCATCGTTTCCTTGGCGATGCTGCGCTGTTTCGGCTCCGGCTGGAATTCCATCGTACGCATGTTGTGCAGCCGGTCGGCCAGCTTGACCAGGATCACGCGGATATCGATCGCCATCGCCAGCAGCATCTTGCGGAAATTCTCGGCCTGGCTCTCTTCCTTAGTCTTGAAGTTGATCTTGCTGATCTTGGTGACACCGTCCACCAGCGCCGTCACCTCGTCGCCGAACATGGCGGCCAACTCTTCCGATGTGGCCAGGGTGTCTTCGATCGTGTCGTGCAGGAATCCGGTGACGATGCTGGGAACGTCCAGCTTCAGGTCGGCCAGCAGTCCGGCCACCTCCATCGGGTGGATGATGTACGGCTCCCCGGACAGACGGGTCTGACCCTGGTGCACCTTGGCGCAGTAAACATAGGCCTTGCGGATCAGATTGAAGTCTGCCGTAGGGTTATATGCCGCCACTTTGTCAAGAATGTCATTAAGCCTGATCATAAGCTGTTATCGCCCAAATGGATTAGTGAAGCGGGATTTCGGAATCAGGATAAAAAAAGGGTGAAATCGGAGTATATTCCGGCTTCACCCTGGGTGACTGGTAATGATTAACGATGCTTTCTGGTGACCTCGAAGCTGATCTTGCCAGCGGCGATCTCGCGCAAAGCGGTAACCACGTGGCGGTTGTTCTTGGGATCGATCAGCGGGTTGGCGCCCTTGTACAGCTGTTTAACCCGTTTTGATGCCAGCATTACCAGCTGGAATCTGTTTTCAACTTTTTCAAGACAATCTTCAACGGTAACCCGTGCCATATTCAAACTCCTCTTGCTACGTAAAATGGATAGCCTATGTACCCTGTTTTTGATTAAATATCAAACAATTTCCCTACCTGCTCCATCATCCGGAACGTTTTGCGGCAATGGGCAATCACGATTGCCGACAGTTCGCTGCAGGCAACTTCAAAATTATCGTTGATGATGATGTAGTCGTACCAGCGCGATTCCTTGATCTCATCGGCCGCCCTGAGGATGCGCCGCTCGATCACATCCTGCGCGTCCGACGAACGGCTCTCCAGCCGCCGCCGCAACTCCTCCATGCTCGGGGGCAGGATAAAGACATAGATGCCGCCATCAAACTGTTCCTTCAGCTTGAGCGCCCCCTGGCAATCGATATCCAGCACCAGGTTGACGCCGTTCTTACGCGCCTCTTCCAGCGTTTTCAGGGCGGTGCCGTACATGTTGCCATGCACCAGGGCCCATTCGGCAAAGGCGTCCTCATCGACCATCCGCTCAAACTCTTCCTGGGACACGAAATGGTAGGCCTCGCCATCCACCTCCCCCGGACGCGGTTTGCGGGTGGTATAGCTGATGGACTCCCTGATGTCGGGAAATGTTTTGAACAGCTCGCGGCAGAGAGATGTCTTACCGGCTCCGGAAGGAGCAGACAGTATCAGAATCAAACCTTCACGTTTCATATCGCGGCCTCACAAAATATTGATGATCGGGCAACCATCTGTAGCATATATGGGAACCGGTGACTACCAAATTACTCCACGTTCTGCACCTGCTCCCGCATCTTCTCCATCTCGGCCTTGATCCTGATCACCAGCGTCGCCAGTTCGGCGTCATTGGATTTGGAGCCGATCGTGTTCACCTCGCGGTTCATCTCCTGCATCAGGAAATCCAGTTTGCGCCCGACCGGCTCCGCCAGTTTCAGCGTCTCGTCAAACTGGTTGAAGTGGCTGGCAAGCCGGACCAGTTCCTCGGTGATATCGCTGCGATCGGCCATCAGCGCGACCTCCTGCGCCAGACGGGCCTCATCGATCTCGTTTCCTTCCAGCAGCTGTTCAAGCCTGAGTTTGAGTTTTTGACGGTATTCCGCCACCACCTGGGGCGTACGCCCGCTTATCTGGCCGGTCCATTCCGCCACCTGCCCGCGCCTGGCCAGCAGATCGCACTCCAGCGCTTCGCCTTCCCGGGTGCGCATGGCATCTATGGCAGCCACGGCCGCTTGCACCGCCGCAAACAGCAACGGCTGAAGCTCGGTTTCATCGATTGCCGAGACGGGAGAATCCCTGATCACCCCTTTCTGGGACAGGATCAGTGACAGCGGCAGATCCGCAGTCAGCTGCAGCTCCTCGGCCAGACGGGAAAAAGCCTGGTGGTATCCGCGCGCGACGGCCGGGTCAAGCTGCGGGATCGCGCCGACAGCGGCAGTTTCCTCCCACTGGACATACACATCGATCTTGCCACGTTTGAGCTGCGCTGAAACCAGCCGTTTCACGTCATTCTCCAGGGCCATGAAACTGCGTGGCATACGCACCGACACTTCCCCGTAGCGGTGGTTCACCGAGCGGATCTCCACCGTGAAATTGCCCTGTAATGCCGAAGCCTCGCCCTTGCCGTAACCTGTCATACTTTTAAGCATAATTCATATTCCTTCCCTGCAGTGCCATATCCTGGCCGAATCTGCTTCACATACAGTAATTCCTGCTTGTTTGTCCAGCCAATTCCGGTATAGTTTGCGGCCATGCACACGCTCAGACTCATCACCAGCAGTTCGCAGCGGCTACTGGCCGAAGCGCTGTCCGACACCATGCTGAAATCGCCCGCATCCCCGCTGGAGCGTGAATCCATCGTCGTCCTCAGCAACGGCATGGCCCGCTGGCTATCCATGGAGCTGGCAATCCGCCAGGGGGTATCAGCCGGGCTCGATTTCCGCTTTCCCAACGACCTGCTTGACGACTGTTTCCGCGCGCTGCTTCCGGATGCGCCCGTATCGTCCCCCTTCGCGCCGGATGCCATGTCCTGGCGCATTGCCTCACTGCTGCCGGGACTGGCGACCAGGCCCGGCTTCGAACAGATCGCCGCTTACCTGGGGAACGGCTCCGACGACCGACGCCTGCTGCAGATATCCCGCAACCTGGCCGACACCTTCGATCAGTACACCATCTTCCGGCCGGAGATGGTCACCGGCTGGGACAAGGGCGAGGGTGACGGCTGGCAGCCGCTGTTGTGGAGGGCGCTGGGAGAAGAATGCCGCGGCCGGCACCGGGCCGCGCTTTTGAGGGAATTCAGCAAAGCGATCACTTCCGGAAACCGTTCATCCGGGCGCCTGCCGCGTCGTATAAGCCTGTTCGGCATCTCTTACCTGCCTCCCTTTCACCTGGAGGCGCTGCGACTGCTTTCATCCAGATGCGAAGTGACCTGCTACCTGCTGAACCCCTGCGGGCTGTACTGGGGCAACCTGATCTCCGAACGCGACCTGGCCGGACTGGCGTTGCGGGCGGATCTGCCGCCAGAGGCGGTCGAGTACTACGAGACCGGCAACCCGCTGCTGTCATCGCTGGGAACGCTGGGACAGGAGTTCTTCGAGACTTTGCTTGAATACGGCTTCGAATGTGAGGAGCTGGATGATCCCTCGGCAATAACCGCACGTTCGGCGCAATCGGAACAGCCAACGCTCTTGTCCGCGATCCAGGCCGACATACTGACCCTCAACGATCGCCCTGCCGGCGGAACTAAAGCGATCGTCCCGGCGGACGACCGATCGCTGCAGATCCACTCCTGCCACGGCCCGCTGCGCGAGATGGAAATACTTTACGACAACCTGCTGGCAATGTTCGACGAGCTTCCTGAGCTCGAACCGCGCCAGATCGTGGTGATGATTCCTGATATCGAAAGCTATGCCCCCTACATCAGCGCCGTTTTCGGCAGCCGTTCCGGAGGGCGGCCGCCGCTCCCCTACTCGATCGCCGACCGGAGCGTGCGGCGCGAGAGTCCCTTCGCCGATGCCTTCCTGAGCCTGCTTGATTTCTCATCCGGCCGCTTCGGAATCAACGAGGTGCTGAGCATCCTGGAAATACCGTCGGTTGCGACACGCTTTGATATCTCCGTCGATGAGCTCGCGCAGGTACGCACCTGGCTCCATCAGAGCGGCATCCGCTGGGGATTGGATGCCGAGCACCGTGTTGAACTCGGCTTTCCGGAGTTCGAGGATTACAGCTGGCGCTCCGGGCTCGACCGGCTGTTCCTGGGATACGCGCTGGCGCCGGATGGAGCCGGCACGTTTCACGGCATCCTGCCCTACCCCGCCATCGAAGGGCGGCAGGCGATCCCGCTCGGCAAACTGGCCGAATTCATCGACCGGCTGCGCAGAGTCCATCTCGGCTTTGCGAAACGGCATACCCTGCAGCAATGGGCCGACCTACTCTCGGACACGGCCGGAGCGATGCTTGAAGCGGATGACCTGGACCCGGGCGGACCGACCTCGGTGGCCAAGGCAATCAACAGCCTGCGCGAGGCCCAGGCCTCCTTCGGTTTCATGCAACCGCTCGGCCTGGAAGCCGTGCGTGACTGCCTGAAGCAGCGCCTGACCCAGGGTGGATGCGGCTATGGTTTCATGGGTGGCGGCATCACCTTCTGCGCGATGCTGCCGATGCGCAGCATACCGATGCGGGTGGTCTGCCTGGCAGGAATGAATGACGGGCAGTTTCCGCGCACATCCCGGCAACCGGGATTCAGCCTGATGTCCGGGGCCCGCAGACGAGGTGACCGGTCGCTGCGCGACGAGGACCGTTACCTGTTCCTGGAAGCGCTCATGTCGGCCGGAGAGCGTCTCTGCATCAGCTACAACGGCCAGAGCGACCGCGACAACAGCATCATCCCGCCGTCGGTACTGGTGGCGGAACTTATGGACTACGTCGAAAACGGCTTTCTCAGCCGGGATGGAGCCCAGTCGCCGCGGCTCCTGCGAAGACACCGCTTGCAGGGCTTCAGCAGCGCCTACTTTGAGGCCGCTACGGATAGCGGGCTGTTCAGTTACGACGTCGAAAGCTTTAAAGCCCTTGAAGCACGTCGGCGGCCGGGCCGTGTGCAACGGGTTTTCATCAATGAAACCCTGCCAGCGGAACCGGCTTTTTCCGGGCGGATCGATGCCGGGCAATTGCGACGTTTCCTGTTGAATCCGGCGGCCGCTTTTCTTGAACAGCGGATGAAGATATTCCCCTTCAATCCGGCCGAAGAACCTGACGAGCGGGAACCGTTCGCGGTTGAGGGACTGCCGGGCTATTCACTTTCCCAGGAGCTGGTGTCGCGGGTCCTGCGGGGTGCAGGCAGGGAAGAGTGTTACCTGGCCGCCCGTTCCAGCGGGATACTGCCGCCGCTGGCAGCCGGAAAGCTGGCCTTCGATGCCGCCTGGAACAGCAGCAGCCGCTTCGCCGCAACAGTTGAGCCGCTCCTGGGCGAGACACTGGAGCGGCTCACCATAGATCTGACGCTGGACCGTTTCAGGATTACCGGCACACTGGACGGTATCAACAGCGGAACGCACCTGCGCTGGCGCTACGCCGGAATCAAGGGCAAGGACCGGCTTTCGATCTGGCTCGATCACCTGCTGTTGAACCTGCTGTCGCCACCCGGCTTTCCGCGTGAGAGCCTGATGATCGCCAGCGATATCAGCATGAGGCTCTCAGCGGTCGATAATCCGGCCGGGATACTGCTCGACCTGCTGGAACTGTACGACGAGGGGATGCTCAGGCCGCTGCCCTTCTTCCCGCAGACTTCATGGGAATTCCTGACCGGAGGCATGGGCAGGGCCATAAAAAGCTGGCAAGGCGAAGAACGCATCGGAATACCGGGAGAATCTGGCGATACAGCTGTTGGTATCTGTTTTGCCGGGCAGGAACCTCTTGGAGAAGAATTCCGGCTGCTGGCCGGGCGGGTTTACGCTCCATTGCAGGCGGCTGTAAAGGAAGAGAAACTATCATGAACGGGACTGCCGAAACAAGCTCACGGCAGCTGCGCATCGCACTGGTCTGCCCGTTCAGCGCCGGTCCGGCTCGCGGCAACATAACCACGGTTCAGCGCATCGCCGAGCATTTGCAGTTTGCCGGTTGCAGAGTTACGACACTCAATCTGGATACTACAGACGTCGAGAGCCGTACGTCGGCACTGGAACTGGCCCGTCCGCAACTGCTGCACGCCTTTCACGCCTATCATGCCGGACCGGCCGCCAGACTGGCCTCCCGGTCATTACAGATCCCGTACATGATCACGATCACCGGCAGCGACCTGTTTGACTCAAATGTATGCGATGCATCCGAGACCAAACTGGCGATTGCCGATGCCGATGCCGTAACCTGTTTTGATGAGCTGGTCGCACGAAGAGTGTCAAAAATTTATCCGAAAATCACCGGCCGGCTCTCGGTTATCCCGCAAGGAGTGGCGCCACTGCCACTGAACGAGCCGTTTCCGCGTGCTGAAGGTGAATTCCTGATACTGCTTCCGGCCGCGCTCAGGCCAGTGAAAGGGGTCACCGATGCCATTGAAGCCCTGAC
Organism: Geobacteraceae bacterium GWC2_55_20; assembly: GCA_001802125.1. Classification (GTDB taxonomy): domain Bacteria; phylum Desulfobacterota; class Desulfuromonadia; order Geobacterales; family Pseudopelobacteraceae; genus JACRCG01. The sequence continues at coordinate 29,532 of MGZK01000084.1, forward strand.
TCCGCTGGCAGCGGAATTTCCGGCACTGCGTCTGCTCGTGGCAGGAGGTGCGCTTGACCGGGACTATGCGGACAGAGTCCATGAGATGTCCGAAGCAACCCCCTGGGTTAAACTTCTGGGCGATGTGCCACACCAACGGATGGGAGCGCTGTTCGCGGCAGCGGATCTTGTCCTGAACTCCTCCATATTTGAAGGCGGCATGGCCAACGCGCTGCTGGAAGCCATGGCCATGGGAAAACCGGTGCTGGCAAGCGATGTCCTGGGCAACCGTTCACTGGTACGGCATGGCGAAACCGGCTGGCTGTACAGCAGCGATGACGAATTGAAAAATCTGGTACGACTGATGCTGGCCAACCACGATATAGGCGCTGCGATTGCAGCCGCTGGCAGGAACTATGTACAGAGATACTGCTCGCCGCGGGCCGAGGCGGAAAGCTATGCCGCGGTCTACCGGCAACTGATCGGATAAACACCGCACTTTCCACTTGAGCGACAAATCTCACTCAATTCTCACCTGTTTCAGTTTAGCGAGGCGCTGCTGTTTTTTTCTACGCAACACACCCCTAATGCCGAAAAATGAACCAGATGCTGTCAAGACCCAGATGGTTACGTTAACCGCGACTTCACTTGTTGTCAGCATTCAACCCCTCTCCTTTTCTCAAATTTGTATTCTGATCATAGCCTGAATCCGCCACCCTGACTTGATGCAAGTCAAGGATTTGATCATGAATTGATTCCTGTTTTGCAGTCATCACAATCCCAAACAATAGTTGCATGATAATTTGCCGCCACTGTGGTAAAATTTCTCCATGAAACAGACATTTCATCGATATCTATTTCATGAAAAGCAAGCATTCATGGCACGTTATTTGTACTGGTTTAGATAACAGAACGGAGGTGTCCCATGACAACGGTAAAGATCGACGAGGCTATCGAGCGGTACGTGAATGAAAGGAAAAAGAACGTCCGGAAAGTTGCCGAAAGCAAGTTCCTGAGCTACACCTATCTGGCCTGCGGCGAGAGCGACACGGAAACTTTCATGAGAAGAACCAGGGGGTTGATACGCTACTACATCGACTACCTTTCGGTGCTGGAAAATCCGTTGCGCGGACCCCAGGCCGGCTGGCTGGCGCTGATGTCGATAGTGTTTTCGTTTGGAATTTACATGATGGGTGTTGATGAGCTGCGTGAAGCGGGGATCTTCGTCACCTCCGGGACAGTAATAAACGGCATTTCCCTGGCCCGGGCCGTGATTGCCAAGTGGGTTGAAACATCGGTGATGATAGCGTTTTACCGGGAGATCGTCGAGCTTATCGATAGAACCCTTCCGGCAGAGTGCTGATGGCTGGAAAAACAGACTCCGGTATTCTCACCATTCACCACATGTGCAGTTCAGGTTTCAGGTTGGGGGGCGTGTAGTTTACGCTGACCCGCCACCCCTTCTTGCCGATCAGAACCGGCTCCAGACCGCTGGCGATGTAACCCACCAGACTGGCGCTCTCCGGCATTTCCGTAGCGATCCTGACAATGCAGAATGCCACCAGGTCGCCCGCGACCGGATGCGCAGGCGCCTCGGCCATGGTACAGCCCCAGAAATCGATCACACCGTCCTTGCAGGCAAGGTTCAATCTGTACCAACGCTCCCCATCGGCGCCGCAACGTCCTTCCTCGATCACCAGGGCAGGTATCCTGGCCTTGATCAGCGGCATGTACCCCAACTTGCAGGCATGGGCAAAGGCCGCCTTGTTATCTGGAAATACGGTCGGTTGTTCATCTTTTTTGCCAAACCATCCAAACATGACATGCCACCTTTCGATCCAGAGTGGGCATCGACGTTACCTGTCATAAACAATACCACAAATATTGGCAACTTCGGAATTTCTGTTAATTAGGCGGTAATTCGTAATGAGTGGAATTAATAATGCGAGAATCTGAGGAAATTTCAGCGATTTGTCATCCGGAAATGATTTTTGAACATGCCCCGCCAATTCAAGAAAATGAGCGGTTTTCCTGCTCCTCGACCATGATGAAGGTTGTGCGCTTGGTCAACTCCTTCAGCGCTGCGGCTCCGACATAGGTGCAGGCGGAACGGACGCCGCCCAGGATATCCCTGACGGTTTCCACGATCGGTCCGCGATAGGGAACCCGCACCGTCTTTCCTTCGGAGGCCCGGTAATCCGCCACACCTCCGGCATGCAACGTCATGGCCGTCATCGAGCTCATTCCGTAGAACTGCTTGTAATGAAGCCCGTCTTGCTCCATGAGTTCACCGCCGCATTCATCATGGCCGGCAAGCATCCCCCCCAGCATCACGAAATCGGCGCCTCCACCGAAAGCCTTGGCCACGTCGCCGGGACAACTACAGCCGCCGTCGGATATGATTCTGCCCCCCAGGCCGTGCGCGGCATCGGCGCATTCGATCACCGCCGACAGCTGCGGATAGCCGACTCCGGCCTTGACCCTGGTGGTGCAGACCGAGCCGGGCCCTATGCCAACCTTGATGATATCGGCGCCGGACAGAAGCAGTTCCTCCACCATCTCGCCGGTAACCACATTTCCGGCGACGATGGTTTTGTCAGGAAAAGCATCGCGCACCTTTCCGACGTACTCCACAAAAGCCTCGGTATAGCCATTGGCCACGTCCAGACAGATGAATTCCAGCGCCGGGTGCTTCGAGACGATCCGCCCCAGCTTGCTGAAGTCCTCTTCCGCTGCGCCGGCGCTGACCATGATCCTGGAGTAGAATTCAGCGTCGCGCCCGGCCAGAAATGCGTCCCACTGTTCCAGAGTGTAATGCTTATGAACCGCGGTCACCAATCCATGTTGCGCCAGTACCTCGGCCACCTCGAAGGTTCCGATCGTATCCATGTTGGCGGCGATCACCGGCACGCCTCTCCATTCGCGGCCGCTGTGCAGAAACGAGAAATGCCGCTCCAGGTTCACCTGGGAACGGCTCTTGAGATTGGAGCGTTTCGGCTTGATCAGCACATTTTTGAAACCCAGCTTCAGATCCGTTTCAACACGCATACAATCACTCCCCGGATTCAGTCACCAAAGGCTTCACTGTCCATGACCTCATCGAATGGGCGCGCAATGATGGTAACTTTTCCACGATAAAGAACATACTGACGTTCACAGGAACAGTTGTAAAGCAATTTGACGTCCCAATGATCCTGGGCATACGCCGGGAAATTGTTGCGGATTCCGCATTCGCAGGTAAAACCGTTCGCATCACTCTTCAACTTCGACATCAGTTCCTCCCGGTCAATACATCAAGTATGCAAGGGACTCATGCCATTCATCGCAAAAAGTGTTCAGAAGATCCGATCAGGCACGCAGGATACTGTATACAACATGTCGTTCAGTTTTCATATTAAATTCATATAACGCACCGGCAAAACTCTCGAAAAAAATTACGGCCAATTGCAAATACCGTTGACATGAAATCGTATTGTAGCCATGTTTAGCGCATTTCCAGCTTCGGGTCTGGAGCTGTTTTTAACGGGATCACCATGAAAATTCTACCATCGGATGGATCATACAAGACATTCTGCGACTTGATCACCGCCTACCGCCTGGCGGAAACCGTCAAGCAGGCTGTCAGGCTGGGGATTATCGAGACCGTTGGCGATCAGGGTTGCGCCGGGGCGGAAATCATCGCTGCAGCCGGCATGCGGGAACCGGAAGGAGAACGGTTCCTGGCACTGCTGCTCAACGTGGGCATCCTGGAGAAGTATGCCGATAACTACTGTCTCTCACTCTTCTCCAGGAGATACCTGCTTTGCAGCAGCGAATCCGGACAGCTGCATGTGCTGGAGTTTGAGCCGCTGCTGATCGACAAATGGAGCACTCTCGACGCAATCCTGCTGCAGGGCCAGGGGAGTTCAGTTCCCGACGATCAACCACAGGCCGCCTACAGGCAGAGATTGGGACTTTTCCAGAAGGCGATGCACGAGGCCGCCGTGATACGCGCGAAAGAACTGTGGGACGCCCTCCCCGCAATGCCGGAAACAGGTGTGATTATCGACATCGGCGCCGGAGACGGCACCTATCTCAGGGAATTTACCGGGCGTTATCCCCGCTGGCAGGCGGTCGCCTGCGACCTGGAAGATGTGCTGGCCGAGGTTGCGGAACCGGGGATAACGACACACGCCTGCAACCTGCTGGATCAGGCGGAGTTGGACCGCTTGACCGCAATTTACGCTGACAGCGCCTCAATAGTGCTGATGTCAAACCTGCTCCACTGCTACAGCCCGGTGGAAAACGAGATGCTGCTTGGAAAGGTGGCCGGCATCCTGCGCCAGGACGGCCTGCTGATAGTCCATGATTTTTTTCGTGACGGCAACGCATTCGGCGCAATTTACGATGCCCATATGATGCTGAACACCTACAACGGCCGCGCCTACAGCTTTGTCGAAGCGATCCGGATGCTGAACGTGGCGGGATTGCCACATACCGGAGTTATCGAACTTCAATCATATTCGCACGCCATCCTGGCCGAAAAACAGCCATCCAAGACCGTCGCCACCGATCCGCTTTTCACGCTCAGGCAAAAAGCGCTGTCGCTGGGTTTCTTCCAAGCCGTTGCCGTGGTCCCGCAAGAGATCTCGATCGAAGCCTGGGTCGATGCCAAATGCCGTTACGGCTGCATGTTTTACAACAGGAAATGGAGCTGTCCTCCACACTCGATGGGAGCTGACGGGTTCAGGGAACTTTTGCGCTGCTATTCAAAAGCGATGATTGTGGCGGGACAGCCACCATTGCGGCAATTTCAACACAGCCTGCTGGAATTGGAGAAACATACTTTTCTGCAGGGCTTCAAAAAAGCTCTGGTTTTTACCGGAGGGCCCTGCAGCTGGTGCGAAAACTGCGCTGACGAGCGCTGCAGCTTCCCTGAAAAGCGCAGGCCGTCGCTGGAATCCTGCGGATGCGACGTTTTCGCGCTGGCCCAGGCCTGCGGCATCCCGCTCAAACCGATCGAAAACAGCGACGATTTTGTCCAGTACATCGGCCTGCTGCTGGTTGATTAAGGCACTTCCTCCCGAAATGACAAAGGCTTCCCCCTCATGAAGATCCTGATAGTTGAAAACCCCAGGCCGCTCACGATCGAACATTACAACGACGTGGCCAACGCACCGCTCTCGGCCAGCCTTAACAGCGGTTATGCCCTGGCGATTGCCCGCCGGGCCGGATGGGAGACCGAGTATCTTGACCTGAACTCCTGCTGGGAGGATGAAGCGGTGATCGCGAATATGATTCTGGCGCGGCAGGCCGACATAATCCTGATCCACTGGGTTTATGCTTGGGGCAACGAACACATTGTACGCAATGTTCTGGATATCATCAAAAAAGATCATTACGGCTCGATCGGCGCCTTCGGTCTCTTTCCGAGTTTCGCCTGCCAACTTTTGTCCAACTTTGCCCCCCAACTGGATTTCATACTGGTAGGTGAATTTGAAGCAACGCTTGATGAACTGCTGTCCAATTACCTGGTAAGCAGCACTATTATCAGCATGCCGGGGCTTTACCGTGCCGGCTGCGAATTTGTCCGCCAAGAGCTGATTTCCGACCTGTCGCGACTGCCGATACCCGATGATGCCGGGACAAACTGCCGCTACTCGACCATGAACATTGCGACCGGAAGGGGATGTTACGGTGATTGCAGCTTTTGCTTCATCAACCGGTATTACGGCTGCAGCAAACGGCGTGAGCGGAGTATCGCCTCATTCATACATGAGCTTGAAGAACGGCTGAAACGCAGGCCAGTAAACAGTATCTACTTTGTAGATCCAACCTTTATCGGCCGCGATGAAAAGCAGACCGGCCGGGTATTGGAGATCAGCTCGATCCTGAAATGCAACAACCTCCCCTTCGGGTTCGAAACCAGGGTTGACACCATCGATGAAGAGCTGATCGGAAAGCTTGCGGACAATGGCGCATCCAGCGTTTTTCTCGGCATAGAATCTGGCTACGAGGCGACCCTGAAACGCATCAACAAACGGATTTCACTGAACCAGATCAGACGTGCCGTGCATGCGGTTCAAGACAGCGGCATCTTCCTGTCGGTCGGATTCATCATGTTCGAACCGGATTCCAGCCTGGCGGAGCTGGCCGGGAACTACAGCCTGCTGGAGGAGCTGGGGCTGCTGAAACATCACGACCAGACCGTGAACATGCTCTATCACAGCCAGATCGTGCTGTACGGTTCCGGGGCCTGGTCCAGGTTTGCCGATCAAGGCCGGCTGATCCAGGAAGAACGGCTCCCCTTCGAAGCCGGATACAAGTTTATGCATGCCGATGTCGCACTGGTATGCAATGCCATGAAAAACCTGTCTTACGAGTATTTCCGGCTGATGGACCAGCTGTACCGTAAGCAGGCCATCGCCAGCAGTGATCAGTTCGCCTGCTGCCATGCCCGGACCCCGGCCGGAATTGATGGAGACAAGCTCAACCGGATCCTGAAAGAGGCCTTCCAGGCATTCATCAGGCAGGCCGGCACGCGCGACCTTAAGCAATTCAACGCGTTGGAGCAGATGTTTCTGGATGACCTGAGGACGTGTTTTCAGTGTTAAGCATGGGTTGAATATGCGGACAGATTGAAATTGCATTCTGCCATGCAGTGGTGTTAAAAGGTTCCACTTCGTATTTCATAATAACCGGTTCCAGGGAGATAAATCATGAGAAGAAATGCCGTAAAGGTATTGACATTACTGGCCGTGCTACTGTTTGTTTCGGTAACGGCGCTGGAATTCGAGGCCCATGCCAGGGTTGGCGGCAGCCGCTCCATCGGCAGCCGCGGTTCACGCAGCTATTCGCGGCCAGCCAGCCCGACCCAGCCGGCCGCTACACCCCGGCAGCAGTCGGCCGCCACCAACCCCGGTTTTCAGCAGCCGGCAGCGGGCGGGTTCATGCGCAGCATGGCCGGCGGCATCGTCGGCGGCATGCTGGGCGGCATGCTCTTCAGAAGCCTGGGCTTCAGCGGCATGGGAGGAGGCATGGGGGGCGGAGGCATCGGCCTGTTTGAGATCATCCTGATCGCCGGTATCGGTTACCTGATCTACCGCTTTATCAAGAAAAAACGCGCGGAAAGCGCGAACGGCTCCTTCAATCAGCCTGTGTACCAGAGCGGTAATGCCGCTCCCGGCGCAACTCCACTTTACGGCGGCTACCAGGAGCCTGCACAGCATGCAGACGATGCTGAAACAGGCCTGGGTCATATCCGCCAGTTTGATCAGACCTTCGACGAAGACCGCTTCAACGACCTGGTGATGGACAACTTCTTCAAGATCCAGGGCGCCTGGATGAACCGCGACCTGACACCGGTATCCGGCATCCTGACCGACGAAATGCGGCGCATCATGCAACAGGATATCGAAAATCTTCTGCGGGACAAACAGATCAACAGACTAGAAAACATTGCCGTCAGAAAGGTCGAGATTGCCGAGGCCTGGCAGGAGTCGGGGCAGGATTACATCAATGCGCTGATCTATGCCAACCTGCTCGATTACACCACCGATGACAAGAGCGGCGCGGTCATCTCCGGCAGCAAGACCGATCCGGTCAAGTTCGAGGAGTACTGGACCTTCACCAGGCCGGTCGGCAACAATCCCTGGAAATTATCGGCAATCGATCAGAAGTAGTTTCATTGAACGGCTCAATATTATTAGCCCCGTCTCCCGAGCCCTGATAAACAGGATAAGTGCGTTAACGAAGTTGTTTTCTGCCTGTAAGCGGCAGAAAACAACAACTAACTTACTAATAGATCCGGGGCGTTTCAATTCTGCCATGAGACTCCGCGATGAAACCCCTTGACCTCAAATCCATCGACATTTCTGGCTCCAATCTGATCGAAGCCAGCGCCGGCACCGGCAAGACCTGGACCATCGCCGCCCTGTATATCCTGCTGCTACTGGAAAAGGAGCTGCGCCCGGAACAGATCCTGGTTGTCACCTACACCAAAGCCGCCACCGCCGAACTGCGTGACCGCATCCGGAGACGCATCGGCCAGACCCTGGAGTTCTATTCCGGCGGGCGACCGGCATCCACTGACGCCCTGGAACAGATCCTGGACACGGATCGCCGGCAGGATCCCGAACGGGCACGGCTGCTCCTGACCAGGGCGCTCTATTCCTTTGATAACGCGGCCATTTTCACAATTCACGGCTTCTGTCAGCGGGCATTGCTCGAAAATGCCTTCGAGAGCGGCTCACTTTTCGACAGTGAAATGATCACCGATCAGAGTGCAATCGTCCAACAGGTTTGCGATGATTTCTGGCGTTCGAGCATTCTGACGGAGCCGGATGAATTCCTGGAGCACCTGGTCGCGGGGAAATATACCCCCGAAAAACTTGCGGCTCCTTTTGCGGGGCACTACCAGAATCCCGGCCTGAAAATAGTACCGGAACGGCATGAACGCGAGTTGAACCCGCTAATCGCGGAGCGTGACCGGCTGTATGTCACTTTCTGCGAATCATGGAAAACCGGGCGCGACGTGATCCTGGAACAGATCGAAAGCGCCGGGCTGCACCAGGGCAGTTACAGCCCCAATCAGATCGCCACGGCAGCCGGGATCATCAACAGCTGGGTGGAAGGCGCAAGCGCGAAACAACCCTGCGGCAAACTGGAGTTTTTTTCGTCCGGCAGGATCGCATCCAAAGTCACCAAGACGACCAGACATATTCCTGACCACGATTTTTTCACGCTCTGCCAGCAGATGCACGATCTGACCGAGGCGCTGGAGGAACTTTTCCGGGATCGGCTGATCGCCTGCCGCCTGAATCTCAAGCGGTGGCTGGAACGTGAACTAAGACTCAGGAAACAGGCGCTTAACAAGCGTTGTTTCGATGACTTGCTGCTGGACCTTCATCTTGCGCTTGAAGCCGGAAGCGGCGGTGAGCTGGCCTCACGACTGCGCGAACGCTACCGGGCAGCCCTGATCGACGAGTTTCAGGACACCGACCCCTTGCAATGGAACATCTTCCGGCGCCTGGGAGACGCCGACGGATATCCGCTGTTCCTGATCGGTGACCCGAAACAGGCCATCTACAGCTTTCGCGGAGCGGACGTCTTTGCCTATCTGAAAGCCGGCAGCAACCTTGTGGATGACAGACGTCATACCCTGGGCACCAATTTCCGCTCGACCCCGGCGCTCGTTACCGCTGTCAACCGGCTGTTCTCCAACCACCCGGATCCTTTTCTCTGTACCGATATTTCCTTCGAACCGGTCACTTCCGGCCGTTCGGCCAATGATTCGCTGCTGCATTACGGTTCCCCCGTCCCGCAACCTCTTCAGGCCTGGATTTTCCCACGAGACGACCAGTCCAAAGCCGAAAACAAACCGGCCGCGATCGAAAAGATCGTGCAGTCCGTGGCCGGGGAAATTGCCCGGCTGCTCGAACCGGGGCATTCCGTTATCTCCAGCGGCGGACAGGCGCGCGCCTTGAATCCAGGGGATATCGCCATACTGGTGAAGTCCCACAAGCAGGCCGAGCTGGTCCAGCAGGCGCTTCAAGCTCTCTGTATCCCCTCGGTTCAGCAGGGAAGCGCCACAATATTCAAGACAACGGAAGCGCTGGATCTGCTGCGCATATTGCGCGCCGTTGCCGAACCTGGCCGGGAACGGCTGCTGCGCGAGGCTCTGCTGACCGGGACCATGGGGCTTACGGCCAACCAGGTGGCGGCCTTTGTGGATAGCTCCGGCGAGGATCCCGAATGGGAAGCCTGGCTGCTCCGCTTTCATGATCTGCATGCCGCCGCCGGTGGAGGCGTGGTGGCGGTGATATCCCGCCTGCTGGGAAACTGCGGCGTGCGCGCCAGGGTTCTGTCGCGAGCCGGCGGTGAACGCTGCCTGACCAACATCCTGCACTGTTGCGAACTCCTGCATCAGGCTGAACATGAGCGCGGGACCAGTCTGCCGGACTCGATCAACTGGCTGGAACGGCGCATTTCCGGAGATTACAGTGACGATGCCACGCTGCTGCGGCTGGAAACCGATGATAACGCGGTGATAATTTCGACCATCCACACCAGCAAGGGGCTGCAGTACCCGCTGGTGTTCGTCCCCTTCGCCTGGGATGCCCCCTCCGCCAGGAGCGGACGGGTAATGTTCCACGATCCGGCCGGAAATCTGGTGCTGGATCTGGCGGAAGAGGATGAAAACAGGAAACTTGCCGGGGAGGAACGGGATGCCGAGGCGGCCCGCCTGCTGTACGTGGCCCTGACTCGGGCCGAGTTCCGCTGCTACTTCGTCTGGGGCTGCATCAACGGGGCGATCGATTCTCCGTTATTCAATCTGCTGCATCACGGAAAGGTAAAAAAAGAAAACAAGTCCTTTGCCGCGCTGGAAGATTTGGAGATCCTTACCCAGGTCAGAGAGCTGGCAGCGGCCGGAGATTGCGGCCTTTCGGCGGAATTAATGCCACCCGAAACATCCGGTTGCATCTATCGCAACGATATCGCCCCTCCTGCCCTCCCGGGCTGCAGGACGCTCTCCCGTCCACCCCGCGATGACTGGCGTGTCGCCAGTTTCAGCGGCATGCTCTCCGGAACCGGTCACGGTTTCCAGCCCCACGACCATGACAACCTGGTCACCGCCGCGATCACGGAGGATACCAGGCTTCCGGAGCCGGCAACAGGAGGACTCACCATTTTCGACTTCCCCCGTGGCGCCAAGGCCGGTACCTGCCTGCACGAAATCTTCGAGCAGCTGGATTTTTGCCCGTTGAACAGAGACGACATCACTAGAACCGCCGGTATTGTCCTCGCGGCCAACGGCTTTCAAGAGTGCTGGCTGCCGGCTGTCAGCGGCATGATTGCCGATGTGGCATCGGCGAGTATCATCCGGGATGATCCGGGCTTCTGCCTGTCGCGACTGAGGTCCGGAAGCTGGCAATGTGAAATGGAATTTTACCTGCCACTGGGTCATCTTGCTCCGGAAACAATCAGAGCGCTTTTTGACGGTTTGCTGGAAGAGGATTGCTACCGCGGCTTCCACGAAATCCTCGCCAATCTTTCATTCCGCCGCAGCCGGGGCATGCTGCAGGGCTTCATCGACCTGGTTTTCGAGCACGCCGGCCGCTACTACATCCTCGACTGGAAATCCAACTACCTCGGCCATCGGCCGTCCGATTACGGACAGGAGCAGATGCGGGAATCGATGGCTCGCAGCGCATATATCCTGCAGTATCATCTCTACACGCTGGCACTGGACCGGCTTCTCAAAAGGCGCCTGCCGGACTACGACTATGAAACCCACTTCGGCGGCGCAATATATGTCTATCTGCGTGGGGTAACCGGCAATGATGCTCAATCCGGCATATACCGTGAGCGTCCGTCAGCCCGGTTTGTCGCCAGGGCCAACCGGTTGCTGCTGGCATGAGCATTACTATTTCCTTACTTTGACATCACCATTTTTACAAGTATACTGGCAGGATATTTACAATCGAACTCAAACCAACCGATCGAGAGGTCATCCATGAGAAATCTGGGATTCAGGGCATTGATCACGGCTTCATTTCTGACCACCGCGCTGGTATCGACTACATTTGCAAAACCGGTCTGTGTTGAAGTAAGCGGCGAAAGCGCCGTGATCGGCGGAGATCTTCCCTCGGCCAAGGTTGAGGCGATAAACCGGGCAAAATTCGCGGCCGTGGAACAGGTGGCCGGTGTGGATATCAAAAGCAAGACCGTAGTCGAAGACTCGGCACTGCTGGACGACATGATCACGACCCAGACCCGCGGTGCGGTCAGCAGCTACAAGATCATCCGGGAAAGCCATGAGGGGGACAGCGCCAGGGCGCTTGTCAATGTCTGCGTCGAACCGCTCAGCGCCAAATCGGCAATGTCGGCGCTGGCACTCAATACCGCCATTTCCGTGTATCTGCCGGCCAAAAAGCTGGTCAGGTACGACAATCTAGAATATGACGACGAGAATATCCTGGCCCAGGCAGTTATCGGCAAACTGGCCGAAGGCGGGTTCTCGGTACGCGACCTGGCAGAAACCCATTCACTGAAGCTGAGGGATATCGACATGGCCCTGAAAGGTGGCGACCAGACATCGGTGCGCAGCCTGGTATACCGTTATCTGACCAACTCGGTGCTGATAGGCAAGATCGAGCCGACAGTGTCGATGCGCAAGGGTTCGGATGCCGGCTATGGCATTTCGATGCCGTTCAATTCCGTCACAGCGCGACTCTCCTACCGCCTGATGACCAGAGACAATAACGGAAAGATGGTGGTGCTGTCCGCCGGCAGTGAGGAGGCCAAGGGTATGGCTCCAAGCCAGGACGATGCCTACGCCGAAGCGCTAAAGAACCTGTCCGAAAAATTTGTGCCGATCATTATCGATAAAATCCACTCCCGCCTGAATGATATCGCCAGCAAAGTGACAATCGAGGTGGAAGAGGTCAAGGATCCCGCCGAAACTTTCGATTTGCGCGACCAGATCCAGAAAGTAACCTGGGTTACAAAGGTCGAGGAGAAGGGAATCGGGGAGTTCCTGGTCAGTTATCCGGAAAATCCGATTTACCTGGCCAACGGGCTTAGCCAGAAAGGCTTCAAGATTGTATCCTACACCAGGGATCTGATCAAAATCAGACGGCAATGAACATTGCCGTCGTCAGCACCGGGGACATCAGACTACCTACTTCTGCCAGTGGCTGGATCGTAATCTTTGCACTCTTTAAATCACTCGCCGGATATGGACTTGATATCCGCTTCGGGGTCCTTTCGAGGGGTAACTGGTTATAAAATATGACTTGTATTTTTTTCGATTTGACTGCATCCTGCCTGATGAATATTTTTCATGAGTAACACGACCATCTTTTTCAAACCACACCCGATGCTATCAGGAGAAACGCTGCATGAAAAGAATCTGTCTGAATTTAGTGTTATTGCTGTCTGTTGCAACACTGTCCGCCTGCAGCGGCAGCAGCACTCAATATATTGACTATACTCCGGTAGACACCACCCCCAAGCTTGACATGCAAGAGGCTGTCTACCAGCTCACGCTCCCGACCGGCAACATCCTGACATTGACCACCGATCAATCCGGCACATCGGTATACGGCGCCTATACCATCAAGAACGGCACCGGGATTGTTTCCAGCGGGAAGATAGAAAACCTGGTCACCTCCATTGCGCTGACAGGATATCCGAACAGCCCCTGCCCTACGGAAGCGCTATCGATTCAGCCGATCAGCAGCACTCTCAATGCCACACGCGATTCGGCAAGCGTAGATATCAGCGGCTCCAGCTGTAGCGAGGGTTCGCTGCTGCCGGCGATCAGAGTGATCAGCAAGTTCAGCCCGCCGGCAACAGCCAGAATGGCTTCCACCGGAATAACCAATGATGTCAACAAGAGGTTGTCAATTTCGGCCGTGTCAGGAGACAACGTAAACTTTGTCGGTCCAATCACGCTTGAAGACACCTCTCTTCAGACTTCGGCAACCGGAATCATTGTAGGCACAATCACCGATTCAGCGGCCTGGCCGGTAACCGGTAATGTTGTAGAGATAAATAATCCCTTTGCATATGGATTCATTTTTACCCGCGCCACCAACTTCATCGGGCATTTTTTTTCAACCAGCGACAGCATCTCGGCCATCAAAGGCCATGCCAGAACAGCCCCGACCCTGGGCGGACAGTATTCCATCAGCGAAATCAGCGTGACAGCCACGGACAGCGGCGTGACCCAGCCGGCACTGACGGCCACATCGGTACAGGCAACCCAGAACTACACCCTGCAGTAATCCGGCATAAATCCGGATAAAGTACCGCGAATTATTTCAAAGCCCTGATAAACAGGATAAGTGCGTTAACGAAGTTACTAAAGGATTCGATTAAAGTGCTAATCAAACTGGTCGCAATCCACCCCTGCCCTTCCCCGCAAGCGGTACCGCTGGCAAATGCCTTTCTGAAAAGTATAATCAGGGAAACTTCAGTCGAGGTTTCCCTGATTGATTTTTATATTGGCCAGGATCCTGAAAAGGGAGCGGATTTGCTGGCAGCAGCAAAACCCCGCGCAGTCGGATTTTCCATGTATGTCTGGAACCGTGGCGCCTGCCTGGAGATTGCGGCCGCACTGCGCAGAATCCTGCCCGAAACCCTTATATTCGCGGGCGGCCCCGAAGCCACAGCAAACCCTGAGGGAGTGTTGCGGGAAGGTGTGCTGGATTTTGTCATTGCCGGAGAAGGGGAAGGGCCATTCGCGGACCTCTGCGAGCACCTGCTTGCCGGCAGCGAACTGCCGGAAATTCCGGGGCTCATCCGTAAAGGAGATCCATTCCGCACCCCGGCGCTGCCGGTCAGCAACCTGGACACGATCCCCTCGCCCTATCTGAATGGAATTCTCGACTGCGGCAGCTACGACGGCATCCTTTGGCAACTGTCGCGAGGATGCAGTTTTAAGTGTGACTTCTGTTTCGATGCCCGCGGCAACCATGGAGTACGGCGCTTTTCCCTGGAGAGAGTCGAAGCCGAACTGCGACACTTCGCATCTAAAGGCGTATCCCAGGTTTTTGTGCTGGATTCGACTTTCAATCAGGATGTAAAAAGGGCAAAGAACATCCTGCGACTGATCAGAAAAACCGCTCCGCAAATCCATTTCCACTTTGAAGTTCGCAGCGAATTCATCGATCGCGAGATGGCGGAGCTGTTTGCACAGATCACCTGTTCTTTGCAGATAGGGCTCCAGAGCGCCAATCCGCAGGTACTCAAGCGGGTCGGCCGTTCCTTCGACCGGGACGATTTTTCGCGCAGGGCCGGACTCTTGAACGACAGCGGAGCTGTGTTCGGTTTCGATCTGATCTACGGATTGCCCGGCGACACCTTGAACAGCTTCCGCAACAGCCTGGATTATGCGTTGTCGCTTTATCCGAATCACATCGATATTTTCCCACTGGCGATCCTGCCCGGCACCAGACTGGCCGTTCGCGGAGCGGAGCAAGGCCTTTCATGGGAAAACCGCCCTCCGTACACACTGCTGGCCTCAGACAGTTTCAGCAGCGAGGATATGGCAAATGCCGCAGCACTGGCCAGAGCCTGCGATATATTTTTCACCAGGGGCAAAGCGGTGGCATGGTTCAATGCGGTAACCAAAGCAGTGAACCTGAAACCGGCCATGTTCCTGAAAGCATTTGCAGAATGGATGGACACCGGCAAGGGTCCGAATATTTCCGAAAGAGACTTGAGCGACAACGATATCTGGGAGATGCAGAGAATTTTCCTGCGACAGCTTTTCAAGGCAAGAAATCTGGAGCGTTTTCTTCCAGTTGTCCTAGATCTGGTGGATTATCACCATCACTACGCCGTGGCCCTGCTTGCTCCGCAGCCAGGCAGGATCAAGGCTCAGCAATCCGCAACCAGAATCCTGAATTCGACCTTCCGTCTGGCCCCCTCCACCCAGTTGGCCAAATTCCATTACGAGATACAGGACATCCTCGATTGCGGCGCACCCAATATCGGCTGGATGCATAAGCATCTTTCGGCAATTGGATCACACGCCGTCATCTACCCCAATAAAAACCTTGTATGCACGGAATCGCTGGATGCTTCATTTTACTCCATCCTGGAAAATCTCGATGGCAAGACCGCAACCGGAACGGTTCTGCACAAACTTGGCCTTACGATCGCCGACACTCTTGATTTCCTGGTGTTTGCCCAGCAGGAAGGAATCATCGAACCCATTTGAAGCGAACCGCTGTTATTTATCAGCCCGGATTGCGAACCTACGCAAAAAAGTTGCATTTTTTGAAAGTATTTAGTATATCATCTGTCTCTTTATTGATGGGTTTGAAATTGCTCCGTTTTTGAAAGGTGTTTATCGTCATGCATGACAAGATCAGGATTTTTTCCGGGAACTCCAATCCGGAGCTGGCTAATAAAATCTGCGCAAGCCTGGGAGTGCCGCTTGGCGCCGCCCGCGTGCGGCGGTTCTCCGATGGTGAAGTCATGGTCGAAATCGGTGAAAATGTCCGTGGCCGCGATGTTTATGTCGTCCAGTCCACATGCGCACCGACAAATGACAACCTGATGGAGCTGCTGGTCATTACGGATGCATTGAAACGCGCCTCCGCCGCCACCATCACAGCAGTTATGCCTTACTACGGTTATGCGCGCCAGGATCGCAAGGCAGCGCCGCGCACTCCGATCACAGCCAAACTGGTGGCCGACCTGATCACAACCGCGGGTGTGGACCGGGTGGTAACTATTGACCTGCATGCCGGCCAGATCCAGGGTTTTTTCAATATTCCTGTTGATAACCTCTATGCCGCGCCGGTCATCCTCAACTACCTGAAAGACCGCTTCAGCGGAGAACAGGTTGTGATGGTTTCTCCCGACGCAGGCGGAACGGAACGCGCCAGAGCCTTTGCCAAGCGCCTTAACTACTCACTGGCAGTTATCGACAAACGCCGCACCGGCCCCAACGTTGCCGAAGTGATGCACCTGATCGGTGATGTACGCGGCAAGATTGCCATTATCCTGGATGACATGATTGATACCGCCGGCACACTGACCCAGGCCGCCAAGGCCCTCAAGGAAAACGGCGCTAAAGCCATCTACGCCTGTGCGACCCATGGGGTACTTTCAGGTCCAGCCATCGAACGACTTAACAACTCCGAAATCGAGGAAGTTGTATTGACCGACACAATCCCTCTGGGAGACAAGGAAGCGACAACCACCAAAATCAGGATGCTGTCGGTAGCAGAACTGCTGGCCGAAGCTATCCGTCGTATCCATGAGGATGAATCGGTAAGCTCACTTTTTGTTTAGTGGAATTAATCAATCTATCAGAATAGGGCGGAATAACCGTCACTAAAAGTGGAGGAACAGTATGCAACAAAAACAGATGAATATCGAATTACGCACCAAGACCGGAACAGGTGTATGTCGCAGACTCCGTAACGCTGATATGGTCCCTGGTGTCGTTTATGGCAAAGGCGTGGACCCGATGCCGGTAAGCATCAAAATTCGTGACTTGCAGGCTGCCATTTCCGGTGAAGGTGGCCAGAACAACCTGATCACGCTGGTTGGCGGCGGAAGCCTGGACCAGAGCATAGCCATCGTTGTGGACCTGCAGCGCGACCCGATCAAAAAAACCTACAAGCACGTCGATCTCCACCGCATCAACCCCAATGAGAAGATTCGCGTGACTGTTCCGGTTGTACTGAAAGGCATCGCCATCGGCGTCAAGGAAGGTGGCCTGCTCGACCTGGCTCACCACGAACTGCACGCCGAGTGCCTGCCGGGCAACATTCCCGATCATATCGAAATCGATGTTACCGATCTCATGATCGCGCATTCAATTCATGTCGGCGATATCGTACTCCCTGAAGGAGTTGCACTGCTCGACAAAGCCAACATTCCGGTTGTCAGCATTCTCGGCCGCGCCAAGGAAGAAGAAGCTCCGGCAGCCGCCTGATACGAGCGGCATTACACGGTATGAACACATTTATCATAGCGGGGCTGGGAAATCCCGGCCCCACCTATCAATGGACCCGCCATAACGCGGGTTTCCTTTTTTTGGATCGCCTGGCAAGCAGCGAGAAGACCGATATTACCCGCAAATCGTTCTCCGGGTTGACCGGTGAGTGGAACTATGCCGGCCACCGCTTGGTTCTGCTGAAACCGCTGACATTCATGAACCTGTCCGGTAAAGCGGTGATGCAGGCGCTTCAATTCTACAAGCTTCCAATTTCCCAATTGATCGTTATCCATGACGAACTCGACCTCCCCTATGGCACGGTGCGTTTCAAGCAGGGCGGCGGACATGGCGGTCATAACGGGCTGCGCTCGATCACGGAGCAGCTTGGTAAAAATGATTTCATCCGCCTGCGCATCGGAATCGGCAAATCACCTCACGGCGATACAACCGGCCACGTGCTCGGCAACATCCCGCCGGTCCAGATGGAGCATCTCTCTCGAATCCTGGACGGCGGCATCAATATGCTCAAGATGATGCTGGACGAAGGCATTTCCAAAGCGATGAGCCTGAACAACAATAAAAATTTTCTGGAAGGATAGATCACAATGGCTATCAACTGCGGAATCGTCGGACTTCCCAACGTCGGCAAATCCACTATCTTCAACGCTCTTACATCTGCGGGTGCCGAGTCGGCCAATTACCCGTTCTGCACCATCGAACCGAATGTTGGAATTGTCCAGGTGCCCGACCCCCGCATGGACCAGCTTTCCGCAATTGTCAATCCGCAGAAGATACAACCCACCACGATAGAATTCGTGGATATTGCCGGCCTTGTCAAGGGCGCCAGCCAGGGCGAGGGCCTGGGAAACCAGTTTTTGGGGCATATCCGCAGTGTTGATGCGGTCGTGCATGTGGTCAGGTGTTTCGACGACGACAATGTCGTCCATGTCAACGGCAGGGTTTCACCCGCCGACGACATCGAAATCATCAATACCGAACTGGCCCTGGCGGACCTGGATACCATCGAGAAGAAAATCCAGCGCGCCGAAAAGATGTCCAGAAGCGGTGACAAGAAGGCCAAGGAAGAGGTTGAGTTTTACCTGCGAGTCCGGGCACTGCTTGAACAGGTCTCGAAACTGCACGGCGTTGCCCAGAACGAGGACGAACGGCTCTGGATGCGCGATCTCCATCTTCTGACCGACAAACCGGTGCTGTATGTGGCCAATGTCACCGAGGACGACCTGGAAGGGAAACATCCCAATGTCGCCAAAGTGCGTGAGATCGCGGCCGCTGAGAATTCGGGCGTTGTTGTTATCTGCGGAAAGCTGGAAGCCGAGATATCCGAGCTTGACGGCGATGAGAAGCAGGCTTTTCTGGAGGATATGGGTCTGGAGGAAGCCGGACTTGACCGCCTGATAAGAAATGCATATTCCCTGTTGGGCCTGATCACCTATTTCACCGCCGGTGTCAAGGAGGTTCGCGCTTGGACAATTACCAAGGGCACCAAGGCGCCACAGGCTGCGGGCGTTATCCATACCGATTTTGAAAAGGGCTTTATCCGCGCCGAAGTAATCGCTTTCGATGATTACATCGCCTGCAATGGTGAAAGCGGCGCCAAGGAAAAAGGACTGATGCGGCTGGAGGGCAAGGAGTACGTGGTAAAAGACGGGGATGTAATGCACTTCCGCTTCAACGTCTGATTCTCCTGCGGAAATAAAAAAGCCCCGCTGATGGCGGGGCTTTTGAGTGCCGAAAAGGTTTGATTAAATCCGAGTTACATTAGCTGCCTGCAGCCCTTTGGGTCCTTTGACGATATCGAAGCTAACCGCATCGCCTTCGGCCAAGGATTTGAAACCTTCACCAGAAATAGCGGAGAAGTGTACGAAGATGTCCTCGCCCTGCTCCTGCTCAAGAAAACCGAAACCTTTGCTGTCGTTGAACCACTTTACTCTGCCTGTTGTCATGCCACTACTCCTTCTGTCCCGCTTGTGTATTGCACTCATGTTAGCACGAGTGTTTGAATATCATCGTTATTGCTGCCTGAATCTTATAAAAGCTGTAAACTTTATATTTTTTAACCACTATCATAGTTTTAGCGGTTTGTATGCAAAAAAAACTTCCGGTTTCATTTTATTTCCCTGTCCACATCAATCCATCAACAGGCACAATTTGAATTCAGGAATTCCGCCCCTCTATCTTGAACATTATCTTTTCCGGCATGATTCAAGCTATTGCAGCTTTAATGTTCTTGCAATTTCATCAACAATCAGGGCCACTTCCGTAACTGAACCATCAGACATCCGCTTGAAAGATGCCTTTCCGGACTTGACCTCGTTTTCGCCGATTACCACGCTGAAGCGCGCTTTGAGTTTGTCTGCCCGTCGCATCTGGCTCTTGAGGCTTTTGCACTCATAATCCAGTTCTACCCTCACTCCGGACTTCAACAGACCATCCATCAAGCGGAAAGCTGTATCGCGCTCCCCTGTCCCCATTGTGGCAATAAACAGATCCGGTACGGTAGTAAAATCCCTCTGTCCCAGAAGCAACGCCACCCGTTCCAGTCCGATTGCAAAACCGATTCCGGGAATAGCGGGCCCACCGAGTTGCGAAATCAGCCCGTCATAGCGTCCTCCCGCAGCCACAGCCGACTGGGAACCCAACAGGCCGGTCACCACTTCAAACGTAGTCCTGGTATAGTAATCCAGCCCGCGAACCATACGAGGATTGATGCTGTAGGGTGTGGTTGACAGGTCGAGATAATGTCGGACAGAATCAAAATGCAGGTTACAATCTCCACAGAGATGCTCCAGCATGGATGGAGCTCCTTTTGTGGCCTCGACACATCCTGGAACCTTGCAATCAAGTGTTCTGAGCGGATTGGTACCGAATCGACGCTTGCAATCTTCGCAGAGGCTCTCCAGCCGTTCTTCCAGGAAGAGGCAGAGCGCACTGCGATAGGCCGGACGACATTCTGGACATCCCAGTGAATTGATCTGCAGCGATGGTTCATCCAAACCGATCTCGTGGAAAAAAGATACCAGCATGTTCAAAACCTGGGTATCGGACAACGGATCGCAGACACCGGTTATCTCTGCTCCAATCTGGTGAAACTGCCGGTACCGACCCTTTTGCGGTCGTTCGTACCGGAACATCGGCCCCAGGTAGAACAACTTGGTGACAGGATCCTGTGCATAGAGTTTGTGCTCGATAAAAGCACGCATGACTCCGGCGGTCCCTTCCGGCCGTAGCGTAACGCTGTTTTCACCCTTGTCTACGAAGGTGTACATTTCCTTTTCTACAATGTCTGTAGCATCTCCGATAGAACGGCAAAACAGTTCGGTCTTCTCCATGACCGGCACCCGGATCTCGCTAAAGCCGTTCAGTTCAAAAATACTGCGCGCGGCCTGTTCGATATAGTGCCAGCGGCCGGATTCTTCCGGCAAAATGTCATTAAAACCCTTGATTGCAGTAAGTGCCACTTTTCACCCCGATATATATCTTGCATGTAATTAAAAAGCCCGATCGGACATAAATAAACCGCACCGATCGGACTCATATGGGAACAACGACTCAGGAAGCGATTGATATCCGCTGAATACGGTTCTTGCCGGCCGCCTTACCAACATACATGGCCTTGTCGGCCATCTCTATCAGATCCTCTTTCCTGGCGGCATCATCCGGACAACAGGCATATCCTATACTGCAGGTGAGACGGATATCTTGCCCTTCTTCCACAAGGAAATGATGGGCTTCAACCTGCTGCCTTATACGCTCGGCTACTACCTGGGCCAACTCGGCCGGCGTTTCCACAAGTATGGCCGTATATTCATCACCGCCGTAGCGAATAACCACGTCAACATCACGCACCGATTTTTTCAGCAGGGCTCCGAATTCCGCAAGCACCCGGCTGCCGATCAGATGACCGTGAGTATCATTCACCAACTTGAAACCGTCCACATCGATAAAAAGCACCGCCAGGTGTGAAGCATAGCGTTCCACCCTCTTCATTTCACGGTCCAGGGCGATATCAAGGTAGCGGTGATTAAAAAGCCCGCTGATATCATCGATAAAAAGCATCTCTTTGGCGTGGGAAAATGTCTCGGCGTTTTCAAAAGCATGGGCTGACTGCTCGATCAGGAAGATTATGTTTTTGCCGCAGGGAGTTATATCTGGAAGTTCCCGGTCAGGATCGTTAAAGAGTACGATCACGCCCCTGTAAACAGCCTGGTTGAGGATATGAATCAGGTACGCCTCCCTGAACCCATCCGGTGTATCGGGAGAGATCAGCTGGATATGCTGAATCAGATGCTGTTCAGGATTGGCTTCGGGCAGTGCCAGCAGGATTTCTGCCGCAAGAATATTGCCAGATTCCGGCGATATGTTTTTTGTTTCATTCAACTCCAGCTTACCGCCGGCAAGAAACAGACCCAGGGCTCTGCTGATTCCGGTTTCGCGTGCAATCGAGTCCAGCAGGAGCTGGTAAACCCTGCCTATGTCGAGACAACCGGCAATTGCCTGGCTGGCCTGAAACAGGGTGAGCATTTTTTTGAGTTCTTCATTTTCATCAAGCAACCTGCGCTGTTGCATGCACTGTGCGACCGAATGCTTGAACTCATCGGGATTAACCGGTTTGGCCAGAAAGTCACGGGCACCGTGTTTCAACGCATATATTGCGGATTCGAGATTTGCATTGCCTGTAACCATGATGACATCGACGGTTGGATAACTTTCACGAACATGAGAAAGAATCTCAAGGCCATTGATATCCGGCATGACAAGATCGGTGACAACAAGATCATATTGGTTGCTGGTAAGCATCTTGAGAGCTTCACTGCCACAGGAGGCGCAATCCACCTGGTAACCTTCACTTTTAAGAAGGTTGGAAAACATTTCTCGAAACAGCTTGTCATCTTCAACCACAAGGATCGTATTCATTCAATGTCACTTCGGAACGGGTAATATAACTATTATCAATACATCTTGTACTCTATTTACGTAAACAGTGTCAAATAGCTTTATTAATCAATCGGGTCCATATCTGGTGTAGACATTCAAATTCTTGCCGTCACTTGCCAGTTCGATAGTACCGTCACGGTCTGTACGATAAACCAGGATGCTTTTTGCTTTAAGCAGATCAATTGTTCTCCCGGAGGGCAATCCGAACGTATTGCCCGCACCAGCCGAAATCAGAGCCATCCTCGGCCGAACAAGATCAACGAACTCCTCTGACGTGGAATATGCACTCCCGTGATGCCCCACTTTCAGCACGGTTGATTCCAAGTCACTGCCTCTTGAAATCATTTTGCGCTCCGCGTCAAAACCGGCGTCCGCTGTAAAGAGCATGCTGAACTGAGCAAAACTGATACGAAATACCAGAGAATCTTCATTTGTATTCCGAATATCATCTCCATCTTTCCTGATCACATGCTGGCCGGGTGAAAAGACTTTGAAATCCACACCGGATGCAAGATTTATTGATTCTCCGGCCGCAAGCAGCCGAACCGGTATTTTCCGCTCAGACAGTACGGATCTCAGGTCACTATGCTGCAACCTTGAATAAGTACCCGATGTTGTCCAGCATTCACCAACCGTAATATTTTTCACAACAAAGGACAATCCTCCAATATGATCCGGGTGGTCGTGGGTTATAATCAACCGGTCAATCCTGCGAATTCCAAGTGACTCCAATGCCGGCAGAAGAATTCTTCGCCCGAAGTCCCTGCCGTTGTCCTGAAGATAGCCGCCACCATCCACCAGCATGGTCGATCCGTCCGGCAGACCAAGAAACATCGATTCCGCCTGGCCAACGCTCAACATCGTAACATGCAACCGCCCGTCCGCTGCTGACGGTCCAGTTGCATGAATCATGACCGCCGCAAGCGGCATGACGGCCGCAAAAGCAAACCGCCCGCGAACACCTCGAACAAAGGTTACGCTGAGCATGAATAAAAGAAAGAAAAACATGTCCCATGCAGTAATCCTGGTAAAGTGTATTACCGGCAAGACGGAAAACCATTCCACGATCATGTTTGAAAGATGGATCAGCTTGGTTGACGGCCAGAGCAGAGCCCCTGAAATATCCGGAACCAGAACTATCAGTGGCAAAACGCAGAAACCGCTAATTACCGCGCCATACCCCAGCAACGGGACTATCAGGAAATTTGCGAGTATTCCGTTCAGGGAAGCCACTTTGAACGTATGCAGCACCGGTATCAGTGTCACGAACGAGGCTGCAATCGATGCCGCCAATAGCTGGATAAATACTAGTGATCGCCGGGGAACCGCTGCGGAAAAACGCTCGCTGAGTACCGGTACCGTGATAATGATTCCCCATAGCGATAAAAACGACAGTTGAAATGAGACATCAAACAAGGTCACCGGGTTGATCGAAATCAGAAGACATGCAGCCAGCAGCAGCATATTGATGGCATCGGTCTCTCTTTCAACATAAAGCGCCACGGCGCAGGCAACCAGCATGATCACTGAACGTGCCGTAGCCGGGGCGTTTCCGGTCAGAAACAGATAGGACACCATCGACGGGATGGCAATCAGAACCGAGATGCGGCGCACGTTCCACCGCAATGCCAAAGATTCGAAACGGGACAGTATGCCAAGGGATATCAGACTGATAAACGTGGCAATGATACCTACATGGAATCCGGAAATAGAGAGGATGTGAGTGACTCCGGCCCTGGTATAGGCATCGGCAAGATTCTCCGGAATACGTTTTTGATCGCCAAGCAAGAGCGCGGTAAGCACCGACGATATTCTGACATCAGGTACCGCCTGTCGAATGGTATCCCCCAGAGTTCTGGCAACAATATCGATAGATCTTTGAACGGATTCTTCGGCGGCGGCCCGAATCATGACAATATCCTGCTGTGAAACAACACGGCCTGTGGCTGTTATTCCCTGGAACGAAAGATAGCGGGGGTAATCAAATTCACCCGGCAGGCCCAGTCGATGCGGTAATGTAATTTGTGTCACGAACCTGATTCTGTCGCCTTTTACGAGAGAAACCTCGCCTTGGGAAACGGACAGCAGCAGCAATCCGCAAACCGGTTCAATTCTATTTTCAGATATTATGCTCTCCGTCTCTACAACAACACGGCTTCCATCGGCTGTTACAGAGGGTCGCCCCGCAACAATGCCTTCAACCGTAGCGGGAGCACCTGAAACTTTGTTGCTGATTGAGGCTGGTGACTTAACCGGAGAAAACCATGGGGTAAGGGCAAATAATCCCCAGACGAAGAAGAACATGACCACGCAACCGGAGATGATACGCTGGTCGCGATGAAACAGGGAGAGAAGCAGGCAGGTAAAACAGGCGGCCAAAACTTGAATCGGGCAGGTCTGGTTCGTGAATAAAGATACTGACAATCCGGCAGCCATCGACACAAAAGGTATCAATAATGGCCATTTCCGTAACATTACTTCAAACTACCTTCTTACCGGATAGGAACCCGTAACCGATTTTATTGTAGCATCGGCCTCGTCAACTGATATCAGACGCCCGGCGGGCCCTTTAATGCCGCTGACCGCAAGGAAGCTGTCGGAACCCATGTTTTTCATGCTGAGTTCCAGTGTATCAATTCCACCCATCGGCGGCAGGTTAATCGTTATCAGGTTGTCGCCGGACTCCAGACGGAACAATCCCAGACGCACCGTATCAAAAAAAGGTTTGGCCAATGCTTCGAACAGCGATTCATTGACGCTCCCGGTTATGCGTCCCCCCATCACGTTTGCAGTGATTACATAAAAACCTGCCGTGGCTGTTTTTACAGGGACCTGGATCGATGCTCCACGATAATCTGAGCGGACCCACTCGCGAGAAGTGAATTTTCCAAACTCTTCGATAGCGGTTGGAGCAGCAGTTGGAGGAATGATGGCAGATTCAAAAACAGACAGCCGCCTCGGAGTATCGTTTTCAGAATTCTGCAACTGCTCATGTCGCCCCGACATGGAAACCACTATTTCAGCCATCTGTCCGGCGGTGAGTGGCTCCTTGAAACGCCAGCCTGCAACCGGCTGTATCGGCGTATAATCCGGTGCCGAGAGTGAAAATGAGTCAATAGCGCCCTCCGGTGGAATCGAAACATGAATTTTCAATACTCCGGCATTCAGGGATATTTTTCCGATTTCCACTTCACCAAAAGCATCCGATTTTGAATCAGCCCGATACTTTTTGTCGCCTATGTTCCAGATGAATCCATTTCCCTTGATCACGGCTTTCAGAACATACTCACCCTTAATCGGGACCAGTGCGGCAAAATCAACCGCGGTAGTATCGGAAACGCCCAATAACCATCCCTTGCCGGTAAACGGACCGTATAATGTGAAGTTCCGAACGGTAACCCGGTCCGTATTTTCATTATAAGCATTTTCGGCTTCGTATCTGAAGGTGCGTTTGCCACCAAGTATTTGCAGATAATCCCGGTCAGTAGGTTCTTTTGATAAGCCCTGATCCCACGATAAATGCTGAAACATGCGCATTACAAATGATTTTTGGGTAAAAACCTCTTTAACTTCAGCAGCCCAGACGATTGATTGACACATGACAATGGATACAACAATCAACTTAACAAGATGTGGCATGCAAATCGCCTCCGATGATTTCAGCTACAACAAACTGATATTACGCGTGTTTTTTGACCACAACCGACAAAGGCACTATATCACAGGTTATGCTACTTGAAAACATGACAATTGGGTGATAGAAGATAGAGATAATACAATTAATCTATTATGCTGCTGTAAAGATGCAGCCGGGAAGTATCAATAATAAATGAATTCCGACACTTCGATAAATGATGTAGTAGGTCAATTTGCAGAGACCGAGCTTCGCAAATTCTATCGAGCCGCAGAGATTGGGTCTGCACAGGTCATAATTACCGATTGCAAGGGTATCATTGAGTATGTGAATCCTGCTTTCACCAGAGCTTCAGGATATTCATATGCTGAAGCGGCCGGAAAATCGCCGGCATTTCTCAAATCAGGCCGGATGTCGGCGGCCTTCTATGAACGTCTCTGGGATACACTGCTGGCTGGTGCCGAATGGAGCGGCGAGTTTTTTAATCGTCGCAAGGACGGAACTTTTTATCATGAGAGAGCGGTTATATCATCAATAAAGGGTAATGATGGCGAGATAACCCATTTTATAAAGGTTGCAGACGATATCACACTGATACGGCTTAACGAAGAACACCACCAGCGGCAGATAAAACTGATAGAATCGATAAATATTGCCAACCTCCATTTTATTGAAAATGGCAGTCTGTCGAAAATGGCCGGTATTATTCTGGAAACCTGTATGGCGAGCACCAGCTCACCGTTCGGAATAATCATGGAACTATTGCCTAATGGTAATGCGGTTGTCCTGGCATTATTAACTACTTCGGTTGAATCGGCACAAGATTTATCCGGTTATCATGACATCCAATATGAAATACTGCGCCACGGTTCATATGAGGTGCCGCTTCACACATCACTTTTCATGGCACCGATTATCGAGAAAAAAACCATCATAGTAAATCGGGCAGAAGACAACCAGTGGAAATCATGTACATGTCGATTGTGTTCTCCAACAGTTTCCAGTTTTGCCGGGTTTCCACTGAAAGTCGGTTCTTCAGTGATCGGAATGATCGGCCTGGCAAACTGTGAGTTTGGGTATTCGGACAACGATATAGCTGATTTTGATATTTTTACTCACCCATGTTCACTCGCCTTCAGTTCAGCACGTGCGGAAACGATTCGCAAAGCGACCCAGGAACAGCTGAAGCAGTCTCAAAAGATGGAAGCCATCGGACAACTTGCGGGAGGCATCGCCCATGACTTCAATAATCTTCTTACCGTTATAAACGGATTCAGTACATTGGCAATCCAGAAGATCGGTGACGACAGTCCGGCAAAAAAAGATCTCGAACAGGTTCTCAATGCCGGCGAACGCGCAACTACTCTAATCAGGCAGTTACTGGGTTTTGGACGCCGCCAGGTGCTTGATCCGAAACCGGTCCGGGTGAATACTTTCATTTCAGGTCTTCATAAGATCCTCAGCCGCCTGATCGGTGAGAATATCATCCTGACCACCAATCTTGCCACGGACGTAGGGCATGTCATGGCTGATCCGAGCCAGATCGAACAGATCATCATGAATCTTGTCATCAACGCCCGGGATGCAATGGAGCGCGGCGGAACAATCATGGTTGAAACAGCCAATGCGGACCTGGATTCAAATTTTGTATTTCACAACCGTGGAGCAAAAGAAGGTTCCTATGTGATGATATCCGTGCGCGACTCGGGCATGGGCATGTCGGAAGAGGTCATTTCACGAATTTTCGAACCGTTTTTTACTACCAAAAAAGACTCCGGAACCGGCCTTGGACTCGCGACAGTTTATGGGATTGTAAAGCAGAGTAACGGCTATATTCAAGTGCTTAGCGAACTTGGACTCGGATCGGAATTCAGGGTTTATCTGCCCAGAGTGATTCTGGAGCACCCCGAGTCTGAATCGGATACGGTTTGTAGAGATACTGTTGAGTCCTTTGGAACCGGTGGCTTGATTCTGGTGGTGGAAGATGAACAGACCGTGCTGGATTTTACCGCTGCAGCACTTAGATCCAATGGTTATGATGTTTTGACGTCAAACGGTCCGGTTGAGGCCCTGAGATATTTCGATCAATATGGTAATAAGATAGAAATGATATTATCGGATGTTATGATGCCTGATATTTCAGGACCTGAAATGGCAAAGATTATGCTGGAAAGAAATCCGGACTTGAAAATAGTGTTCATGACCGGTTATGCTGACGTTAAATTCAGCATAACCGGTATAAAAGAAGAGAGCTTGTACGTAATTGTCAAGCCTTTCGGTACCCATGAACTTTCAAAGATGGTACACGACTGTTTGAGAGGTAAAAATAAATCAACGGTGGAGCAGTGTAGATGAAAGAACATATTCTGATTGTCGATGATGAAGAAATGATACGGGATTTATTATCTTCAGCCCTGCAGCAGGACAAGTATGTTTGTCATCAAGCGGCCAACGTTGATGAGGCGTTTATAATTCTAGGAAAGCAACAGATCGATCTTGTGATTTCAGATATCATGATGCCGGGCAGAAGCGGTGTTGAATTGCTGCGTGACCTTAAAAAAGTTGATCCGGATATTGCGGTGCTTATGATAACCGGATTATCCGACATGAACACCGCGATGGAATGTGTTCATCTCGGAGCGGATGATTATATTACAAAACCGTTTGGCATAAACCGTGTTGTACTAACCGTTAAAAACCTGATCGAACGCAGGTGCCTTGCCATTGAAAAAAAGAATTATCAAGCGAATCTAGAGTTCAAAGTGATGGAGCAGACCGAACAGATTCGAAAAACCATGAACGAGTTGACTCTGACTTACGACAGTACTCTGACCGCTCTAGTACGGGCGCTGGATGCAAGGGAAAAAGAAGTTGGATCACACTCCGAGCGCGTCATGAATTACGCCGTTTTTTTAGCCCAGAAAATGGGGATGACGGGAAAAGAGTTGGACGAACTTGCCAAGGGATCATTGTTGCACGATATCGGCAAGATCGGGATTTCAGATAACATTCTCCTGAAACCAGGGTCGCTGGACGAGGATGAATGGGCGGAAATGCGCAGACACCCGCAGGTTGGTTATGCAATTCTGTCGGAAATAAAGTTTCTGAAATCACCTTCTGAAATAATTCTATGTCACCATGAGCGATTTGACGGCACAGGATATCCGAAACAGATCAAGGGTTCACAAATACCAATCGGTGCTCGAATATTTGCGCTGGTCGATACACTGGACGCGATGACATCCGACCGTCCATATCGTCGCGCACTCCCTTTTGAAGCGGTAACAAATGAGGTGGTCAAGCACAGCGGAACCCAGTTTGACCCGGAGATAGCCGAATTGTTCCTCTCAATAAACCGGCATCATTGGGAGGAATGTGCGGGCAAACGGCTTGTATAAATAAATGCGGGATTCGAAATAATCCGAACCCCGCTTAGAATGCTAAAACAAACTGGGAAGCATCTTAATTGATGCTTTGATTACGATTTAATTAAATCTGATTTCTAATTATTCATCTTCCCACTCGTCGTTTCCAACCGGTCCGGCCTCATAGTCATAGAAGTCACCATCGGCTTCTTCGTCACCATCCAGCTCTTCATCCATAATCCGATCCGGTAATCTGACCTCCTGCTCGGCTATTCCTTCAAATCTGCGGAGCAATTCAGAGTTACTGCAAAAACGCCCCGATTTGAAACCGCACGAAGTCAGGTCGCACAGATCAAAAAGCTGAATTTCACTGCAAAGCCGTTGTGGCAAATGGTCTTGTTTCAACGCGTTATCCATCATAAGACGCTGCGAAATGCCTTTTAGTCCATACCATTCAAAAACTCTGCGGCTTTTTCAACATCGTTCCTGCAACCTATATACACGGGGGCCCGCTGGTCAAGCCCTTCCGGCAAGATATCCAGAATCGGAATTTCTCCGTTTGTAGCCATTCCTCCGGCCTGTTCGATCAGAAAAGCCATTGGATTAAGTTCAAAAAGAAGTCGCAACTTGCCGTTGGCAGCATCCGACAGCGCCGGATACATGAAAACACCTTTACCTTTCATCAGAATTTGGTTGATATCGGGTACGAAACCGCCGGAATAACGCAATTTTGAACCTTTCGCCTCCAAGTATCGGATGAACTTTTCATTTCCTTCGCTGTATTTTTTTCTCAAGCCGCCCGGCGAGTAGATATCACCTGAAGGTTGCATCTGTATATTCTCGCGTGTCAGAGTATACTCCATCAATTGGTTCATAGTGAATTCATAGACACCCTTGCCGACCGAATATACAAGGGAAACCCGTGGTCCATAGAGAATATACATTGAGCCGACCATCTTGCGGCCCGGCTGGAGCAGATCGTTTCCCTGGTAGATACCGACAATGGTACCAACTGCCAGATTGACATCAACCAGTGAAGAACCGTCCAGCGGATCATATGCAACCGAAAACATCCCTTGAGGATTGCTGGTAACCTGAAAGATTTCCTCCATCTCTTCAGAAGCGATATTGCAGACAACTCCGGAATGCTGCAATCGCTTGCGCATGATTCGATCCGAGAGAACATCCAGCGCCAGCTGTTCTTCACCGTATAGATTGGAAGTACCAGCAACACCGAGGTCTCCGGTTCTGACCGCATTGATCACATACTTGCTGGCCTCGGCAATCTCACAAATAAGATGCACAAGATTGCCACTAATGTTTTGGTCGCGCAAATGCTGGCGAAGATCAACCTGAAATTTAGTCTTACCCGGCTGGCTGTACATTCTTCCTCCATAATCAATCATATAAGCAACTATTGCCCTGCAAGATACTGCAAACAGGCAGTTTTAGCAAGACTAAATAATTAAGAAACATGAGCTTTCAACAGGTCATACCTTCATAACCGAGGAGAGATAGGTAATAAGACCATCCAGGAGAAAAACAGTAAACAGACTGGTCATAACAGCCTTGGTAGCTGCCTGGGGAATTTCAGTGGCGCTGCGGTCAACGTTCAGGCCGTACCAGCAGCAGGTAGATGAGATAAATAATCCGAAAAAGGTACTCTTGGCAAACAGCATGACAACTTCCCTTAATCCAAGTGAAGAGACAATCCCCTGTATAAACTGCTGATAAGGAACATGCCATCCAATTGATGCAACCAGAAAGCTGCCAACAAAGGCAGTCATTACGAAATACACCGTCAGAACGACTATTGCTGTTGTAACACCGATAATGCGCGGCATAACCAGATATGAAGTTGTTGGAATACCAAGCATCTCGATTGATTCAATTTCACCATTGATCTTCATTGTTCCAAGTTCGGTTGCAATTGCAGTTCCGCTTCGTGCAATTACGATAATAGCAGTCAAGAGCGGCGCCAGCTCGCGCAAAACAACCCATGCCAGGATCTTCCCGACCAAAGCACCGTTATTACCGGCCAGGCTTACAACCTGGGTTATTATTACAGTCCCGATAATAACGGCAATTATAACGATGATTTTTGCCGCCTCAAATCCGGTGAAATATATCTGCTTCAGGAAAACCATCCGTATGGCAGCAGTACCGTAACTAAATGCACGAACAGCGTTGCCGGAAGCCTGCACCAGCATTTGGAATATATCGGACAAAAAAAGTATCTTGACTAGAAAAACCCGCCCAAGTGAATTGATCATGACAATCTTTCACGCACTATATGTCATAAATGGATCCGTCACGCAGAAGCTCGATACCGGCTATATTCAGAGATTCTATTTCTCTGCGAATGATATCCACATATTGCGGCTTTGGGTGGGTAACAAGTATTCTTTTGGGTAATGTATCAATCTTGGTCAACTCTTGCAGAAGCATTGTGGAAGTCATGTGTTTGGTAAGCAGGGCCAGCGATTCCATACTGTTGGGAAACGACACTTCAACTATCAGAGCATCAATTCCCGAACAGTATTT
Source organism: Geobacteraceae bacterium GWC2_55_20 (assembly GCA_001802125.1). Taxonomy (GTDB): domain Bacteria; phylum Desulfobacterota; class Desulfuromonadia; order Geobacterales; family Pseudopelobacteraceae; genus JACRCG01. The sequence continues at coordinate 61,453 of MGZK01000084.1, forward strand.
CCAGATATCTTCAGTTGGTCCGGTGTCCCCGGTATAGACAATCGTCCGGCCGCCTGAAGCCACCCGGAAGCCAACAGCCGGCACGGTATGGTTAACAGGTATGGCCTGAATGGTATATCCTTCAACTTCGTATTCCTGATAAGTAATTAAATTTGAGTATGCAATCACCGGGTCGGCCACGGAGGGTATTTTTGTAAAATCCGGCCAAATAATGTTGTTGAACAAATGATTTTGCAAGGCGGTCTTAACATCGATAGTACAGTGTATATTAACGGTATGATTCAGGTTTTTAATAATTATGTTATCCGCCAGGGCTGGAATGCCGCGGATATGGTCAAGATGGGAGTGGGTAATAAATATATTGTGGATATTCCACTGTTCCTCTTCGCTTAATACAGAACCTATCGTGCCGGCATCCAGCAACAGTATGCCGTCTATCAGAAACGCCGGAGGCCTGAAATCGGGGAACTCCGCGCCTGCGCTTCCCAGAATCCGTAACTCCATATCTCCCCCTGTAATCAACGTTAATTATTTTTTGTTCAGCTGCTTCAGACCACACTTTGCACCAGCAGTTGATTGAAAGTCAAGTCACAGTAACCGCCTACTTTGATATGATCGGCTCAAAGAAAGGGTTGACATACCTGGCACACATGGGTCCCACGCTGGCCGACTCTGATTTTAATTATCGTTGAACCGCACCTTGAACAGCTCAGCCCTTCCCTGCCATAGACACTTACAACAAAACGCCCTTTACCGAAGACCCCGTCAATATTGGCTCCATTGGATTCGACTGCATCAGACAAAATATCGCGAATAGCATTACAAAGCCGTTCAATATCAAACGGTGTGAGGTCACGACTGGATGTGAGCGGATGAATACCCGCCCGGAAAAGGATTTCGTCCGCGTAGATATTGCCTATGCCGGCAAGAAAAGATTGGTCCAGAAGCAGCGGTTTGATCTTACGTTGTAAAGCAGATATTCTTGACCTGAAAATTTCCGGGGTCACCGTCAAAGCGTCAGGTCCAAGCTTTGAAAGCACATCCGCGGGATTGGCTGCCAACCAGACCCTGCCGAATTTCCTGGGATCATCAAAACGCAATGCCAGGTCATTGTCCAGTATCAGCACTAGCCGTGTATGCCGTTCTATTGAATGCTCGCGTGGAACAAGAAACAGTCTTCCGGTCATTCGCAGGTGAAAAACAAGAAAAGACCCACTGCAACCAACGCCGGGTCTGATCATTCTGAAAATCAGATATTTGCCATGACGAGCTATTGAGGAAAAAAGCATTCCTTCAAGTTCGCCGGTAAAATTAGCGACAGGACAACCAGATATCACTGTATCGGAAAGGACAATAACGCTATTGATCATCCGTCCCGGTAAAACCGGGGGACATTCTTGCAAAGTACGGAGAACGCTCTCCACTTCGGGAAGTTCGGGCATGGCATATAATCCCTTACACAATCCGGCTTGTCAATATTTATGCGGTTAAGACATCGTTCTCAAGATTGTTGGCTCATGTTTCTGCTGGCAATCAACGCTACTTTCTGCAAATATGACCAGCCATACAAGGATCAGATTCAAAATCAATGGAACTACTGCGGAGTCTGTAAAGTGAAGGTTCTTTTCATCCACCCCTATGGCAACAATTTTCTGCCCGGCGTGCAGGATATAACCACTATTTTCAACCTGATGCCGCCACTGGGAATCATGAGCATTGCCGCGGTTTTGGAACAGAATGCTATTCAGGTTGAAATCATAGACTGCTATGCGGCACCCACCTCAGCTGAGGCGCTGCTTGAGACGATAATATCAAGAAAGCCGGACATAGTCGGGTTATCATGTACCACATCGTCATTCTTGGAAGGTTACGAAATTGCCAGGCTGGTAAAGAAGTTTAAACCTGAAATTTTTACTGTGGCCGGAGGAGCCCATGCCTGCACGATCGGAGCGCCACTACTGGATTCGTTTCCAGACATCGACTACCTGGTCATCGGTGAAGGTGAACAGACCATGCTGGAGTTGGTACAAAGTGGCTGCGAAATGGTGGAGAATATCCCCGGAGTAGCCTATCGCAAGCATGGAGTCGGTACTTTGTCGGCCCAGCGAGAATTGATAGCAGAACTGGATACACTACCCTTCCCGGCCTATCACCTTCTACCGAATTTCCCTGAACGCTACACTTTACCCCTGTTCAGCTTTCCAACGGCCCCCAATTCCAGCATCATATCCAGCCGGGGATGTCCGTACAGCTGTTCCTATTGCGACCGTTCCGTCTTCGCCCGCGGTTTTCGCTTTAATTCTCCGGAATATATTATCGGACATGTCGAAATGCTTAACAGTAAATACGGCATACGTCATGTATTTTTCTACGACGACCTGTTTACATTTGACCGAAATCGCGTGACACGCTTTTGCGAACTTAAAAAGCAGAAACAACTTAAAGTAACCTACAACTGTATCGCCAGACTGGAGCATGTGGATCATGAACTACTATCGTTGCTGAAGAACTCGGGCTGCTGGCAGGTAAATTTCGGGATAGAATCGGGAGACCCGGAGGTTGTAAAGAAACATCGCAAATTTTTCGGACTGGACGAGGTCGGCAGCAAGTTACAGATGGTCAAGGATGCAGGCATGCGGGTCAAGGGACTATTCATGATCGGGCTGCCTGGCGAAAACGAAGCAGCGATCCGCCGTACGATCGATTATGCCTTGTCGCTGCCTCTGGAAGAGATCAACGTCACCAAGTTTACGCCTTTTCCGGGTGCGCCGGTCTACAAGACTATCCGTGAGCATGGCGAGTTTGATGAAAACTGGCCGCAGATGAATTGCATGAACTTCGTATTTATTCCGCATGGCATGACCAAAGAACAACTGGAAAATCTGTACGATGAATTCATCCGCCGGTTTTACCACCGCGCCAGGATCCATTGGGGCTATGCCAGCATGCTCTGGAGATCTCCCCGCAGCATTCTTAAGTTTCTGAGGCATCTGCCTGAGATTTTGGCTTTTGAAATGAAGCAGAAGTGGTGATATCCGGATTATAACGAGAGGTAATCATGAAAAAACGCCTGCTATTGATTTCCCCCATCGGTGAACGCGGTCTTCTGGGTAGTGACTTTTACTTCCGCATGCCATATCTCGGCCTGCTCAAGGTGGCATCACTGACGCCACCAGAATGGGAGGTCATGATCATAGATGAAAAGGTTGAAACGCTGGATTTCGAACTCAACGCTGATCTTGTCGGCATCACCACGATGACACCTGTAGTGAGGCGTGGTTATCAGATTGCCGATCGTTTTCGAAGCCGCGGCATAAAAGTTGTTATGGGAGGCATGCACGCCTCAAAATTGCCCGAGGAAGCGCTTCAGCACTGCGACAGCGTACTCGTAGGCGAAGCGGAAGATCTGTGGCCGACCCTTCTGTATGATGTTCAACAAGGTCAACTCAAGCAGGTCTATCGTCACTCAGAAGGCTATCCAGCGCTGGACAACCGACCACCTGTTGATTGGAAACATTACCGGGGCAAGGGCTATCTCCCGGTGCATTTCGTCGAAACCACGCGTGGGTGCCCCTTCAACTGCGAATTCTGTTCTGTTACCAGTTCCTTCGGCGGTAAATTTCGCAATCGCTCCATTGATGATATTGAGCAGGAAATCCGGAACATGAAGCCATTTCCCGGACGATTTACCTGGCAGAACCTGGTCTTCTTCAATGACGACAACATCATGAGCAGCAAACGGCACGCCCGTGAATTGCTGACACGCATTATTCCCTACAATCTGGACTGGCTCGGCCAGACCTCGGTGGATATGGCTCAGGACGACGAGATTCTTTCCCTGTGCAAAAAGAGCGGATGCATGGGCCTGCTGGTGGGTTTCGAATCGCTTTCGGCCGAAACCCTCAAGTCAATCAACAAGGGTGTCAACAAACCGCAACAGTACATCGACGTGGTCAAGCGCATGCATGACCACGGAATAGGAGTAAAGGGCTCATTCATCTTCGGATTTGACAGCGAT
>MGZK01000085.1 GCA_001802125.1 Geobacteraceae bacterium GWC2_55_20
GCTGGATTGCGCTGCCGGCGGTAATCATCCTCGGGCCACGCATGGGACGCTATGTTCGCGGCAAGTCCCACCCGATTCCGGTCAGCAACATCCCTTTCCTGGCATTGGGTTCGTGGATCCTGGCGGTGGGCTGGTTCGGATTCAATGTCATGAGCGCCGGAAATTTTGAGAAGATCTCAGGACTGGTGGCGGTCAATTCGCTGATGGCAATGGTCGGCGGTGTACTGGCGGCCCTGGTGGCCGGCAAGAACGATCCGGGTTTTGTTCACAACGGCGCCCTGGCGGGACTGATCGCGGTCTGCGCCGGCAGCGACATCATGCATCCGCTGGCCTCGTTTGTGGTCGGTTGCATTGCCTCGATAATTTTCGTGTACGGCTTCCACTACGAGCAGGAAAAGCTGAAGATCGATGACGTACTGGGAGTTTGGCCGTTGCACGGCGTGATCGGCTCGTGGGGCGGCATTGCAGCCGGTATTTTCGGCCAGAAATTCATGGGTGGCATCGGCGGCGTGAGCTTCGTTTCACAGCTGGCCGGCAGCCTGTCGGCGATAGTATTTGCGTTGGCAAGCGGATTTATTGTCTATGGAGTTCTCAGCCGGACCATTGGCATCAGACTTGACCAGGAAGACGAGTTTGCCGGAGCGGACATCGCTATCCATAGTATCGGAGCCTACCCTGAAGACAGTATTCGCTGATATTAATGATACGGTCACTGACAAATGATCTGAAATTCCTTTCAAAGCGCGTCAGATAACGGTTTCTGACGCCTTTCGTTTCCGTTTCTTTCGTTGACAAGGACATGGAGAGGTGCTATTTAAAAGGCATTTTACCTGTGGATATATTCAGCTCTCCGTGCGCCGTCTAACTGCGTTGCCGGCCAGAAGAGGTCAACTAACGTGATTTCATTGAAATTATGCCGTAACACACTCATCCGACTCCTGGTCGTTTTCGTCATAATTTCATCCCTCGCAATTCCACCTGCCATGAGTCAGGAATCAGAGGATTCTCAGGTATTTATCGCCGGATTCAACGCCTATCAACAAAAAGATTATGCTTCGGCCATCGCAAAGATGAACGAGGTCCTGCAAAAATATCCGGACACCCCCCTGAGAGACATGGCCCTGTTCTGGCTTTCCCGTGCGTACTACAAATCGGGTAACCAGAATGAAGCCGCCCGTTTTCTCTCCCAGTTTTCAAAAGAATACCCAGACAATCCGCTAAAAGGCACTGTCGAGGAAGAGTTGCTCTCCCTGACCGCCCGTTACGAAAAAGGCGAAAAGCTGCCTTCCGGCCAACAGGTGGCCAAGCAGACTGATCGCGTGGCTACCCAGAAAACCAAGGTCGCCCAGGAACGCAACGCTGCGGAACAAGCCGCCAAGGCCAAAGCCGAACAGGAGCGTATTGCGACTGCAAAGGCCGAAGAAGCCAGGCTGGCGGCTGTAGCCGCTGCTGAAGCGGCCCGCATCGCAGCACTGAAACAGGCAGAAGAGAAAGCCGCGGCGGAGAAGAAAGAACGGGAGCGACTGGCTGCCGTCAAAGCTGAGGAAGATCGCAAGGCAGCTGAAAAAGACCGGCTTGCAACCACCAAGCAGGAACTGGAGCGCATTACAGCCGAACAGGCACTTGCCGCGGAAGAGCAGGCTCGCATAACCGCAGAGCAGGAACGCATTGCTGCTGAACAGGCTGCCAAACTCAAAGCCGAGTTGGAACGCGTTGCGGCAGAGAAAAAAGAACAAGAACGCCTGGCGGCGGTCAAAGCCGAACAAGAACGCATAGCAGCCGAACAGGCTACCAAGGCAAAAGCCGAGCTGGAACGTATAGCAGCGGCAAAGGTCGAAGAAGCTAGATTGGCAGCGATAGCCGCTGCCGAAACAGCACGTGTCGTCGCGCTAAAACAGGCTGAGGAGAAGGCTGCAGCTGAGAAAAAAGAGCAGGAACGTCTGGCGGCTGTAAAAGCTGAACAAGAACGCATTGCTGCAGAGAAAATAGAGCAACAGAGGCTGGCGGCATTGAAGGCTGAAGAAGAGCGTAAAGCTGCCGAAGCAGCTCGTATTGCTGCGCTTAAACAGACCGAGGAAACGACAGCGGCCCGGAAAAAAGAACTGGAGCGACTGGCGGCGGTTAAAGCCGAACAGGAACGGATTGTTGCGGCTAAAGCCGAAGAGGCACGCCTTGCCGCTGCCGAAGCCGCTCGCATTGCAGCGCTCAAGCAGGCTGAAGAGAAGGCGGCGGCGGAAAAAGTTGAGCGCGAGCGCCTGGCAGCTGTAAAAGCCGAGCAGGAACGCGTTGCGGCAATAAAAGCCGAAGAGGCACGGACAGCCGCTGCCGAGGCTGCCCGCATCGCGGCGCTCAAGCAGGCTGAAAAGAAGGCGGCGGCGGAAAAAGCTGAGCGTGATCGACTGGCTGCCGCACAGGCGGAACAGGAACGAGTGGCCGCAGTTCAGGCCGAACTGACCCGTCTGGCCGAAACTAAGAAGGAACAGGAGCGCCTGGCAGCAATAAAGGCCGAGCAGAACCGCATCGCTGCAGAGCAGGCCGCCAGGGCCAAAGCCGAACAGGAACGTATCGCGGCTTTGAAAGCTGAAGAGGCCAGAGTCGCAGCTGCCACGGCTGAAGCTGCACGCGTTGCCGCACTCAAACGGGCCGAAGAAAAGGCCGCGGCAGAGAAAAAGGAGCAGGAGCGCCAGGCGGCTGTCAATGCCGAGGAACAGCTTTTGGCTGCCCAAAAAGCTGCGGAAGAAAAAGTTCGCGCGGAAAAGAACGCTCTTCGCGAAAAGGCGATTGCCCAGTACAAATCGATTATCGACAAATATCCCGGCAGTTCCGCAGCGGCATCCGCTGCTGCCAAGCTGCGTGAGCTGGGCCTGGCGGTAGCTCTGCCGCAGGTTGCAGTCGCCGAGCCGGTTCCCGAAAATGCCCAGATTTTGAGACTGGAAGTTGCCCAATACGCGGGTTTTGAATTTAACCTGATGCCACGTCCCGAAGCGTTCCATGTAGCACAGCGGGTAAATGTGCCGTTTGAGATTACCAATCGTGGCAACGGCAACGATGCCTTCTATCTTGAGTCGGCTTTCCCGGATGAATTCAAGGCGCAATTTGCCGCAACCTCGTCGCCCGATACAGTCATCAACCAGACTCCGGTATTGGCCCAGGGCGAAACCTTCAGGGGCATAGTCAGCCTGGTGATACCGGCTGCAAGCATTGACGGCTTGCGGATTACCCATCCGGTAAAGGCAGCTTCGAAGCTGATGGCAGAGGCCAGCCAATCCCGTGAAATCCGCCTGATTGCCTCGGCGCCGCTGCTGAGAGCAGTACTGAAGACTGACAAGACACAACCTTTGCCAGGTGAAAAGATCGTCTATCGTATAGCAGTTCTGAACGTCGGCTCGACCGTGGCCAAGGACGTGACTTTCAGGCTCAATTTCCCGCCGCAGTTGGAACCGGTTGATTATGCCGCCGCCGGATTCAAGCAGGAAATGAAATCGGCGCTGGTGTTCGATGGTCTGCAGGTCAACTCGGGCGAGAGCCGCGAATTGAGTGTCACCTTCCAGTTGAAGGAAGATTCACTTGCCGGCCAGGAGTTGGCAACCCGGGCCGAGTTGATTAACAACCCGCTCAAGACGACCGCGGCGTTTGTGTCCAACATGGCTTATGTGCAACCACAGCGGGCGATTCTTGTCCGTACCGGATCAGAGCGATTGGTAGCCATACCGGGACAGACGATTTCTGTGCCGTTCGTCGTCACCAACACCGGCAACGTTCGCGAAAAATTCAGAATAGCTTCCAACGTAAAAGGGGCTCAGGACGCCGTTGTTTTCCATGATATAAATCGTGACGCAATCAGGCAGGCAAGTGAACCGGTCATAAACGAGATCGGCCCGCTCGCTCCCAAAGAAGAAGCCAGCGTTGTGGTAGAGATCAAAACACCGAGAAGCGCCGGAGATGGAAACGAAGGCAACGTGCTGTTGTCGTTCACCTCTGAAGGAGACGCTACACGCACGGCATCCGGCTCAACCCAGCTGTTGTACTCACGACCGGTTCTGCAGATGGCCATGGCGGGCCGTGACGGCAGACTCAAGCCTGGCGAAGTGGCATCTTTTGACCTTGCCATTACAAACAAGGGGTCAAACCTGGCAAGAGTGGTTGAATTACAGAGTGCCTGGCCGGAGCAGCTGGAACTGGTGGCAGCCGACCCCGCCAACAGCACCTTCCTGAATGGAAACATCACCTGGCGCTTCAAAGAGATGGGCGCAGGCGAAAAACGCAGCATAAAGGTATCTTTCAGAGTCAAGCCGGGCACAGGTGTGGGAACCAACATCCAGGTAAAAAACATCCTGACATATGAAGACCAACTCGGGAACAGGTACTGACATGACACTACATGTACGCCGTACAGCAGTTGCATTTTTGCTCTGTTCTCTGGCTCTGCCGGCATGGGGTCAGCAATACTATCTGTACGAACCAAAACCGGTCTCCCCGGATGTCAAACGGGAAGCGGGTGATGGCGTCCTGGTCAGTGAAATACCGATCAATGACGGCGATACTTTGTACGGAATTTCCAAGAGGTTCAGCGGCCATGGCACTTATTATCCGCAGATACTGCTGTTCAACAACATCAAAGACCCGAACCTGATTTACACCGGGGACACTATAAGGATCCCCCTTCCCAAGGACGGACCTGCTGAAGCAGCGACACAGCCAAAGAAGAAACATGGAAAAACGCTAAAATACAAAACTCCGATCAAAAAGAAAGCCTCTGCCAGTACTGCTACGCCTGCATCTAAAAAGCAATCGTCCAAGGGAAATACAGGAAAAGACAAGACCGCCACTACTGAAATATCTCTGAAAGAACTGAAGAATATGGAGAGTAGAAAAGGGGATCGCCGAAGTCAGAAAAAAAGAACCGCAGATACCAATGTCAGGAAGAGCGCGGTTGATGATGCCCAGTTGATACACAGGCGTGAGGAGATTGAAAGCACACCCAAACAACAGAAAGCTGATGTTGCCCCACCCAGGCAGGCGGAGTCCAATGCGGTGGCGGGACAGCAACTCTTTGAAAGAGCCGTGAAAGCTTACAGGCAGGATGATTTCCGTACAGCACTGGATCTGTTTGACCGTTACCTTGCCGACAATCCCAACTCACCCATGGCTGCCGATGCCAGCCTGTACAAGGCGGAGTGTTATCTCAAACTTTCAGCCCAGTAGGGTGTGAACACAGTCGCAATCAAACAACTTTCTTTAGTAACTTCCAGGACCCTGCAAATCCTTGACTTGCGGGGTCTTTCTTTAACTAATTCCAGGTCAGAACGAAAGCCCGCAGCCGCTTGCCTTTTTCGTCACGGTAATAAACGACTTTGAGATTATCCGCAATATGCCCGCGCTCGATCCTGTAACCTTCTTTGCTTTCCAATGAGTCCAGTGTAAAGAGAGTATTCTTACCCAATTGCCTGAAAACGCTGTTCAGAAAAACATTTGAAATGCTTATGCCTCCCAGGGCAATCACCTGTATCGCCTTGATTTGCTCTTTTTCCCGGTAGACCCGGTATTCCACTTCGGAAGAAGTGTACCGCTCCCAGCCTGGATTGGTGTCAGAATAGCTCTTGTCAAGTCCTCCCCTTGGAATAAAATCCGGTAATCTGGTTGGCCGCGAGACGGCATGTGAAGTAACTGAATTTTTTTTCGCTTCACGATTACCGGTGATCGCCACGATCACGGCTTTGTCATTGTTCTGTGCACCGCTATCACCGGCAATCTTGGACGGCGCTTTTAGATTCGTAGAGACAGGCTTCAGCACCGGCTTCCGGGAAACCACGGACGACAGGTTGGTTAAAGTGGTTGCCGGGGCTTTTTCAGGAGTAACGGCCGATTTAGCGGAAACTGTCGGTGTAGGGGAAGATTGTTGCGACTCTCGGTGCTGCAGCATCGTCATCACGATGACCGCCAGCGCCACAGGCGCCAGCCACAACAGAAATGTCAGCCCCTTTGAGCGTTTCGGGGCAACTTGCTCCGGTGCAAGACCGCCGCCCAGCCAGTTATTGTCACGAGCAGACGCCGATTGCCCGAGTGACTCTGGTTCAGGAGTGCTGCTCACGGCAGCATCGAAAGAACTGTTGAATTCGGAATAGACTGTCGTCAAGCGGGGACGAGGAGGATAACTGATGCCTTGATCGTCGGGAACATTTTCATCTGTCGGTGCGGGTGCAGTTACCGGCTCGGAGTCTTTTGTAGCAAGTATTAATTCTGGCAGTGTCACTTCAACCGGTTCAACAAGAACCGGAGTTGTGACTTCTTCAGGTAATGGGGATGACGCGGATCTATCAACATCAACGGCTATATTTTCCTGTTTGATAACTTCAGCGCTTTTTTTACCTTTTGACGTAAATGTGTTGAGCAGGAAACGCAAGTCATCCAGCAGGCGGTCATCTTCCAACGATGTGTTCAGCCACCCCTGATATGGCGCCAGTATCGCATCGTTTACCTGTCCCGGCGCGGCCAGCAGGACAAAACGTGAACGCTTACGGCCAAGCTGTTTCTTTAAATGCATGATCAATATTTCAGCGGACAGTCCGGACAGGTGTGTTTGAACAAAAACCACGTCCGGTTTGTCAATTGCTATTTCCTCGCCACCTTTTTCGAGGTTGTTGGCAATTCTCAAGCGGACAGTGCTATCATCGGTGAGGCGGCCAAAAACATTTCCTAGTCGGGCAACATCGGTGATGAGCAGTATATTGTTCACGTTAACCCCCTGATAAATAATCGTGCATTGTACGGCATGAATTGTGCGTTATCAACACTATTAACTGACGGAATCCACATAATTCACACAGTTTTACAGACTCAAATCCATGTCGTTTAAATTAACAACTTGACTTTCCCTGATTTGTTTTTCTAATATGGCAGAAATTGTAAAGGCAATGAAGAGGAGTAGTAACCGTTTTAATGCTTTTCAGAGAGCCGGTGGTTGGTGCGAACCGGTAAGCATGGCGGTGAACTCGCCTTGGAGCCGCTTCGGTGATATGTAATCGAAGACGTGAGCCTGCGTTAAAGGTAAAATCAAGGTTTGCCGGTCTTGCCGGCAGACGAATTGGGTGGTACCGCGGACGGCACAAAAGCCTCTGCCCCAAATCTGGGGCGGAGGCTTTTTTTATTCACTGGATGCGAAGCATGTTTTTTGTGGTAAATACAATTAAAAGCAGCACATCGAAAGGAGTGTATCTGGATGGCAAAGACACAGCAACCCATTAAGGATGAACGGAAAACTATCAAGATTTTTGATACCACGATGAGGGACGGAGAACAGGCGCCCGGCAACAGTATGAACATCGAGGAGAAACTCCGCATTGCAAAACAACTGCAGAAGTTGAATGTGGATGTAATCGAAGCCGGTTTTCCGATTGCTTCGGATGGCGATTTCGAGGCGGTAAAGAAGGTGGCCCAGATGATCAAGGGGCCGGAAATCGCCGGACTCTGCCGCTCCAGCGAAAAGGATATCGATCGCGCCTGGGAAGCGCTCAAATATGCCGGGGAGAAGGGACGCATCCACACCTTCATCGCTACCTCCGACATCCACATGAAGTACAAGCTGCAGATGGAGCCGGCCAAGGTGCTGGCATCGGCGGTCAAAGCGGTCAAAAGGGCTGCATCCTACACTCCCAATGTCGAGTTTTCCTGTGAGGATGCCGTCCGCACCCGCCTGCCGTTCCTGGCGGAAGTAGTGGAAGCGGTCATCGACGCCGGCGCGACCACGGTCAACATTCCGGATACGGTCGGCTACACGATTCCCTTTGAATACTTCAACATAATTAAATACCTGAAGGACAACGTACCCAACATCGACAAGGCAGTCATCTCTGTTCACTGCCACAACGATCTTGGTTTGTCTGTGGCCAATTCAATAGCGGCGATTCAGGCCGGTGCCGGCCAGGTTGAATGTACCATCAACGGCATCGGCGAGCGTGCCGGCAACTGTTCACTGGAAGAGTTTGTCATGATCCTCAGGACCAGGCGCGACATCCTGCCATTTGCAACCAACGTCGTGACCGAACAGCTGACCCCGGCCAGCCGCCTGTTGACGACGATCACCGGAATCGCGGTACAGCCCAACAAGTCGGTTGTGGGAGCCAACGCCTTTGCCCACGAGGCGGGTATTCATCAGCACGGCATGTTGATGGAAAAATCAACCTATGAAATCATGACGCCCGAATCGGTTGGGCTTCTGTCCAGCGCACTGGTTCTCGGCAAGCATTCCGGACGGCATGCCTTCAAGAAACGTCTTGAGGAACTGGGGCACGACCTGGATGATACGAAACTGAACAGGGCCTTTGATCGCTTCAAGGAACTGGCCGACCTCAAGAAGGAGGTTTTTGACGAAGACCTGGATGCAATCGTATCCGAAGAGTCGCGCGAAGAAGACCATTACAAACTCGAGCACATCACCGTCACCTGCGGTTCGTTTGCCGTCGCGACGGCAACGGTTCAAATGGAGATCAACGGCATCACGGTCCGGACCGCGGAACTGGGAGACGGGCCGGTGGACTCGGCCTTCAAGGCGATCAAGAAGCTTACCAAGTCCAAGGCCAAGCTGACCCAGTACAACGTAGGATCAATCACCGGCGGAACCGATGCACAAGGCGAGGTAACCGTCCGTGTCAGCGAGGGCAACCATACCGTGGTTGGCAAGGGATCATCAACCGACATCATCGTTGCATCGGCCAAAGCCTATATCCACGCGCTGAACAGGCTCAGTTACAAGCAGAAGCGTCTGACCGACGCAGTCTAAAAAGAGCGGGTTAAAGCCGGGGGTACACCCGGCTTTAACCCCGGAGCCAACACGATATAAAGGATGGCCTTAATCTTTTTATTGCGTTTTATAAAATATAGTTATAGAATTTTCCCACCGAGCTTGTCATAAACAGACAGGAGCCAGACCATGAGAATGATTTATTGCAGCGTTATCTGCTCCGCTTCACTTCTCGCCATTCCGTTAACCGCTTCAGCCGCTGACTATTCCGTTGACTCTTCCACTATCCTCAGAATTGAGAACCGCGACATTGTGGGAGCAAAGAAGGAGACACTGCTGCCTGTGACACAGTTTCTCGGATTCGATGCCAACAATTTGGCCAACGGCAACCTGTCGCTGCATTTTTCCGGATGGTTCCGGTATGACCTGAGCGATAAAAGCTACAACGACGATGATTTAAACGGCAGCTTCACTTACGGCTACCTTCAGTACAAGTTCAAACAGGCCAACGCGGATATCCGCGCCGGCCGTTTTTTTGTCCATGAAGGAATTGTCAACGAGCATGTTGACGGATTGAATGTGCGTACGGAACTTCCAATGGGGTTTGGCTTTTCGGCTTTTGGCGGAGCGCCGGTACACACAACTCATCTGTATGGAGAGAGCAGCGACGGCAAGGGTGACACGATCTATGGCGGCCGGGTCAACTATCGCTATAAGGGGATGCTTGAACTGGGCGCATCCGGTCTCTACGAGGGCAAAGCTCCGAAACTCAAGAATTATACCAATGGCGACCACCGCCTGGTGGGTGGTGACGTCTGGTTCAGCCCCCACAAGTCGGTCGAGGTGCTGGGACACTCCAGCTATAACCCGGAAACCAAAAGAGCCGCGGAGCACAGCTACCTTGTCAACATCAAGCCGGTTCAGCAGCTGGTATTGAGCGGCGAGTTCAACGAACATCGCGAAGGCAGTTATCTTTACGCCTGGTCGATGTTCTCCGGCGCTGCCCTCAACCCGGCGGAGAAATCCCGTTCGATCGGCGGCAGCGTTTCCTATGAAATCACCAAGAACTTCGAACTCTCAGCCGATTACAAGCACTACACCCGCGAGATCGGTAATGCCGACCGCTACGGCACCGATGCCCGTTTCAAATTCATGGACAACTCGGTCCGTGGCGGACTCGGCTATCATTATCTCCGCGCCGGCAAGAACTTTGCCATCGGCACAAATCCCTCCGCTTCCTACCATGAATTGCGCGGTTACGTAATGCACGACACCAAGACCTATTTTGCCGCGATCGACGCCCTGGGCTACTTCTTCAAGGAAAAGATCTATGACGAGAAAAGCGCCTGGGAAACCACCGCTTCGCTCGGGTACCACTTCACACCGGCCCTGGCGTTATCGGGAGATATCAGCTACGGCAGGAATCCCCAGTTTACCGAAGAAACTAAGGGGCTTATACGTTTGACCTACAATTTTACTTTCGACGGTAAAGGAGGGAAAAAATGAAAATGTTCAAGACATCACTCCCCGTCATGGCTCTGGCCGGATTGATTCTGATTCTGGCTGCCTGCGCACAGATGAAGGCTCTGCCATCCCTGCCCGATTCCCATCCCGAAGCTCTGGCCGTCGGTCAACAGGTCAACTGCTCCGAATGCCATGAGGATCAGCAAAAGGGAACCATGAAGTCCTTTACAGCATTCAGCCATTCGGGAGCATTTGTAAAAAACCACCGCTTTTACGCGGCATCTGATGACCGGCTCTGTTCAACCTGCCACAAAGCCTCCTTCTGCAACGACTGCCATACCAATAAAGTCGAGATGAAGCCTTCCACCAGGTACGGCTACCGGCCCGATCGCGAAATGCCCCACCGTGGCAACTTCATGACTCTGCACAAGATCGAAGGGAAACTTGACCCGGCCAGCTGCTATCGCTGTCACGGCAGGGCCAACAACGAACGCTGCGTGGCCTGCCACCGCTAAGAGGAAGGAGTTGGTATGAAACTGGTTCATTTAGCAACTATGCTTCTCTTATCTATCGGGCTCTGGGCTTGCAGCCAGGGTAATGACAACACTGTATTGCTCGACTCCACCGGCAAGCATCCGGATCTCTGGGCAGTTGCAGCAACCGGCGGCAAACATCCGGCAGAGTATATTGCCAAACCGGATAGTTGCGACGAGTGCCACGGCAGCGACCTGCGGGGCGGCATCACCAACATAAGCTGTTTCAGCGCATCCCGCAGCGGCATTAACTGCCATCCCGCCGGCCCTTCCGGACATCCGGCCGGTTTTGCGGCTCCCGGCTTGCATGGTGTCAACGCCAAATCCGCCGCCGTAGGCGTACTGGGCATGGCATTCTGTAAAAACTGTCACGGAGCAGACTACCGTGGCGCCGGCTCCGCCAATAAGGATTGTATCGGCTGCCACAGGCTTACAACACCGACCACCAATGCGCCCCATTCTCCGGCGCCCTGGAGAGGTGGCACGCGTACGCACGTAACCACCGATCCCAGCAACGCGGCCGCCTGCGCGGTCTGCCACAGCGGAGGAGCAAACTCGCCGATCATACCGTCACCGCCGGCGCCAGCCGGAACTCCACCGGACTGTTTCAACAACACCCTCTGCCACGGTGCCGTCGGCCACGCCGGCGACCCGCAACCATGGGTCGCAGCGGCAAACCATGGCGCCAGAGCCAAGACCAATCTGGGTACCTGCCAATCCTGTCACGCCACACCGGCAAGCGGAGTCAATCCCAGGTTCAACGTAGCCAAGACCAACCTGGCAAACGGCTGCGAGAACTGCCACCTGGCAAACACCGCACATCCGACACCCTGGCTCACCGGACGGGTCGGCACTCCTGGCAACATTGCCAACACGACCAGCCATGCCACTGCCGGCAGCCTGGCCACCGCCTGCGCTCTCTGCCACGGCTCCGCACTGAACGGTTCTGCAGGAGGCGGAACCGCTCCCTCGTGCATGTCCGCAACCGCTATTTCCGGCATTTCCTGTCATGCCACAAGCCCGGCCGCAAATCCGTCCGGATGCTCATCGTGCCATGGCAATCCGCCTAATGGAGCAACCGCTCCGAACAGGGCTTTTGCCCATGCCGCGCACACATTCTCCAATGTTGCCTGCGCCGCCTGCCACAACAACCTGGGATTCGGAACAATCGCCCACGCGGACGGAACCGTCAATGTGGCTCTGTCGCCAACCTTTCAGGCGCAATCCGGTGGAGCACCGTCCTATTCTGCAGACCAGTGCACAAATGTCAGTTGTCACGGAGGGCAGACAACACCGCCGTGGGCAAGCGGGACGATCAATGTGGATACAAACTGTACATTGTGCCACGCTTCAGGAACGACCCAGAATAACAGCTACAACTCCGGTGATCATGCTTTTCATATCAATGATGCCGGTCTTGCATGCACAGCTTGTCACGACACCACAAATCTGAGTCTTAGCCACTTTACACATCTGGAAACACCGGCCATGGAAGGGCCTGCTGCTGCTACGATTGGTGGCGGGAACACCAATGTCATCTCATACGATCCGGTCACCAGAAGTTGTGCTCCAAGCAGCACCGGCTTCTGCCACAACACGAGAATCTGGTGATTTAGCGCCACGGTCGGGTTCTAATATTAGTTGTTGACAGAATGGGTTTGGATATGAATAATAGCGAAAGGTTTGAAAAAATAGCGATACACGATAATACTAAACCATTCGCGAGAATGGGACGGAAAGCCTACAGGGTCTCATAGCAGACAGCCGGGTTGCCGAAATATCCGAAAGATATTAGGCAACCCGTTTTTTGTCTGGAGGAAGACCCTTATGAGCCTTTGCAGCAAAACCGTTCGCATCATTGGCCTGGCAGCATTCGTTTTTCTGGGAACAATTTCAGCTTCAAAATATGCCCTGGGCGCTGTCGCACCTCTTGTCAGCGCGCTGCCATCCGTAACTGACGGTGTCAGCACCCCGGTCAGGCTTGCTACAGATTCATCCGGTAACATCTACGTCACCGACCCTCGCGGTGGCGGAATCCTCAAGTACGATGGCGCCGGTAATTTGCTGCAAAAAATTTCCACCCTGAAAAATGTTTTTGGCATTGCGATCGCCAAAAATGGTGATCTACTTGTAAGTCAGGGGGCTTCAGTGGCCGTGATAAACAAGAGCACCGGCGCGTTGCTGTCACAGTTCGGAACCTTTACCGGTTCCAACGGCATTGCCGTTGACGGCATCGGCAATATTTACGTAACCGACAGTCTGAACAGCTGTGTTCAGGTTTTCAACTCCACCTATGCCCCGGTCAGCACCGGCGTAGCCGCCGCCGGCAAGCCCGCCAACAGCTTTGGTACCGTCGGCAGGGCGATCGGCCAGTTCGTGCGGCCAACCGGCATCAGCTATGAAAAGCTCTCCAATCGACTGGCCATTGTCGATACTCTCGCAGGCCAGATCCAGTTTTACTCCACCACCGGAATATATCAGTCCAGCATCGGCTCCTTTGGTTCCGGACCGCTCAAATTTACCGCCCCCCAAGGCGTCGCCTTCGAATACACCAAGGATGACAAAACCCTCAGCCGCATCTACATAGCCGATTCCTTCCAGAGCACCGTCCAGGTGATTGATGCCGCAAGCGGAGCTTTTCTGAGCTACATCGGCAGCTACGGTGTTGCCGGCGGAGAGCTGGTCAACCCCGGAGATCTTCTCTACGACCGCTTTGACCAACTCAACAACCGTCTTTTCGTTGCCAACGGCACAGGAGCCCTTTCGCTCTACAGCATCGACATGATCACCGGAACCTGCGGAACAGCAAACAACGGGATTTTCACCGTTGCTCCCACAACCAATCTCTGCAGAAACGGCAGCGTGGCAAATTTCAGCGGCAGCGGCCCTTGGAGCTGGAGTTGCGCCGGCCTGAACGGCGGCGCCTCGGCGACCTGTTCCGCATCTTCTCCGATGTATCTTGCCACCGTCAACATCGTCTCCAGCAACGGCGGCGGCGGTAGCGTAACCAGCAACCCCGGCGGCATAAACTGCCTCGGCGGCGCCTGCAGCGCCAACTTTGCCGCCGGCAGCAGCCTCACCCTGATGGCGCGCGCAAACACCGGCTCAACTTTTGCCGGATGGTCGGGAGCCTGCGCCAGCGCCGGAACCGGAGACTGTATCGTCAGCATGACAGCTGCTCGCAGCGCCACCGCCACCTTTGGTTTAATTCCCAAAGCCAGGGTAAGTGGCACACCGTTCGGAACAATTGCCTCGGCTTATGCAGCAATAAATAACAGTGGTATAATCGAGGCTCAGGCCATTACCTTCATTGAGAACCTGATCCTGAATAACGGAAGCGCCGTCACCATGAAGGGCGGATACGATCCGGCATTCAACGCACGCACAGGGTACACCGTGATTGACGGAACCTTGACAGTCGGTTCCGGTAGCCTGGTCGTTGACCAACTGGTCATACAGTAGGCCGGGAACAATTCATGCCGTCCGGAAATGCCCGGTATAATAATATAGCCAAACACGCTGGAGTTGTGACTTTCGCTTTTCCTGTTCAGGAGTCAGCTATGAATAGATTGATAACGGTAGCCCTGTCTTTGGCGTTATATGTCCTGATGACACCATTTGGAGCCGAAGCGGTTGATGCGCCGCACTTCGGCGCCGCCTCCGGCTATACCTGCGCCACATGTCACACGGTTCAGATGACGCTCGGCAGCACCGGCTACAACAATATCTGCCTGGACTGCCACCGCCCCGGAGACCCGCTCGCGGGGAAAAAACCGATCACAATCGCTGACACCTCCAATCCTTTTGGAAATCACTCCACAACCGGTATTTCAAAACTTTACCAGACATCGCACCGCTGGGACGGCCAGGAAACCGTCCCGGCCGCCGGCGCCCAGCCGCCGGTACAGGCGGCTCTGACCAGCGCCAACCTGCGCGGGCGGACCGGAAATTCACTGGCCTGTGTCCGCTGCCATGACCAGCACTTAAATACCAACGGAAAATTTCTCAGGGTTGCCAACAATCAGGACCAGCTCTGCCTGGACTGCCACCGTTCACGAAATGTTTCATCCCACCTCAAGGGTAGCCATCCGGTCAACATCAACTACAACAGCGCATCCGGAGCGCTGAACAAACCACCTCTGAACGCCAACCCCACGAACCCGACATCTGACCTTAACGCCAGCCTGACCGCCTCGGGCGGAAAGCTGCTCTGCTCCACCTGCCATGGAGTCCACTACACCGACTCACATAGCAGCACGATTGACGGCAGCGCCAACTTTGCAGCACTCAGCAGCGGAGACGGATTCCTGCTGCGCACCGACCCGCGCGGCGCCAAGGTGGCTAGCGGCTCGCCGGACAAACTGAACATCTGCACCAACTGTCATGCCGGCAAGAAAAGCCACAATCTCCAGGGGCAGGACATACAGTGCGTGGACTGCCACGGCGCCCACGTGGAATATGACCCCAAAGACCCCACCGCCAGCAAGGGCACCAATGTTTTCCTGATCCGCAGAAACGTAATCAACAAGACCACCGGGCAACCGGCCCAGATATTCTTCCGATATACCGGCAGCAAACGTGAGTACAGCAATGCACAGGGCACCGGCGTTTGCCAGGGATGTCACGCGGTGCCGGCAGCCGGGACCTTTAACGCGCCTCCCGAACATGCCAGTAGCGATCCCAGGGTCTGCAACAGCTGCCATTTCCACAACAGTCCCAACGGATCCTTTTCAGGCGCCTGCACCGCCTGTCATGGGTATCCGCCAACCACCGCAACCATTGGCGGCCCCTCGGGACTGGCCACGCCGGCCACCGGCGCAACAGCTGCCAATCCCGGAGCGCACTCGGCCCATGCCAAAGGGCGACTGATGGCCTGCAATACCTGCCACAACGGATATTCTGCGAAAACAATGCCCAGCAACAGCATCGACATCGGTTTTTCTATCAATGGCACCAACTTCCCCGGTTTCGCCGCCAGTGTTACCGGAGGCACCTATATCAATACAAACCAGCTCGCGGCGCCATACGTCTTCTCAGGGAATTTCAGTGTAACCGGCACCAGCCAGACCTGCGCAAGTATCTACTGTCACGGTTCCACCCTGACCGGCGGATCAAATACCGCCCCGAACTGGACCGGAGCCAACCAGGCAGCCTGCGGGTCGTGCCACGGGGTCACGCCGGCCACGCCTCCAACCAGCGGCGGACACCTGCGCCACGCCGGTAGCGGCGCCGGACGGCTGGCATTGACCTGCTCTGCCTGCCATGGCTCTGTCACCGATAACACCCATATCAACGGGAATGTCAAATGGGATCTGAGCGCCCTGGGAACCGCCTCGAAATACAAGACTCCTGCCGGCGTCTATGCACTGACCGGCAACACAGGAACAATTGCACCGAGTGCCGCATATGGCCAGTGCTCCAACACCTACTGCCACAGTAATGTCCAAGGGAGCGGAGGTTCGGGAGCGCCAACCGTTTACGGTCAGCCGGTCTGGGGCGGAGCAGTTCTCAACTGTGCCGGCTGCCATAAGGATATGGCCACCGACGTGACCGGTACCGGCAGCCACAGAATCCACACCCTAGCAACCGGCGCCAACCTTGATTGCGCCAAGTGCCATCTTGGCTACACCAAAACCACTTCAGCCGCTACGACACACGTCAACGGCCTGATCGAACTGGGCTCGGCCGGCCTGACCTACTCACAGGGGAGCGGCGCGGCCCATCCGGCGGCCAACGGTTACGGCACCTGCTCGGCCTCGGCCTGCCATGGTTCCGCCACGGTCACCTGGGGCGGCACGCTCTGGTCCACCACCGACCAGTGCGGCAAGTGCCACAGCAGCAGCACAGCCGGAGCTGTAACGGCCGCCACCCCCTTCTACGGCACCTCTTTCCCGGTCAAGGTAACCGCCAATACCGATCCGAAAGTCGGAGCTCACACCGCGCACATCGCCGGCACGGACAGCATATCTGCAGCAATGGTCTGCAGCGGATGCCACGGCACGGTAGCACTGAACAGCGCCACCCACATGGCCGGTTCAACCAGCTTTGCCTGGAGCACGTTGGCAACCAGAAACGGTGCCCTGACACCAGCCTACAACGCCACCACCCGTGTCTGCAGCAACGTCTACTGTCACGGCGCGTCCATGCCGGGCGGCGACACCAGCGGCGCCAACAGGGCTCCGGCCTGGAACAGCGCCACCTATCTGCCGGCCACATTAAGTTCAACCGCCTGCGGCACTTGCCACGGCTTCCCGCCGTCGGCATCATCCGGACATCCGGCGGTCACCATCCCGGCTGGCTTCCCGGCCACCGCATCGATTGGAACTACCTGCAGTTGCCACTCCAACATCAACCCAACCGGCAACAGCTATGCCACGATCTTCGTCAACAAGGCGTTGCACATCAATGGAACGCTGGATGCCGTTGCCGGTGGCAGTTGCGACTCATGCCACGGCTACCCGCCGGCCAAAGCCGGATTCAAGGGAACCCATGGCAACTGGTCCAGCGCCAAAGCCGAGAACTATCTGGGCGGCGGCGGCGCGCACACGATCCAGAACCATGTCAGCAAGCTGGCCAAGCCAGGTGAAGGTTTTGCCAACTGCAGTAATTGCCACGCAGCGGCCGATCACCAGATGAGTCCGATAGCATTCAACCCGAGTGGGAATATCAAGGTTACGCTCAGCCGCTCGTTGAGAACCGAAAATAGCAAGCAGGTCAGGTATTCGTCCAATCGACGGGATGGCAACCTGCATGTTACCGGTACCTGCAGCAACGTCAGCTGCCACTACGGCGCAACTCCAAAGTGGGATCCCAGCCATTAACAAGCCGATCAGGCCGTTTATTAACTATATAGAAGTTATTGCAACACAGGGAAAAAGGAGTCGAATATGAAAAGAGCGCTCACCGCCGGGATGTTTTCAAGCATGATGGCAATTTCAACACTGATGGTTTTGGCATTCACCGCAGCCCCGGTACAAGCGGCCAGTGTGCTCAACTCATGCACAACCTACTGTCACGGCATGCCGCCACGTGATGCGGCCAGAAAGGCCAACCCGCACTTCGACTCCCGGTCGAGCGCCTTCCTCGGCAACCATGCCAAGCATCTCCCGGCTGCGCCGACCGTGGCCAACTGCAACGTCTGTCACACACCTGTTGCCGCCACCAACTTCGGTCATCAAAACAGTGTCATCAATATGGCCAACAGCCTGAAGGGTTACTCCTCCGCCACACTGCGCGCCAAGTATGACAAGGGTGTCTTCTTCAACCAGACTTCGATTCCCAACCTGACCAACGCCCGCTGCTCCAATGCCAGCTGCCACTTTGAAAAACAGACCCCGCTCTGGGGTTCCGCCGCCTATGTCGCACCGGCCGATTGCGCCGCCTGCCATGGCGCTCCGCCTGCCGGAACAACCGCGGCGCCTGCCGGTGGTCTGGCCGGCAGTCATGCCCGCCACAATCTGTACTTCCCCGGCACGACCAACTGCCAGAAATGCCATGCCAACAATGTCACCTTCACCCACGCCACCAGTGCCGGTCGCGCACTGAAGGTCCAGGGGTTCCTGCGTGACCCGCTCAACACCCTGGAAGCATCGGCCACCTACACCGGCGCTGCCATCAATTACCTCCCCAGCAAGAGCGGCAGCCAGGTTTTCGGTACCTGCAACAATCTGTATTGCCACAGCAGCGGCCAGTCCGCCACCGGCGCCGGAGCAGGCACCGCAGTGACCACCCCGGCGTGGGGTGGAGCAGCGTTAAACTGCGGTTCCTGCCACCAGAACATGGGACCGGCGGTCAATGCAGCAGCCACCGGCAAACATGCCAAGCATGCCCAGACCGCAGGCATTGCCTGTTCCGTCTGCCATGGCGCAAGCTACACCAGCACCTCGGTTCCGACCGGCGCCGGCACCACTCACGTCAACAAGAGTATCAATCTGGCTTGGACCGGTCTGGCGGCGACACCAGCCACGACCTACTCCAAAACTAATACCTTCTCTGCCGGTAGCGCGGCCTACGGTTCCTGCTCCAACACCTACTGCCACAGCACCGTGCAGAATGCCACCACCGGCGCCAACACCACGGTAACCTACAGGACGGTCAGCTGGGCCGCCGCAACGACACTTACCTGTGCCAGCTGCCATGTCAATATGGCCACCGACGTGACCGGGACCGGCAGCCACAGGATCCATACCCTTGCAACCGGCGCCAACCTGGATTGCGTCAGGTGCCACTTGGGCTACACCAAGACAACCACCACAACGGCCACACATGTCAATAGACAGATCGAACTGGGCGCGGCCGGCCTGACCTACTCCCAGGGAAGCGGCGCG
This sequence comes from Geobacteraceae bacterium GWC2_55_20, assembly GCA_001802125.1. Lineage (GTDB taxonomy): Bacteria > Desulfobacterota > Desulfuromonadia > Geobacterales > Pseudopelobacteraceae > JACRCG01. The sequence goes on from MGZK01000085.1 coordinate 19,065, forward strand.
GCACATCCGGCGGCCAACGGCTTCGGCACCTGCTCGGCCTCGGCCTGTCATGGCTCCGCCACGGTCACCTGGGGCGGCACGCTCTGGTCTACCACTGACCAGTGCGGCAAGTGCCACAGCAGCAGCACCGCCGGGGCAGTTACAGCAACCACACCCTTCTACGCCACTTCTTTCCCGGTCAAGGTAACCGCCAATACCGATCCGAAAGTTGGAGCCCACACCGCTCACATCGCCGGCACGGACAGCATATCGGCAACGATGGTCTGCACCACCTGTCATGGTACGGTAACGCTTAACTCGGCCACCCACATGGCCGGTTCCACCAGCTTTGCCTGGAGTACGCTGGCAACCAAAAACGGTGCCCTGACTCCGGCCTACAGCGCCACCACCGGCGTCTGCAGCAACGTCTACTGTCACGGCGCGTCCATGCCGGGCGGCGACACCAGCGGCGCCAACAGGGCTCCGGCCTGGAACAGCGCCACCTACCTGCCGGCAACATTAAGTTCGGCAGCCTGCAGCACCTGCCACGGCTTCCCGCCGCCGACATCGGCCGGACATCCGGCGGTCAGCATCCCGGCCGGTTTCCCGGCAACCGCTTCGCTCGGAACAACATGCAGCTGCCACTCCAACATCAACCCAACCGGCAACAGCTATGCCACAATCTTCGTCAACAAGGCGTTGCACATCAATGGAACACTGGAGATCATCTCCGGTGGAGCCTGTGATGCCTGCCACGGCTATCCACCGGCCAGCGCCGGCTTCAAGGGAACACTGGGCAACTGGTCCAGCGCCAGGGGTGAGAACTACCTGGGAGGCGGCGGCGCTCACACGATCCAGAACCACGTCAGCAAGCTTGCCAAACCTGGTGAAGGTTTCGCAAACTGCACTAAGTGCCACGATTCCGCCGATCACCAGATGAGCCCGATCGTCTTCAACCCGAGCCAGAACATCAAGGTAAAGGTCAACCAACGTTTCAGGCTTGAAGCAGCCAAGCAGTTCAAATATACTTCCAACCGGCTGGACGCAGCAGCGCACCTGACCGGAACCTGTTCCAACAACAGTTGCCATTACGGAGCAACGCCCAAGTGGGATCCACTGCACTAAGTCATCAAAGTGAGGCGGGGGGCAACCCTCGCCTCAACGGCTTGGCGTGGTAAAGATTTTCAGTAAGTAATCAGAGAGAAGGAGCTTACCATGGGGAAAAATCGCGGGAGTAAAAAACCTTGCGCACAGATGGTAGTGGGAATTATCGCGCTGATGACGATGATATTCAGTGTCGGGACAGCCCGGGCTGCCAGTGTCCTCAACTCTTGCACTACTTACTGCCATGGCGCATCACCACGGGATGGAGCCAGGAAAGCCAATCCGCATTTCGGTTCGCAATCCAGTGCATTCATGGGCAACCATCGCAACCATCTCCCGGCGGTCGCCACCGCCGCCAGTTGCAACATCTGCCACACGCCGGTTACTCCAACCAACTATGGTCATCAGAACAACGTGATCAATATGGCCTACAGCCTTAAAGGTTATTCCTCCGCCACGCTGCGCGCCAAGTATGACAAAGGGGTCTTTTTCAACCAGACTTCGATCCCCAACCTGACCAACGCCCGCTGCTCCAACGTCAATTGCCACTTCGAGAAGCTGACTCCGGCATGGGGGACGTCTTCGGCCGCCACTACCTGCGAGACCTGCCATGGCGCCTTGATCACACCACTGACGCTGGCACACTCAAAACACATAGTGGCACTCGGCAACACCATCGCCGCCTGTTCATCGTGCCACAGCACTTATGCCGGAGCCGCCGCCTATTCCCACGCCACAAGCGCCGGCAGAGCAATTAAAGTAACCGTGGGCGCATACACCGGATCAAACAACAGGTATCTGCCGAGCCAGGCATCCGGCAGGGTAACCGGTACATGTTCTTCCGTTGCCTGTCATGGTTCCGGCACACTTCTGCCATGGAGCGGTACACTCTGGTCCACCACCGACCAGTGCGGCAAATGCCACAGCAGCACAACCACCGGAGCCGTCTCGACCGGCACACCATTTTACAGCACATCCTATCCGGCCAAGGTTACGCTTAACACCGATGCCAAAGTTGGCGCCCATACCAACCACATGACTTCGGCAACAACCGGATTTTCAGCCAACAATGCCTGCAATGACTGCCATGGCAGCGTGACACTGTCCAGTACAACCCATATGAATGGTTCCAGCACATTTGCATGGAGTACCCTCGCAAGCAAAGGAGGGGCGCTGACACCCGCATACAACAGCACCACTGGCCAATGTTCCAACACATACTGCCATGGAAACTCCATGCCGACAGGCGACACCACCGGCAGCAATAAATCGCCGATCTGGAAAGATCCGAATTACCTCCCGGCAACCATAAGCGCGGCAGCATGTGGAACCTGCCACGGCTTCCCGCCCTCAACCGCGTCCGGTCATCCGGGAGGGATCGTAATACCGGCCGGATTCCCTGCCAGTGCCACCATCGGCTCCACCTGCAACTGCCATAACAACATTAATCAGGCAGGCAACAGCTATGCGAATATATTTGTAAATCCATCGTTGCATATCAATGGTATTTTTGAATCAGCGGTTGGCAGCTGCGTAGGCTGTCATGCCACGCCGCAGGGTTCAACCGCCGGGATAGCCAGGGTTGCCATTTTGGGCCAGTTCACCGCATCGCGCAACTCGCACCATGTCCAGGGAGCGGCAATTACAAATCAGGCATGCTATGCCTGCCATTGGGAAGCAAACGCCGATGGCACCATGAATTCAACCTACCATGCCGGCGTATCCAACGGTGCGGTTGACCTGGTAATTACACAGGCGGGCGGTGTCAGACCGGCCGCGGCAACCTACACCGAGGGCACAACCGGTACCGCCTACACATCCAGCACTATCCGCACCCAGGCACAGTTACTTAAAATAAACAATCACTGTCTCGGCTGCCACGGCCCTAACGGTTTCGGCTCTACTCCGTTCAGCTCTGTGGGCGACGTCAGCAACCCGGAAAAGTATTCTTGGGAAAAAACCAAGTTCGGCACAGCCCAGAGCATCGCCGCCAAGTACTCCGACACTACCACAACCCTGTGGGGCAAACTCACCGGCAACCACACAAATACCAAGAACAGTCAGGCCAAAGCCTATTCCGGCCACGGCAATGCAGCAAACAATGCGCGCGGCTGGTCAACATTGGCTGAAAACGCCCAGAGTACCACGACAGTTAACAATTTCCCCAACACCAGCGGCACGGTCAACGTACTCTGCTACGACTGCCACAATTCACACGGTTCTGTCGCATCCGCTCCGGCAGGCGCAATCACCACCAGCTATTCCAGCGCCACCGGTCGCGGAAGGGGCGGTATCCTGAAGAACACCGTCGCCAACAGGGGCGGCTACACGGTTGCCTATCGGCCCTATTCCGGCGGCAACGCTGCCCAGAAGAACGTCTACAAGGCCGGCGCAGGCATCTGCTTCGACTGCCACAACAGCAGCGCCGCCGGCGCCGCCACTTCGGCCGGCAGCAACACTCCCTGGGGTTATGGCACCTTCGGCGCAACCCAGTTGGTGCACGGCTACAACGACAACCCCTACTTCGGCAAGACGGGTGGCACGTTCGCCAAAGGAGTCACCTATCCCTACATCGGCACCGGTCTCCCCACCAACAAAGGTGGACATTTCGGTAAATCCTCGGCAATGACTACCACGCCCACCGGCCAGATCGGCGGACTCTGCACACCATGCCACGATCCGCACGGCGTCAGCCCCGGCATTGCCTCAGCTGACCGTCAGTATGCCG
>MGZK01000086.1 GCA_001802125.1 Geobacteraceae bacterium GWC2_55_20
AAGCCAGATCCGGCGCAGGTTGTACTCAGGGTTGTCGGGCGGCACCCGCACCCGGTCGTGGCTATCAACTGTCTCTCGGTCGGCGGAGCCGCTGCCGTGGGCGATCCAGGTTCCGGAACAGGCCCGCATGACCGGCTCTACAGCTGTAACCAGGCCGCTGGCGGGACGATGAACCTCGATCTGGCCGTTATTTTGCAAATGGATGTAAGGCTCGCGGTTGGAGACGACGATGACCCGTTCTCCCACCAGCTGTTTGTGCAGCAGCGATCGCAGGGATTCCGGGCTCCAGGTGATGGTGGAGTCGTCGGCAAAGCGTCGCTCGGCGTCAATATTGCGCAGAAGCGTGCGCAGGTCTCCGACCAGTGGTTGAAGTTCCGAACTGGTTGCCTGTTGCGGTCCGGAAAATGGTTTGATTATGCCTTCGCCGCGCAGCATCGCCCGGACACCCTCCATCCATCCTTGCCAGCTGAGATGGGCAACGAACACCGTAATAAATGAGATGACCACCCCCAGCACCGCGAACAGCAGGATCACATACTTGCGGGTATCCGCGCTCCGCCGCTCCATGTAGCTCATGTCATGCACCAGTACCAGAGAACCGATTATGCTGCCCTCAAATTCAAGCGGATTGACGGCGAAATGCACCGGTCCCTGGGGCAGACGAATCAAATGCGCCGGGTCTTCGCCCGACTTGTCCGGAGTTTTGCAGGAAAGTTCCGCTGGAAAAGCGGCGGTACGATAGATCAGTTTTTCATTTTGATTGCAGACTCCCAGAGCCAGAAGCCGTTCATCCTTGGTAGCGCGCAGCAGAAGCGCGTTGATCCGGCTGCGTTCGCCCTTCTGCAGCAGTTCGGCCAGAGGTTCCTGGATGGTGCTGTAGATCAGGCGGGAACGGATGTCCATATCGCGCACTGCCCAGCGCAGGGTCAATCCGTCCACCAGCGGCACCACAGCATAGGCCAGGATGGCCAGGGCAATTGCCAGCGGAATGACAAACCGGAGCGAAAGGTGCAAAGACCGGAAAGAAAAACCTTGTCTGTTATGATTCATTGCATCTCCTGGTGGCGAATGATTTGTAGTTTGACACCGTTATCACCGTAAGTATTTCCGGCAGGGTGGCTTGTTGAAATAAGCTCTTGCGGTACTTTCAGTTCCCCGGTCAGATATTTTTTCAATACAGACACATTGTTTCCATTTTTCCTGGAGCCTTCCAGCAGGAATCTGAAACCAACCGGTCCACCCGGCAGCCTGGTTATGATAGTCAGGTTTTTCACAGAATCAGGCGTGAGGCTCCCGTCTTTGGAAAACTTCAGGATTGGCAGCAGTGGCAATTCGTTAATAGCCAGTACAACCGGCAGCTCCAGGGTTCGCTGAACAAGGCGGGAAAGTAACAGGCGTTCATCGCCACCTACAGGATAATCCCGACGCAGGTCGAGTGTTATCAGGAGAGGGCTGTCTCCACCGGCAAAGGTTATGCGGGTGCTTGAAACCGGAAACGGATCAAGGGCCGCTGTCAGTTCAGCCTCAACCTGCTCTGACATTAGGTTGACCTTGCCACGTATTTCTGCCGGCGTATCAATCCTCGGTGGTGAAGTGACCATACCGGTTGCCATTTCCGTTTGTGAAATCTGAACAGGCAACTTTTCCGAAGCGACGATAACCTGCTCAAGATGGAGATTAACCGGGGTTTTGACCACTTTTGTCAATTCTGCTTCAATCTGCTCTTTTAAGTGTGAGTCGATAAGCTTAACGGTGTTGACCGATGCATTGACCTGGATTCTACCATTCTTACCCAGATAGAAATAATTGGTCATGCGTGAGGCAAGTTCCCGGTTCAGTTGCTTTTTCAGTACCCGCTCAATTCGTTTTTTTGTGTTAACCTTTTTCAGATCAACCACCAGGGTATATACAAGAGGGATTGAGATCAAAGTCAGCAGGCCGGCGATTATCAGCAGGCGTTTACGAGGGGAATATTGAATTGCTTCAACATGTGTGGTTCTGAATCCCAGGATAAAGAACACCAGGTCGGAGGTAAGGATAATTGCCACGAAGTTCGTAAAAAACAGCAGAAAGCCCCCCATGGCAAGCATCAGTTGTCCGGTGCCCAGTCCGTAGCCGACAACGCTCAGGGGGGGGATGACCGCTGTGGCCACGGCTACGCCGGTGGCTGTAATCAGGTAATTGCGTTTGGTACAGAGGGCCACGGTACCGACAACACCGGAAATAACCGCGACAAAGAGGTCATAAATATTAGGGCGTACCCTGGCCATGATCTCGGCGGTGGGCTCTTTCAGCGGTGAGATCAATGTCACCAGTGCGCTGATCAGGATCGTCAACGCCACACTGACGGCAATGGTGCGAAACGCTCTGCCGGCCAGTCGTAGATCACCGATGGTCAAGGCCAGGCCGGAGGAAATTATCGGGCCCATCAGCGGGGAGATAAGCATGGCGCCGATTACCACCGCCACGCTGTTGGTAAGCAGTCCCAATAGAGCGATCAGGCCGGCCGAAAGCAGCATCAGATAATATATCCAGGAACGATCAACACCCGAGGCCACATCCTTGATGATGGCCTGGTGGTTGACCATTTCGGTTTTAATGGCCAGATAGTCTTTCAGCTTTTTGATCTGGTAAAGAATATGGGCATTCATAAATTCGATATCTCCGCTTCAGGCTCAATGTTCTTTTTGGTAATGGGACTGGAGCGGAACTCCCGCAGCAGCATTTCAAGCCCCCGCAGGTGAGGATCAATCTGATCCGTGCGGTTATTCAGTTCGTGTCCCAATTCGTGAACCACACGTTGAATCAGGTAGCTTCGCAGCATGACTTCAAGTTCCTTTCTGTTTGCCGGTACCAGTGGTGAATTCTTCATGGTATGCAGATAAGCTTTCAGATATGAGCCGCTGACATAGACATACCAAGCTTCCAGCCATGTTTCAAGCAGAGCCGTGTCATCCGGGTGGCCGGTGCTGTGGTGAGCCAGCGTGGTCATGGTTGCATAATGGATGGAATGGATCATGCTGATAACATCCCGCAATGGAGAACGTTTCAGGCGACGTTCACTCAGCGAATGGGCCGGTTCGCCCTCAAAATCAATAAAGACGAAATCCTTACCGGTAAAAAGCGCCTGCCCAAGATGAAAATCACCGTGAATTCTGCATTTCATTGCGGCAAAGCGGCGACCGGTAATTTTCTTCAGGCAGCTGATAATCTCATTTTCTGCCTCCAAAATCCGTTCGGCTCTCTTTTGAACAGGAGCAGGCAAGCCGGGAACGGTTTTTGCCAATGCCTGGAATGTCTTTCGTACCTGCGCCCGCATCGACTGAAACAGGGAACGCTGGTACAGGGTGGAAAACTCCTCCATGCTCCAGCTACTATCCGTCGATCCGGAAGCCAGCGCACGATGCATTTCGGCGGTCCGCCGGCCGAGCAGAAGGGCCATTTCCAGATGCAGCCCGCGCACGAGCTCATGAAACTGTTCAGGAATCCCGTTTTCAACGACTTCCAGAAGCGTCGGCAGGCTGGATGGAAGTTTCGGCAGATCCTGTCTGTTAGACAACAGATACTCAATAAATTGCGTCAGGCTTGACAACGTGTTCCCCCAGGCATCGCCGTGACAGGCGATGTAGGATTGCAGAACGCCGATATCATAAACTTTGCCGCTGGTCGGCCGGTATTCGATCTTTCCGGCATATACCGGAACATTGCGGAACCTGTTTTTGCCGCCCAGAAACTGAAGGATCTCAGCTTCCGGGTTAACCCCCTCATCCAGTTTGCGGTACATTTTGAACAGTAACCTGTCACCATACAGAATGCTGGTATTATTCTGCACAACCGTGACAACCCTGCTGGGGAACAGTTCTGTCCGGGGAGGGAAATTCCTGGACATACCGCTTCCAATCAGGCCAACCAGATGAGAACCGGTTCACCCGTTACTTTTGTGCGTTCGTGTATCATTTTCATGAGCAGTTCACGAAACTCCTCGAAATAGGCCGCATCACAGAGAAAGCCGTCAATATCCCCAAGTGACAGAGGCGTTATTATTTCCAGTGGATACCTCTCCTTCACGTTTTGCAAACGTTCATTGGAAATCCATGCCAGGGGGAGCAGATAGACCTCGGGATCCCACTCGGTGTATGCGACCTTTATGAAGGTCAGCAGAAAAAGTTGATCATTCTGTTTCAACTGGCAGCTTTCAAGTATGGTAATTTGACTGATAACCCTTCCTTTGCCGCAGAACCAAAATACGCGCTGTAGGTAGAGAGGCAGGACAAAGGAGCAGAAACGCTCTCCGGCCTTGCCATTTACCACATCCCACCAGGGATGCCCTTCAGCCAGTTTCAGCTTCAAGTACTCCTCATCACATGGTTCCCTCCGTGCCTCCGTACTGCGCAGGACAAACCAGAAGTAGTCATATTGCCCCATGGTGAAGTGATAGCGCGACTCCTGGATAATCGGAAAACGGTTACGGCTGAAAACCTCTTCGGGAAACATGCCGGCGTAGCGTGAAAGATCAACTGTGACCGTTTGGGTGAACCGCGAGAGATTGATGACCACCAGAATTTTTTCATCTTTATGGCTGCGGATGAAGGTCAGGACTTTCGGGTTGTCGGATGGCAGTATTTCCAGACTGCCACAGCCAAAGGCCTTGAAATTCTTGCGCATGGCAATAGTGCGGCGCATCCACCAGAGCAGGGAAGAGGGATTGCGTTCCTGGTTCTCCACGTTGATCGACTCATAATGATATTCAGCTTCAATAATTACCGGCAGAAACAGCCTCTGGGGGCTGGATTGGGAAAAGCCGGCGTTGCGGTCCTGATTCCACTGCATCGGTGTACGTACTCCGTTGCGGTCGCCCAGATAATAATTGTCACCCATGCCGATTTCGTCGCCGTAGTAGATTATTGGAGTGCCCGGCATGGAGAATAGCAACACATTCATCAGTTCGATCTTTCGGCGGTTGTTTTTCATCAGAGGGGCCAGTCGGCGGCGGATGCCGAGGTTGATGCGAGCGCGCGGGTCCGCGGCGTAGACCCGGTACATATAGTCACGCTCCTCATCTGTCACCATCTCCAGGGTCAATTCATCATGGTTGCGCAGGAAGATGGCCCACTGGCACCCCTCCGGGATGGCAGGCGTCTGATCGAGGATATCGACGATCGGAAAACGGTCTTCCATCTCAATGGCCATGAACATGCGCGGCATGAGCGGAAAATGGAAAGCCATGTTGCTTTCGTCTCCATCGCCAAAATAGGCGGCTGCATCCTCCGGCCACTGGTTGGCTTCTGAAAGCAGCAGGCGGTTTTTAAAACGTTCGTCCAGATGGGCACGCAGTTTTTTTAGGAAGGTGTGGGTTTCAGGCAGATTTTCGCAATTGGTCCCTTCACGCTCATACAGATAGGGAACAGCATCGAGCCTGACGCCGTCTACGCCCAGGCCCATCCAGAAATCGATCACCTTGAGCATTTCTGCCTGTACCTTGGGATTGTCAAAGTTGAGATCCGGCTGGTGAGAGTAGAAACGATGCCAGTAGTTGGCTTTGGCCACCGGATCCCAGGTCCAGTTGGAACTTTCGAAGTCCCGAAAGATAATCCGCGCATCCCGGTACTTTTCCGGTGTGTCGCTCCAGACGTAAAAGTCCCTATGGGCGGATCCCTGTTTTGCCTTGCGGGCCCGCTGGAACCAGGGATGCTGATCCGAGGTGTGGTTTAACACCAGTTCGGTTATCACCCGGAGCCCACGCCGGTGAGCAGCACGAAGAAACTGTTTGAACTCGCGGAGGGTGTTGTAGTTAGGGTTGACGTCATAGTAATCGGCGATGTCATAGCCGTCATCGCGCTGGGGGGACGGATAGAAAGGGAGCAGCCAGAGCGCCGTGACACCGAGCTGTTGCAGGTAGTCAAGCTTGCCGGTCAACCCACGGAAGTCGCCAATGCCGTCTGCGTTGGAATCGGCAAAGGCCTTGATGTGTACCTGATAAATGACGGCGTCCCGGTACCAGTGCGGATTGTCCTCTAGGACAGAATCTTTTAGTCGCATACGTATTTTCTCCCTGTAGAAGCTCTGTCGTAGCGTTCCAGCCGGCCCCGAATCGAAACGGACAGGTCCTGTGGAAGCATGTCCCAGGAAAAGCGCCACTCCCAGTTGCCGAAGGGGGTGCCTGGTATGTTCATGCGCGCCTCACTTCCCAGCTTCAGAATATCCTGCAACGGTATGATCGCCGTGTCGGCAACCGACATGAGCGCTGCACGGAGCAGATCACCTACACCGTCCACTCCGGAACTGCCCAGATATTCGCTCATCTCATGACGTTCGGCATCCGTTATTGAAGCATACCACCCTTTGGTCGTGTCATTGTCATGCGTTCCGGTATAGACAACCCCGTTTTTGATGTGAAGGTGAGGCAGATTTACCGGCTCTTTCTCAAAGGCAAACTGCAGGATCTTCATGCCCGGGAAGTTGTAGCGATCCCGCAGCGCCAGCACCTCGGGGGTGATGACGCCCAAATCTTCTGCGATTATGGGAAGTTTCCCCAGTGCTGCAAACAGGGCGTCAAAAAGCCTCTCTCCCGGCCCTTTGATCCAGGCTCCCCTTTCGGCTGTCGTTTCCTCTGCCGGTATCTGCCACGCCGCTTCAAAGCCACGGAAATGATCAATTCGGACAATGTCAAAGAGATTGAAGGTCGTCCTGAAACGGTCGATCCACCACTGGTAACCGTCTTGCTCCATGACCTCCCAGTCATAGAGCGGGTTGCCCCACAACTGGCCGGTGGCACTGAAATAATCCGGAGGCACACCGGCAACAACCGGAGGATTACCCGCGTCGTCTAGAAGGAACAGGTCACGGCGGCTCCAGACATCGGCGGAATCGAAGGCGACAAAGATGGGAATATCGCCGATCACGGCTATGCCACGCTCGTTGGCATAGCCTCGCAGCATTAGCCACTGCTTGGAGAATTGCCATTGCAGATATTTCTGTACGCCGATTTCGTGGCCGAACTGTACCGCATACTCCCGGGCTGTTTCAGGAGTGATGCCTGCCGCTCTTTCCGGCCAGAGAATCCAGCTCTTGCCGTTGTAATGCCGTTTCAGGGCCATGAAAAGAGCATAATCGTGCAGCCAGGGGGTTGTGTCGCAAAAGTGCCGGAACTCAAGCGTACGGAGCGTGCTTTTGTCCGCCAGAAAGGCTGAGGCTGCCTGGTACAGCAGTTCCATTTTAGAACCAGTGACACCGGCGAAGTCCACATGGTCTTCAGAATAACAGTTGTTGTCGCAGCAGCCCGGGGAAAGGTCTCCCTCGTCGGCAAGCTGCTCCAGATCGATCAGCAGCGGATTGCCGGCAAAGGCGCTAAAGGCGGAATAGGGCGAATTGCCGCAGGCAGGCGGCGACAGCGGCAGCACCTGCCAGTATGACATGCCCATGTCTGCCAGCAGATCGATAAAGCGCCGGGCATTCCTCCCCAGCGAGCCTATGCCCCCTGGACCCGGCAGTGATGTCGGGTGCAGCAGTATTCCGCAGCCACGTTTGTTCAGCATGGAAACTCCATTGAAACTTCAAAAATCCCAGCCATACCCAACCCCGAACCACCCCCGGCCCCTCCTTAACAAGGAGGGGGGCGAGGAAGGGAGTTTTAGTCCCCCTCCTATGTTAGGAGGGGCTAGGGGTGGTTCGGTCAAGACGTTCCAGCAAGGCGACCGGATATACCGAGAGTATCTCCGAAAGCGCAATGCTCAACCGGCCATCCTCTTGATCGAGAACCAGTTCTTCTCCTGTGAATATGTTGCGGTAGCGGCTTGTGGCACTATCGAACGGCTGGATGATACGTGTGTCCTGCCATACCCCATGACCCAGCGGCAGTCCGTTGCTGTCCTGTATCAAGCGGCTGCAATAGAGCGGCACAATAACCAGGAACGAACTGTCGTTGACTGAGCGTTCAAATGCGCAGACATGTTCATGGAAGGTGCCTTCCACCGCGAGCGGCAGGTATCTGCCCGTTTCGAATAGTTCCAGGTTCTTCCGACGGAAGCCCAGCGACTTGCAGGTCAGGTGCATCTTGATGCGGCCGTCGTCCCTGTTGGCAACCACCTCCCGGGCCGTTTCCAGGAGGCCTGCGTCTGTCTCCTTTTGCAGCAGTTCAGCCAGCAGGCCGCTTCTGAGGCGATAATCAACAGGGCGGCGGTTATCAGGGTCTACCAGGCTGAAATCCCACAATTCATTCCCCTGGTAGAAATCAGGGATCCCGGGAGAGGTGATCTTGAGGAGCACCTGAGAAAGGGAATTGAACATTCCGCAGGCCGCGGTCAGCTTTTGAAATGAAGCAAAATCCTCAAGAAAACTGTTGTGTCGGGATTCCTTCAGGATAGTGTCAATGAAATACATCACCGCATCCTCATGCAGCGAGTTGGGACTGATCCAGCTTGTGTGCACCTTGGCCTCCCGCATGGCCTTCAGCATATACTCCTTGATCCGCGTGCGAAATTGCGCAAACTCATCATCCCTGATGTCAGATAATGGCCAGGTTCCAACCAGCGTCTGGTAGAGCAGGTACTCTTCATTGCGGCTAGGCGTCGGCTTACCATCGACAATCATCTTGACCTTGCGGTTTTGCCGGCCCCAGCGGGAAAGCCCCTCCCGCCATAGCTCGGGGATCTCGGATAGCACGTTGATCCTGGCACGGACATCCTCGCTGCGCTTGGTGTCATGGGTCGATGTGGCCAGCATGGCCAGAGGGCGGGACTTACAGCGCTCGATATTCTGGCCATGGAAGGCGTCCAGGGTGATACCGAACCGTTCCGGACTTCCGCCAACTTCGTTCAGCGAAACAAGCCGATTGTAAAGGTAGAAGGCCGTATCCTCGACCCCCTTGGCCATGACCGGGCCGGTGATCTGCTGAAAGCGCTTCACGAAATCGAGCCACGTTGTCTTGAGCTCGTCATTCATGAATTCGGGAAAACGGAGCAGGAGAACATCCCTGATAAAGTCGAAAACTGATGCGCTGATAGCCGGGTTCTGGCGTTTTGCCCGTCCGATCGTCGCTTCGATGTACTGGCGGTCGCGTTCATGGACTTCAAAGCTGTTGATGTAGGTCCGGTATACCGGGAAATAGGCGATCACCTCCACGATGGACTTGATCAGGCTGTTGAGGGTAAAGTCCCGGGTATGACGGCTCTGTTCGGATATCCTGTTCAGATAGTGTCCCAGAGTGTTGATCTCGCTGGACATGGCTGCCTGCATGACCAGCTTTTTTTTGTCGTAGACAGCTTGCGGGAAGTCGACCCGGTGTTGCAGGAAGCGCGTGTAGATTGTCTCAAACACCCTTGCATTCGCAGTTTTCACAAGCAGTCCGTTTACCTGATTGGCAAAGTTGTACCCGGTAGTACTGAACACCGGCCAGCTGTCCGGCAGTGTCTCGGCTTTAAGGAGTATCTTTTCCACGATGATGTAGAATGGCTTGTAGGTGGGGGCGGCTGCAACAACCTGGTCATATTTTTTTCTGGACGCTGCCACGGCATCTTCCGCTCCGTTACCGGCGTCTTGCGCGGCGCCGTACATCCGGATGAAACAACCCGTCTGTAGCCGCTTGATATAATCTTCCGGATCCAGCAATCCATCGGCGTGGTCAATGCGCAAACCGCTGATCTTGCCGGTCTCCACCAGTTTGAAGATAAGCTGGTGTGTCTTTTCGAAGACGGCCGGATCCTCCACCCTGATTGCCCCCAGGGAATTGATATCGAAGAATCTGCGATAGTTGATCTCCTCGGTAGCGACGCGCCAATGGGAGATGCGATAGATCTGATCGCGAAGAAGCGAGTCCAGCAGATCGAAACTGCGCGGGTTGCCTCTTGTGCCGTTGAAAGCATCCACATTGGAGTCAATGAACGTCCTGATTGCGCTGCTGTTTTGATACAGGGTCCAGAGACGACGCTTGACGACCTCTTTTTCCCGGTAACGTTCCGCGATCCGCTCCGGGTTCTGCTCTGTGGTGGGAGGCAGGTGACCGAGCGCAGTGATGATGCTCATAACTTCCTGGAATTGTGGCGTCTCGGCAGCAAGCTCCTGCTCCAGGATGTTTATATTGAGCATCAGAATATTACTGTAGGTCTTGGGAATAACCGGCAGCCGGTGTTCGTAGTAGTGGACTAAAAAAGAGCCCTCTTCAAAGGTAAGGCGCAGCTCTCCGTTTTCGAGTACAGTACCATACTGATCGCCCAGAATGGGGATCAGGATCTTGTTCTCCAACTCCGGCTTGACCGGGTGCCAGTCAATATCGAAGAAACTCGCATAGGTGGAACTGGGGCCGTTTTCCAGTACATCCATCCAGAAGGCGTTCCCTTGTCCCACGATGCACATATGGTTTGGAACAATGTCCAGGATCTGGCCCATATCCAGCCGTTTCAGTTCGTCAACCATCGCTTCGTACTCGTCCTCTGAACCGATCTCCGGGTTCAGGCTGTTCTGGTCCAGGATGTCGTAGCCGTGAAGACTCCCCTCGCTCGCCTTGAAGTAGGGTGACGCATAAATATCGCTGATGCCGAGGCGATGCAGATAGGGCACAATCTCCCTGGCATCGCTGAAGCGGAATCCCGAATTGAACTGGAGACGGTAGGTTGCCGCCGGTATTCTGAGCCCG
>MGZK01000087.1 GCA_001802125.1 Geobacteraceae bacterium GWC2_55_20
GGTTACTTCAATACTTTGCTTGATCTGATCTTTTTAACCGAGGAATTCTTTACTCCGCTGTATCTTCTTTCGGCGGTTTTGATCGGTCTGGGTCTGTTCTCCCTGCTGGGTTACGCCGTTCGCAATGCCCGGATTCCTGAACAGGTAGGAGCGTCCGTGTACGGGCTTTGTACCGTGCTGTTCTTCTCGCTTCCCACGGCATTGTGTGCCGTGAACTATTATGAGAACGATCAGCACAACAATTACATTGCTTTTGACTATGCGACAAATTCGCTCCGCTCGCTGCCGCAAAACTCGGTCATGTTCACATGGGGAGACAGCGGCGCGTTTCCGCTCTGGTATCTTCAAGGAGTGGAACGCATGCGTGAAGACCTTGATCTGCCCCACACGCCACACCTTGTTTTCGACTGGTATCTGGATTCGATGCCCAGGCTTTTTGCGGACAGCAACCTCAGGAAATTCGATGTGGTATCTTCCGGTCCGGAAACGGCTTTAAGAATCGCCGTGACTGAGAGCCTGGGGGTCAGGCCGGTCTATATAGATTTTTCAACCAGATATTCGGTTGAGTTCAAGGAGTACGTGCCGGTACAAAAAGGAATAGTTTACCGAGTGCGAAGGATGAATGATCCGGTTGGACTCCCTGATAATTCGATCTGGGACAATTACAGCAGCCGCGGCATATTTGATAAGATCTCGTTCCTGGATCTCGATACAGGAAAAGCGATCTTGATTTATGCCAACAGTTACATCGAATCAGGGGAGTTTTTACTGGGTATAAATAGAATCCCGGATGGATTGTTGATGTTGCAACGGGCTGAACAGATATCTCCCGAAATGAAGTTTGCCGCGGACCAGATCCGCATGCGCTTCGGTCTGGCAAGGTAGGCGAGTGTTCACAGTCACTTGAAAAACTCGACAGGCTTCCTGAATCTTGCCATGCAGTCAAATTCTGCTAAAGTTTACGGCATGGTTTCTTCACAAATGACAACTACTTTGATTAATGAAGTCCTCCGGGATTGGATTCATGTTGTCCAATGGATTGGGAATGCTTGCTTCGCAAGGTAAGCGAGCCTTCAATATCCAGACCGATCATGCTCCGCCTAAAGGTTTGATGAAACTGTTCTTAACCGGTATTTGCTGTTCCTAACTACATCTTGACATGAGTGGCTATTCCCCATAGAATGGCGATTCTAAACGGTTGGCGGAGGATGCATGCAGTCAAACAGGCTGGGAGAAATCCTGGTTAAGAACAATCTGATTACGCGAGAACAGCTTGGCAAAGCCCTGGAAGAGCAGAAACTTTCCGGCAACCAACTTAGGCTCGGTTCAATTCTAATAAAACAGAACCTTCTGTCAGAAGAAGATCTGACCTCCTTTCTCTCCAGGCAGTATGGAGTACCGATTGTAAAGCTTGCCGACTACGAGATAGACCCGGCCGTAACCAAGATCATCCCGCCTGAAGTTGTACAAAAATATCAGCTGGTTCCGGTGAACCGGGCCGGCGCCACCCTGATAGTTGCCGTAAGCGATCCCTCCAATCTGTTTGCCCTGGAAGACATCAAGTTCATGACCGGCTACAACATCGAAATGGTTGTAGCCTCTGAGCTCGATATCAAGGCTTCGATAGACAAGTATTATGACCAGTCGGCCTCGCTTGCGGACGTCATGAGCGATCTCGATGTCGAGGACATGGAGATCGTCGGCGATGATGAAGATATCGATGTAGGGTCGCTGGAACGCGCCACCGAGGATGCTCCGGTTGTCAAGATGGTCAATGCGATCCTGCAGGATGCGATCAGGAAAAAGGCCAGCGATATTCATATTGAGCCTTACGAGAAGGTTTTCAGGGTCCGTTATCGTATTGACGGAATTTTGTATGAAGTTATGAAACCTCCCCTGAAGCTTAAAAACGCAATCACCTCCCGTATCAAAATCATGTCAGAGCTGGATATAGCCGAGCGCCGCCTGCCACAGGACGGCCGCATCAAGATCAAGCTGGGTGGAGGCAAGGACATGGATTTCCGTGTATCCGTACTTCCGACCCTTTTTGGTGAAAAGATTTGTCTGCGATTGCTTGACAAAGGCAATCTCCAGACCGATTTGACAAAGCTTGGATACGAACCGGATGCCTTGAGTCACTTCATGCATGAAATTCATAAACCGTTCGGCATGGTGCTTGTTACTGGCCCGACCGGTAGCGGTAAGACGGTTTCGCTCTACTCGGCCCTGGCGGAACTCAACAAGGTTTCCGAAAACATCTCAACCGCCGAAGATCCGGTTGAATTCAACTTTGCCGGTATCAATCAGGTGCAGATGCACGAAGATATCGGTCTAAATTTCTCGGCCGCGCTGAGATCGTTTCTACGCCAGGATCCCGACATAATAATGATTGGCGAGATCCGAGACTTTGAAACAGCCGAAATTGCAATCAAGGCGGCCTTGACAGGTCACATGGTTCTTTCCACGCTGCATACCAACGATGCCCCGGCAACAATCAACCGTTTGCTGAACATGGGTATCGAACCTTTTCTGGTTGCATCGGCCGTAAACCTGATTACCGCCCAGCGTCTGGCGCGCAGGGTGTGCGGTGAGTGCAAGCAACCGGAAGACATCCCGGTGCAGGCGTTGATCGATGCGGGGGTGTCGCCAGACGAAGCTCCATCCTACGTTTGCATGCGGGGGAAGGGTTGCCCTGTCTGCAACAATACCGGCTATAAGGGCCGCGTCGGTTTTTATCAAGTGATGCCTATGCGTGAGGAGATCAAGGAACTCATCCTGAATGGCGCCAATACAGCGGAAATCAAGCGGGAGTCAATGCGGATCGGCATTAAAACCATGCGACAGTCCGGTTTGACAAAACTCAAGGAAGGCGTAACTTCTTTTGAGGAAGTATTGCGTGTAACCATATCTGATGACTAACCGGGAGATCATTTAATGCTAAACCTTCATCAGCTGTTAAAAATACTGGTAGAATCGAACGGCTCGGATCTCCACATAACCACCAACTCTCCTCCTCAGATGCGTGTTGACGGTCATCTGATGCCGATGGATTTTCCACCGATGAATCAGGTGGAAACCAAACAGCTCTGTTACAGTGTGCTTACCGATGCCCAGAAACACAAGTTTGAGGAAGAAAACGAGCTTGATCTCTCATTCGGTGTAAAGGGTCTTTCCCGCTTCAGGGGGAACATGTTTATCCAGCGAGGCGCCGTTGCGGGTGTCTTCAGGGTAATTCCCTATAAAATACTGACTTTCGAAGAGCTCAACCTGCCTCCGATCGTTCCTGAGCTGGCCGCAAGACCGCGCGGACTGATACTGGTCACCGGTCCGACCGGCAGTGGCAAGTCCACCACGCTGGCATCGATTGTCGATTATATCAACATCAATCGCCGCGAACATATTGTAACAATCGAAGATCCTATCGAATACCTGCACCCTCACAAAGGGTGTCTTGTCAACCAGCGCGAAGTGGGCGCCGATACGAAAGGCTTTAAAAATGCGCTCAAGTATGTGCTGCGACAGGATCCGGACGTTGTTCTCGTCGGAGAGCTGCGTGACCTTGAGACTATCGAGGCGGCCTTGACACTTGCCGAAACAGGTCACCTCTGTCTTGCAACATTGCATACCAATTCATGTGCTCAAACCATCAACCGTGTAGTAGATGTATTTCCACCATATCAACAGACACAGATTCGCGCCCAACTTTCATTTGTACTCGAAGGTGTCCTGTCGCAGACTCTGATTCCCAAAATGGGCACAAAAGGACGAGCGCTAGCCCTTGAAATAATGGTGCCGAACGCCGCTATCCGCAACCTGATACGCGAGGACAAGGTGCACCAGATCTATTCCCAGATGCAGGTCGGCCAGGAAAAATACGGGATGCAGACGATGAATCAGTCTCTGTTCAATCTTTTTCAAAAACGGCAGATTTCACTGGAGGAAGCGCTGGGACGTTCTCAAGACCCGGAAGAGTTGAAGCAGATGATCAACAATCCTGCTGCAGGCATGCAGCGCCGCCCGCCAATGCGCTGATTTATCACCAAGGAGAACAGCAATGCCAAAATTTAACTGGGAAGCGCGCACAAAAACTGGTGGTACGCAAAAAGGTGTAATTGAAGCCGCGACCGTCGAGGTTGTCGAGGCGCAACTAAAAAAATATGGTTTTACCAACATATCCATTAAAGCCGAGTCCAAGGGGATCAACTTCAAGCTGCCCAAATTCGGGGGTGGCGGAAAGATCGAAACCAAGGATCTGGTCGTCTTTACACGTCAGTTTGCCACGATGATTGATTCCGGTCTGCCCTTGGTCCAGTGTCTGGACATACTTTCAAATCAGCAGGAAAACAAGGCATTCAAGGAGATACTTGGCAAGGTCAAGGAGAGCGTTGAGAGTGGTTCCACTTTTGCCGATGCTCTTGCCAAGCACCCCAAGGCTTTTGACCAGTTGTTCGTGAACCTGGTCGCCGCCGGAGAGATCGGCGGTATCCTTGATACGATCCTGAACCGTCTGGCGGCCTACATTGAAAAGGCGATGAAGCTGAAGAAACAGATCAAGGGCGCCATGGTCTACCCGATCACGATCATGTCGATTGCCGTAATCGTAGTCGGCGTGATCCTGGTTTTCGTCATTCCTACCTTTGCAAAAATGTTTGCCGATTTCGGCGGAGAGCTGCCGGCTCCTACCAAGATCGTTATTGCGCTCAGCAACTTTCTGTCCAAGTATATCGTCGTCATTATTGCTGCCTTCTACGGTATTGTATGGTTGATCAAGAAATACTATGCAACGCCGGTAGGGCAGAAGAACATAGATCGCTGGGCGCTGAAGGCGCCGATCGCGGGACCGTTGATCAGGAAGGTCGCAGTTGCCAAGTTTACCAGAACTCTCGGCACCATGGTCAGTTCCGGCGTTCCAATCATGGATGGTCTTGAAATAGTTGCCAAGACAGCCGGCAACAAGATTGTTGAAGAAGCAATTTATGCGGTCAGGCAGGCCATATCCGAAGGCAAGACCATGGCCGAACCTCTCGCTGCTTGTGGAGTTTTCCCGCCGATGGTCGTTCAAATGATTGCGGTAGGTGAAGCAACCGGCGCCATGGATGCAATGTTGAACAAGATCGCTGACTTCTATGATGATGAAGTAGACGATGCCGTTTCCGCCATGACCGCGATGATGGAACCCTTGCTGATGGTGTTTCTTGGAACAACCGTAGGGGGCTTGGTTGTTGCCATGTATCTGCCCATATTCAAGTTGGCGGGGGCAGTTGGCGGTTAATCATGGGGGCTGAAAAAAGGCTCAGGCTCTTCATTAATGCCAGGGTAGTCGTTTCATTTTTATTTCTTGCATCGACCCTGCTGTTGAAATATCAGAATAACTCTGCCGAATACGAACGCTTTCAGCCTGAAGTGATCAGGCTGATGGCGTTTTCCTTTTTTTTCTCAATTGGTTCCCTCTTTGCGTTGAAACTCGGCAGGCATAATCTTTTCCTGACTTACCTCCAGATCATCTGGGATCTGCTGTTTGTAACGGTTCTGATTCTGTTTACCGGTGGTATTCTTAGTCCGTATTCCTTTCTGTATCTGGTTTCAATCATGGTTGCTGGCATGCTGCTGGGGCGCAGGGAGGCGCTCTATACAGCCTCGCTCTGCGGAATTCTCTATGGAGCCATACTGGACTTCCAGTATTTTGGTTATCTGTCCTTGATCGGATTAAGTCAGTTTGACGCCCAAGAGGTTGGAGCATCCCGGTTATTTTATACTATTTTCCTGAATCTGGTCGGATTTGGATTGACCGGATTTATTACCGGAATGCTGTCGGAACGGGCTCGACAGAGCGAGGAAGCTCTTCAGCGCAGATCAATAGACTACGATGAACTGGCACAACTCAATTCCACGATTGTTGCTCACAGCCAAACCGGACTGCTTACAACCAATGTTGCCGGAAGAATCCGGGTCTTTAATCCTTATGCCGAAGAAATTGTCGGACTCAGTCAGTCCGAAGTATATGACATTAATATTGAAAGCGTTTTCCCGCAATTATCCGGATTGTTAAAGCTGCCGACCGATTCAATCAACAGAGAATTCGAATATCAGACATCCGACGGATTACAGATAATCCTGGGCTTTAGGGCGGCTGCTTTTAATGACAGTAAGGGAGATCACGCCGGATTTATCGTGAATTTCAGGGATATTACAGCTATCCGCAGCATGGAGACCGCTTTGAAAAAAGCGGACCGACTTTCGGCGCTGGGTGAACTTTCAGCGCGTATGGCACATGAAATCCGCAATCCCCTGGCTGCTCTGTGCGGTTCAGTACAACTACTTGCCTCTCACGGCAGCATCGCCGAACACGACCAGCGGCTTTTGGCAATCATAACCCGTGAGGCCGATCGACTCGATTTGTTGATATCGGAATTTCTGGCGTATGCGCGCCCAAATCAGCCCCATCTGGAAAAAGTTGTGTTGCATGGACTCATCGAAGATACTTGCGTCTTCCTGGCCAGTGATCCGCGCATGGAAACTGTCACGATTTATAATCTGATTCCGTCTCATACCGAAATCATGGTTGATCCCAACCAGCTTCGCCAGGTTATTATAAATCTGCTGCATAACGCTACCGATGCCATGCCTGAAGGTGGTTCAATTACGATAGAGTCAAGTCTGCAACTTCGTGGCGCGGACGGATACGGGAAGATGCCGTTTGTGCAGATATCGATTACGGACAGCGGTACCGGTATTTCCGAAGATGCCGTCCAACATCTGTTTGAGCCTTTTTGGACAACTAAAAAGCATGGCACAGGCCTTGGTTTAGCGATAAGTTATCGAATTATTGAAGCTCATGGTGGAAATCTGACCGTTAAATCGCCAATTGATGGAGGCTGTAGTTTTATCATCTCACTGCCTGCTGGGTAGCCGATGAAAATTCCTTTTGAATACAGTTTTCGTAATCTATATACACGAAGATTTACGACTTTTTTGACCGCTACGGGTATGGCCATGGTTGTATTCGTTTTTGCATCTATCAACATGCTCTCCGCGGGTTTGGAAAAAACACTTGTTGAAACCGGTTCGGACGATAACGTGATCATAACCCGAAAAGCCGCCAATTCAGAAGTCCAGAGCGGTGTAGAACGTTCTCAGGCCGCAATCATTGAGAGTATCCCGGATATTGCCACCGACCGTCTCGGAGAGCCTCTTCTGGCCAAGGAACTGGTCGTACTGATCAGCCTGCCCAAAAGGGGGAGTAACAAGCCTGCCAATGTTGTAATCAGAGGTATTCACGACTCATCCTTAAGACTTCGAAACCAGATCCGGGTTGTCAAGGGGCGTATGCCGCGGCCTGGATCTTCCGAGATAATTGCCGGCAGCAGTATTGCCAAGCGCTTTAAAGGTGGCGGCATCGGCGAAAATCTCAGGTTCGGAATGCGGGATTGGACTGTCGTCGGAGTTTTTGATGCTGGAGCAACCGGATTCAGCTCGGAAATATGGGGCGATGCGACCCAATTGATGCAGGCATTTCGCCGTCCGGTATACTCTTCCGTCACGTTCCGCTTGCGCAACAGCAATGATTTCGAATCTGTCAAGGCCAAGCTGGACTCAGATCCGCGCCTGACGGTGGATGTCCGCCGCGAGACCCGTTACTACCGCGACCAGTCGGAAGCAATGGCAAAATTTCTGCGTATTCTCGGTGTCTCCCTGACTGTAATTTTTTCAATCGGCGCGGTAATCGGTGCGATGATAACCATGTATGCGGCAGTTTCCAACCGGGTTGCCGAGATTGGAACATTGCGGGCTCTTGGATTCCAAAGAACCAGTATATTGGCATCCTTTCTGGCTGAAGCGCTTCTGCTCGGTCTTGCTGGAGGTATAGGCGGCCTTGTGCTTGCATCTTTCATGCAGCTGATCACCATATCAACCATGAACTGGCAAACCTTTTCCGAACTTGCATTTTCATTCACGCTGACAATTGATATCGTGTATAAATCACTGCTGTTCTCATTGGTGATGGGGTTTACCGGCGGAGTAATCCCTGCAATCAGGGCCAGCAGGATGACAATCGTGGATGCGTTGAGGGATCATTGACTTTTATATTTACGAAGGGGACTTTACCCATGATCCATGCACTGATTTTAAATAAAAAACTGATGTTGATTGCTCTGGTGTCAGTTTCAACCATTCTGTATGGAGTTGATTACTATCTGCTGGGCAATTTACGGGATCTCACCGTAGGCTTCCTGAGTAACTTTGCATTTCTGCCGGTTTACATTATCATAGTTACATTGATGATTGAACAGGTTCTCAAGGAGCGGGAGCGCCAGACCATCATGCGCAAGCTCAATATGGTCATCGGAGTTTTTTTTAGTGAAGTGGGAAACAGGCTGTTTAAGGAATTATCCGCATACGTAATAGCATGTGATACGTTGAAGGGGCATCTCCTGGTAGCGGGGGCGTGGAAGGAACCGGAATATCGATCTGCTCTGGAATATTTGCGAAAAAGTGATCTTAAAATCGACTCCAGTCTTTGTGACAAGAATCATTTAAAAGATTTTATGGTAAGTAAAAGAAGTTTTCTGGTGGGTTTGCTTGAAAACCAGAATCTGCTGGAGCATGAAGAATTTACCGACCTGCTCTGGTCAGTATTCCACCTGGTTGAGGAACTGGAAGCCAGAGAATCTTTTGAGAACATGCCTGCCAGCGACATAGAACACCTTAATGGCGATATCAAGCGTGTTTTCGGACATCTTGCCTTTCAATGGGTGATGTACATGCAGCACTTGAAACAAGATTATCCCTATCTTTTCTCCTTGGCGGTCAGGCTCAATCCGATGATTGACGATCCTGATCCGGTTGTCTACTGAATGAACTGGCATCTGTTGGATATACCCACGATTCTTGCGGCTCAGGAATGCAATCCCGACTCGGGCCTTACCTCGGAAAATGCAGCCAAACGCCTGGAATCCGGCGGGCCCAACGAACTTCTCGATCGTGGCGGTAAATCTCCCTGGTTGATCCTTTGGGAGCAGTTTACATCCACAATGGCCCTGATATTGAGCGGTGCAGCTCTTGTATCCGGCTTTGTCGGTTCTTTGAAAGACTGCCTCACGATCATGGCGATTGTCTGTTTGTTCGCCCTGCTTGGTTTTTTCCAGGAGTTCCGAGCTGAACGTACAATGCGCGCACTCAAAAAACTCGCAATTCCATTTGTACGAGTCAGACGCGATGGTGCGACAGTCGATATCCCCTCCGTCGATCTGGTGCCGGGCGATATCGTATTACTGGAAGCCGGCAATCTGGTCCCGGCCGATTGCAGAATTTTGGAATCATACAATCTGAAAATACAGGAGTCGATTCTAACCGGTGAAGCCGATGCTGTAGAAAAAATTACTGACGTTCTGGCCGAAAATAGCGGATCAATTGGCGATCTGCGCAACATGGCCTTTATGGGAACGACGGTTGCTTACGGACGTGGCGTTGTTATCGTGGTCGCAACCGGCATGCAGACCGAACTCGGTAAAATAGCTACAATGCTGCAGGATGTAGTTGAAGAAATGACTCCGCTGCAAAAACGGCTTGACCGCCTCGGCAAGGTGCTGGCGGTAATCGCGATCCTGATATCGATACTGTATTTTATGCTCGGTCTGATGCGCGGAGAAGAGTTGCGGCTGTTACTGATGACAGCTGTAAGCCTGGCCGTTGCGGCCATTCCGGAAGGTCTGCCCGCTGTTGTTACCATCACCCTGGCAATCGGATCTCAACGCATGCTTCAGCGTCGCGCACTGATCAGGAAACTTCCTGCTGTTGAAACCCTTGGATCAGTCACGGTGATCTGTTCCGATAAAACCGGCACTCTGACCGAAAACAGCATGACCGTAACCGATCTGCGTCCAGCTGCTGAAAATGATGACAAACTGTTGCTGCTTGCAGCAGTCCTTTGCAACGATGCCGTTCTTCGCCTGGATGATGGTACTGTTGTGATGCTTGGCGATCCAACTGAAACCGCGCTTCTGGTGGCGGCCGGCAAGTCGGATTTATATAAGCCGGACCTGGAAGTCCTCTTTCCCAGGATTGCCGAGGTCCCATTTGATTCCGCCACCAAACGCATGGTTACCATGCATACCGTATCTGCTGCCGGTGCGGCTGATACACTGGCATCAGCCTATGGACTGCATCCTGGAGACCGTTTTATCATCGCAAAGGGGGCCGTGGATGTGCTCCTGTCATATTGCGACGATATTGCATCGGTTCCCGGAATTCTGGCAAATGCCGAAGAGCTCGCTTTGCAAGGTAAGCGCGTACTGGCATGTGTCTGGAGCAGGCTGGAAGCGGATCAACCGGTTGATCAGGAGTTGATTCACGATCGTATGAAATTCACTGGACTGATCGCGATGATGGATCCGCCGCGCAGCGAGGCTCGTGCGGCGGTAATCAAATGTCTGCAAGCAGGTATTCGTCCGGTGATGATCACCGGTGATCACCCGTTGACGGCATCTTCGATCGCCCGTTCCCTGGAAATAACGGACAACAATATAGTAGTCACCGGTAGCGAACTTGACCGAATCGGTCCCGATGGTCTGGCCGGTATGGCCGGCCATGTATCGGTATATGCAAGAGTATCGCCTGCACACAAACTATTAATAGTAGAGGCGCTCCAGATGCGGGGAGACGTGGTTGCGATGACCGGTGACGGTGTCAACGATGCTCCAGCGTTAAAAAAAGCCGATATCGGTGTGTCGATGGGGATAACCGGGACAGACGTGGCCAAGGAGGCAGCCGACATGGTGCTCCTGGATGACAACTTCGCCACCATCGTATCGGCGGTAGAGGAGGGGCGTACGATCTATGACAATATCCGCAAGTTCATCGAGTTTTCAGTGGCAGGCAATCTTGGCAAAATCATCGCTGTCATGGCGTTGCCGATCATGGGGCTTGCCAATCCGTTGACACCTTTGCAACTGCTCTGGCTAAACCTGTTGACCGACGGCCTCCTCGGCCTGGGTATGGGAGTTGAGCGGCCTGAGCCCGATATCATGCGCCGTGCTCCAATTTCCACCACGTCTCAGATTATTGATCGACGAATGTTGCGTCACATTCTGCTGACCGGCGGGGTGATTGGACTTTCAAGTATTGCTGTTGCCCGGCATCACTGGCTGCATCACCCTTCTGACTGGCAGACTGCGCTATTCACTTCTCTGGCATTTGCCCAGATTGGTCAGGCGATGGCACTGCGTTCCTTAAACCATTCGTTTTTCAAGGTCGGTTATTTCAGCAATCCGTTGCTTTTGGGCATGTGTATTGCTGTAATTCTGCTGCAGGTTCTGGTTGTTTTTCTTCCATCCATGCAGAGCTTCTTTAATACAACCACAATTGAGTTGTCTTCACTGATCTGGATTATTTCACCTGGAGTACTGGTCTTTGCAACACTGGAAGTTGAAAAAGCACTGTCTAAGTCTAAGCCTGCACAACAGCTTTAAGCTCATCTATCAAGCCTTTAAGAAAATCATAGCCCTTCTGCCAGAAATCACCGGCGGTAATGTCTATACCTGCCAAGCGGGCTGTATCCGCCGGTGACAGCGCTCCACCTGACTGAAGCAGGGCGTGGTAGCCAGGCTTGAATCCATCACCGTCTTCACGGTACTTCTGAAAGAGGGCCAGCACCAGCAACTCGGCAAAGGTATATGAGTAACAATAAAAACGGCTGTGGATGAAGTGGCTGATATAACTCCATCCCCAGCGATAGGCCGGAATCATTTCAACCGAATCCCCGAACAGTTTCCCATTTTCATCCAGCCAGATTTCCGCAATCCGGTCATTGGAGAGCAGGCCGGTTTTGCGCTCGTTATGTAGTCGCAATTCAAAGCGGGTCAATACGGTCTGACGGAAAGTTGTGGCGATTATGTCCTCGATCTTGGCGCATAGCAGTGACTTGCGCACTTCCGGATCGCTCTCACTGTCCAGCATGCGTAGAGTCAGCAGCATTTCACCGAAAACCGATGCTGTTTCGGCCAGTGGCAGCGGTGCGTGGTAATTTAACAAGGTCTGTTTCTGTGAAAGCACGAAATGTAAACCATGTCCGGCTTCGTGGGCAATGGTTGCCAGGTCGCGCAGTGTGCCGGTGTAGTTCAACAGCAGAAAAGGCGGGATTTGAGGCGATATGCCCATTGCAAAAGCGCCACCCGACTTGCCGGTGCGCGGAAGCACATCAACCCGGCGCTCGGTGAAAAAAGCCTCCACGATATCACCGAATTCAGGATCGTAGCAACGATATGAATCAATCACCATCGTTCGGGCTTCATCGAATGAGTATTTTTTCTCCGCTTCGGCCACCGGTGCGTAAATATCACAGTTGCGCAGCCTGTCCATACCGAGCATACCGGCCTTGAGACGGAAATACTCCTGTGCCAGGCCATAGTTGGCCTCGGTGACGCTCATCAGGTGTTCCACCGCCTCGTCAGGAATCTCATTGCCGATGTTAGTAGGTTGGATCGGAGACTGGTAGTTTCTGAGTTCCATGTCCTGTCCATGGTCGAGTGCCATGTTGTTGAACACCGCATTGTAGACGATGCCGTGCTCGCCGTGACGTTCCAGAAACACGCTGAAGGCCCTGAAGCGAACATCGGCCGAGGTGTGGTGCAGCAAGGAAAGCAGCTCTTCTCCGGTAAATTCCCTCTCCTCACCATCCAGCTCCATTTTATAGGAAAAAGATGCTGAAAGTTCGTCAAACAGCTTGGTGAATGCCCGGATACCGGTCAGATCCTTGCGTGTCAGCAGCCGCTCCTCATTCTCCTTCAGAGTATGGGGGCGGAATTTGCGGATACCTTCCATGAAATGGATGTAGCCGGCCGCTTCAGGCATGGAACTGAAGGATTCAAAACGCCTGTCTTCCAGATCCATCAACTCCAGATCAAAAAATAACAGTTCCTGCGAAAGCCTGCTCCCAAGTTCTGAACAGCGCTGTGACAGGGCACGATAAGTCTCATTTCCGGAGTCGGAAGCAAACAACAGATGGGCATAACAGAACGGTTTTGACATACGTGTCTGCAAGGCTTCGTACTCTTGTATTGCAGCCAGGAGTCCGACATCGTCCAGCATTGCAACTTTTTCGAAATAGCGGGAACGAAAGTCAGCTGCCAATTTTTCAAAAGATTCCATATCCGACTTCAATTCCGGTGAATCAGGGGCAGGGTAGAGCAGGGCGGTATTCCAGGTCAGGTCTAGGGATGTCATGGGTTGTTTCCTCGATATTTAAAGTGAATGAATGTCGTAAATTATACAGGGGAGATTACTACGTATGGGCAGGTGCGTCAAGGCGGGTGGTATTACTTGCCGGTCGAAATAAAAATGTCTCCGTACCATGCGGTAGCTTCACCGCCGGTGTCATCGGTATCGGTCATGATGACCACCGCACCGATCTCATTTGGTGATTCTCCGAATAAACGTTTGTAATCAGCCAGAATATCTCGCGTTTCGCTGATCCATTGACCGGCTTTTGAAGATCCGGATTCGACAGCCACCATCATCGCGTTTCCGGTATAGGCGTTGGGAATAAATTGACCTGCGGGTAATCGGTTGGCCCAGATATAGTTTATGGCCCGGGTCTGCCAGAAAAAACGTCCGGGGAAAACCACATATACCCGCGCGGCATAGTCATCTCCGTCTTTTTTCTTTTCGTCGCCTTTCGGAAGTGTTCCCGAGACCTTCCAGGACCAGTGCAGATAGCGGTACCGGTCAGGATCAAGGTTTACTTTTTTCAACAACCCCGAAGCGGTTGCTTTGCTGTGTGCCTTGATTGCAATCAGTCCGGTATCGCTATCCCTGACCGGTGTGTAGTTGGTCTTTCCTTTAAAACTCTTGGTTTCCCAACCTGATAGTCCATCTTGGGTGAAATTGCTGACGGCAAATACCTCGGCCTCAGCAGTTCCATAATTCAGTAGCAAGTATAGAAAAATGAGTATACCTGAAATCCTGTTCATGGTTTTACTGCCAAGAATAAGACAATTAATATACCGGACGTGTTCAACTTGGTGTCAAACACAGGTTCAACGACCCTGTTTCAGAATATCCCGGTAGGGCCAGTCAGCCATACCACCTTCCAGAATATATAGCCGCCCTTCGTCAATGCCCTGGGACTTAAGATGTTCAAAGGTGTTCATAGCGCCACCCTTGCCACGTGGGCAGATTATAATAACCGGCGAAGCGGAAGAGATGATTGCCGGAATAATTCTGTCAATCCGCTTCTTCTCTGTTACGCTCTTTACCGGATAGGCATTTGTTTCGAGGGAATTTGCAAAATGGTGTTCCTCGAAATCGTCTGCTTCCTGAATATCTACTATGTGCATTTCTTTCTTCTGTTCAAGAGCGGTTTTAAATTCTTCAACTTTGATATATTGGGCGGCAAAAGCAGAACCTGCTGTAAAAATTATTATTGCCACAAGAATAAAATGTCTGATCATGATTCCTCCAATATTTTTTGTAACGGATAGCATTCTTTAGCATTGAAAGGCAAATTGATTATTCGTATAATTACGATCAAATCTATCGTTTATGTAAATATATGGAGCTCCCATGACATTGAAGCAAATGGAAGTATTTGTAGCGATAGCAGAATCCCGCAGTTTCTCCAGGGGGGCGGAGAAAAACTGTATTACCCAGTCAACCGCCAGCCAGCATATTCATGGATTGGAAGAAGAACTCGGGATACGACTTTTTGACAGGGGCAGGGGAGGGGCTCTGCTTACGGAGGCAGGAAAGCTCTTCTTTGAACATGTACAAAAAATCCTGTCAGAATGTGAAGATACGCGTTCGGTAATCAGGCAATTCGTGGGTATGGAGGATGTTGTTTTGCGGGTCGGAGCAAGCAACATTCCTGGCACCTGGTTGATCCCGGATGTTTTAGGGCAGTTTGTCGGCCAGTTCCCAAAAGTTCGACTTGAAGTACTTCAGGGAGACAGTCATTCTGTGCTTGATCAGCTCATTAAAGAAGAAATCGAGCTAGGATTTGTCGGCGGATATTTCGAAGATGAGCGTATTGAATTAAAATCCATGGGCCGCGATACGATCATATTTGCAGCTTCTACCGAGTTGATCGCACTGAGAAATCATGACCTGGAACGGGAAGATCTGTGCAAAGTCCCGCTTTTGGTGCGTGAGGACGGATCAGGAACGCAGAAAGCGGTATACGAAGCACTGTCAAAGGCATTGACGGTAAGTAAGGAGGATCTGAATATTGTGGCAGTGTTGGGCAGCAGCGAAGCGATACGGCGGGCCCTGCTAAAAGGGACGGGCTATGCATTCGTATCCAGTATGTCTATCTCGGACGATCTTGCCAATGGTCGGTTGTTTGAGCTCAACATACCGGGGTTAGAGATCACCAGATATTTTTACGCTGCTCGAAGATATGCACGCGAACTTTCTCCGGCAGCGGCCGAGTTTTGGAACATCATGACGGACTCGTAACAGCAGATCAAGTAAATGATGCGAGCGCTGAATTACATCGAAAAAACCTTATTCGACTTTTACAAACTGCCCTTTTTCCCCGCATTTCTCACACTTCTGTGGTTTGCAACGTCCTTCCTTGCTAAATCCGCATGAACATTTCCAGGTTGCCATTGTTGATTTCCTCCAGTTAAACTATCCTGATATTTTAAAAAGTGGCGAAGAATCAAATCAGGGACTGATTCGGACCCGGCGTCCATTAACTTGAATTTTACCTTCAGCGAACAGCTTGATTGCAGCAGGAAAAACACGATGCTCCTCTTTCTGAATTTTTGCCGAAAGAGACTCTTCGGTATCATCCTGCTCCACGGGTACTACTGACTGTAAAATTATCGGACCTGTATCAGTGCCATTATCTACGAAATGCACAGTGCATCCCGAATAACGCACCCCGTAATCCAGGGCTTGCTGCTGTGCGTGAAGACCTGGAAAGGATGGGAGCAGAGCCGGGTGGATGTTCATGATGGCATTGGGGAAGGCGTTGACCATTGTATCAGTTAGTATCCTCATGAACCCTGCAAGCACCACAAGTTCCACATCATGCTTGCGCAGGATTTCAACCGTGGCCTTGTCATATTCATTCCTGTCGGAAAAATTCCTGTTTTCATGGATAACCACAGGAATCCCATGATTTGCGGCACGAGTCAGAGCATAGGCATCCGGTTTGTTGCTGATCACGCATGCAATGGTTGCCGCAATGCCGCCGGATTCGATGTGATCAATGATTGCCTGAAGGTTGGTGCCGCTCCCTGAAACCAGTACACCCAATCTGCAGTTAACCTTGGCGGTCATTGGGTCATGCCTCCACAAGCTCTACACACTCGTCACCAACCTGACAAGCCGCAATCTCGCCAATGATCCAAGCCTTTTCGCCCAACCCCTTCAAACGGTCGATTACCTCTTCCGCCTGATCATCGGCCACTGCCAGCACCATTCCGATTCCCATGTTAAAGGTACGGTACATTTCGTTCAGCTCAACATTGCCGGCATCGCGCAGCAAATCAAAAAGCACCGGACGTTCCCAACTGTTCAGATGAATCTTTGCAACGCATCCCTTTGGCAGAACCCTGGGAACATTTTCAAGCAGGCCGCCACCGGTAATATGGGCAATACCCTTGATTGAAAAATCCTTCAGAAGATTAAGAATTGAACGTACATAAATACGGGTAGGGGTCAGCAACACGTCTGCAACACTGCTGCCGGTCCCTGGCAATTCAGAATCAATTTCGAGCCCCATATGGTCAAAGATCAGCTTTCTTGCCAGGGAATAACCATTACTGTGAAGTCCGCTGGACGCTATACCGATCAGTCTATTGCCGACCGAAATGCAGGATCCGTCAATAATCGAATCACGATCTACAACGCCAACCGTGAACCCGGCAACATCATATTCACCATCGGCATAAAATCCGGGCATTTCGGCGGTTTCACCACCAATCAGCGCACATCCGGCCTGTTTGCATCCTTCGGCAATTCCCTTGACTACTTCAGCAGCCTTTTCAGGCAGCAGCTTTCCGGTTGCCAGGTAATCGAGAAAAAAGAGCGGTTCAGCGCCTTGAACAATGATGTCATTGACACACATGGCCACCAGGTCTATTCCAACCGTGTCGTGCCGGTCCGCCATGAAGGCTATTTTCAGCTTGGTGCCAACTCCGTCTGTTCCGGAAACAAGTACGGGATTTTTGTATTTTGAAGCATTCAGCGAGAACAACCCGCCAAAACCGCCGATATCGGCCAAAACTTCAGGTCGGGAGGTAGCCTTGACCAACGGCTTGATCATATTGACAAAACTGTTGCCGGCAGCAATATCCACACCGGCGTCTTTATAGGTTGCGCGTTTATCACTCATCTTTTATTAACCTCCTCAGGCAAAGGATATTTGTAAAACATGGTCCTCTAAATGTCAATTTGAAACTGTTGCAAAAGGTGCTACATCAAGAATATCTCTTGACAAATCATCATGTTTTGGGATTATTAATGCACAATGACAGCACAAGCCATAACATTATCCATTAAGACATTCAGCAGCCTGTTTCTGGCCTGCATGATAGCAATCGGCTGGTCTGCTCCGTCCAGCGCGGATATATATCGTTATGAAGATGATGATGGAATTGTTCATTTCACCGATGCCCCCACCGACAAACGCTTCAAGGTATTCATGAGGGACTTGAAAAAAGATCGAGAGCTACGCACTAAATTGAAGTATGCCCGTTCCGTCAATCCCGCGGAATATGAACATCTGATCAGGAACTGCGCTGAAAAATATGGCGTCAGTTCATCCCTGGTCAAGGCGGTTATTCATGCCGAGTCCGGCTATAATCCCAATGCAGTTTCAAGTAAGGGAGCCAGCGGCCTGATGCAACTGATGCCTGCAACGGCAAAGTCACTGAAAGTTGCCGATCGTTTCAATCCCAAGGATAACGTGGAAGGCGGCGTCAAATATCTTCGTTTTTTGCTGGATACCTTCCGTGGGGATGTGTCGCTGGCGCTGGCCGCATATAATGCCGGTCTCAGCAATGTGGCAAAATATGGCGGAATCCCCCCCTTCAATGAAACCCGAACCTACGTAAACCGGGTTCTTTCCTATATGCAGACTTATCAGTCAAGTGGAATTTAATGACAGTCGAACGCTCCAGCCAGATTCTTAACCTCCCCAACATCCTTACAATGATGCGGATTGCAGCAATTCCCCTGTTGGCTGCCTTGCTCATGTCACCTTCAAAAACCTCCGGTTTCTGGGCTGCGGCAGTCTTTGCGATAGCTTCGATTACAGATTGGCTGGATGGTTATCTGGCGCGGCGTATGGGGATTGTGACCGTGTTCGGCAAGTTTCTTGATCCGATTGCCGACAAGCTGATAGTCATGGCTGCAATGGTGATGATCTTGCCGTTCGGGCGGGTTCCGGCGTGGATGGTGCTTGTGATTCTAGGCCGTGAGATGATTATCACCGGGTTGCGCGGGATTGCTTCGAGCGAAGGAATTGTGATACAGGCCAGCGATCTGGGCAAGTTCAAAACCATATTTCAAATCGTAGCCATTCTGGGTTTGGTGCTTCACTATGACTACAACTGGTTTTTCGGGATTGCTCACCCTCTGCTGACGGTTAATATGCACAACATCGGAATGTTTTATCTCTGGATTGCAACAATTCTGACAATCTGGTCCGGTGTTGACTATCTGGCCAGATTCATACGGGTCCTCACTCGCTGAGTAGACCTTTACTTGTTCGATTTTCCCAATGGTATCTCGAATGTTTCACCGTTGTAATTGAATTTAACCCGGTTTTTCTGAATAACCTCTACCCTGACGCCTTCGATTACAGACCCACTTGAAACCGGAACTCCGTTGACAATTGCCACGCTATCGGAAACACCGTCCTGAAAAGCTATGCCGTTTACCCTCAATACCGGAACTGCTTTTGATGCTGTTTGTGGCTGAACGGTCGTTTCGTTCCGGATCTTCATCTGATCTTCATACTTAATATCCGAATTCAGCTGAATAGTTCTGCTTTGCTTCGATACGGAGGCTTCAGCCTTTTTATGCGGTTTGGAAATTGTTGCCTTGACGGTATCCGGATTTCCGGCTGGAACAATATCGACGTTTTCCGGCAGTTTCTCGGTTTTGAGATCAGTTGAAGCAGTAATCTGGGACTGAGATGGAGATTGAATCTTTTCGGACACAATATTATTTAGCATAACCGGAAAAGTGTCCTGTTTCATAAACATGTAGGTTGCTACGGAACCGCCGGCAAATAAAAGTAATGCGGCTAGAACTACGCCTGTAGTCGAATGACGTTGTGAGCTTTCATTCCTCAGGATATCGGAGTCTATCTTCAAGGTGTCCGGTCTGCTTGCGCCCCTTTCATCTTCAAGTTTCTTCAATGCTTTTAGAATTGAGCTCATAGCGATTCCAGTATCAATTATTCTTCAGATTCGCTGAGCGAACGGTTTTATCGTAACCATACAAATATGCGACTGTCTGTGCGCCAACGGTGTCGTTTGCGGGAATGCGGTTCTTTTTTTGAAAAGCTCGTACCGCCTCTAGCCCGGCTTGACTAAAAACACCATCAATCGGACCATTGTAAACCCCGGCAAGCTTTAGAAGCTTCTGAAGCGACCTGATCTCATACTTTATGTCACCAACGGAAATATTATCCGGGATCTGGTACAGATTATTCCAGACCAGATAACAGGTTCCGCTGGCCAATGATTCCAGTTCTCTGATTGGAACAGTATTACGGTCGGACAGGGCAGGTGAGATGTTTGCCGTTTCAACGGATATTGAAGTGACGGCCAGATAGTATTTACCATGGTTGCCGGCGACACGTGTCTCAAGTAGGAAAGGGATGTCGATGTTGATTGCCTCACGCAAGGTTGCCCTGATCTCTGTAACCCTGAGATGCCGATTCCTGGCCAGAACAACAGCGGTTTCAGGTATGACCAGCCTACTGCCAAGCACTTTCACCACGGGGACATTCCACCGGGACAAAATGTCATTGAAAGCCTGCAGGTTGGCGCTGTTTTGTTCCAGCGCCAAAAGTTGCTTTTCCATGGCTGCAATACCATTAGTTTCTTGTGGTGAAGCAGGCTGGAGCGGGCTGGAAGATTTCAGGGCATTGGTATGCAACGATGAATCAGCCGCAGGCTTTGTATGAGCGGATAGCTCTCCGGGCCTCGCTTCTGTTTGCCAGGGAAACCAACGGACAGAGAACATTGAAACAATTGTGAGCAGCACGATCGCCACGATGGCCGAAAACACGAATTTCAGGTAGCGCCGTTGAGGCACATTCAGGATTTCCCTGATGGCACGAGTAACTATTCCGGAACTTATACGTCGTTTTTCATCTCCGTATGCTACCAGCAAGGCACGGTCACACAGAATATTGATCATGCGCGGTACTCCGCGGGTGTACAGATAAATCCAGCGAATTGCAAACAGGCTGAAAGAAACGCCGCCGGTTTCACCGGCAACTTCCATTCTCCGTCGAATGTAGGAACGGGTCTCATCCATGCTCATTGACCTTAATCTGTAGCGGACTGCAATGCGCTGATTAAGTTGACGCAACTCCGGGCGGGCAAGCAGCTCTTCCAATTCAGGTTGACCTGCCAGTACGATCTGGATAAGCTTGTCATTTTCTGTTTCCAGATTGGAAATCAGGCGGAGCTGTTCAAGCACATCGGGACGCAGATTTTGCGCTTCGTCAATGACAAGCACAACCGTTGTACCCCTGGAATTTTCAGACAGAAGAAACCTGTTAAGCTCCGCAAGCAGTTCATTGGTATATTTGCCATTAGAGTTAAGACCAAACTCCTGATTAATGCTTCGAAGGAGTTCTACTCCGTCAAGACAGGGGTTAAATATCAAGGCAGAGCGGTAATGTTCGTCGCCAAGCTGGCTTAGAAGGGTCCTGAGCACCGTTGTCTTGCCTGTGCCCACTTCTCCTATCAGCTCTATGAACCCATAATGATTATTGATGCCGTATAGCAGGTGCGCAAAGGATTCTTTATGGTTCTTGCTAAGATATATAAAACGAGGATTTGGCGTCAGGGTAAACGGTTTTTCATTGAATCCGAAGTATTTTGTATACATATGAGGTGACCAAGAAAAAGAGCGGTTCAGGTGGATAGTTCTGCGGAAGTGAAGTTATGTAATAAACTATTGTATATTCCATAAAAACTAATTATTTTCAAGCCATTTAAAAGAGTTGTTGTCGGCAAATAAAACATGTATCAAACAAATGGATGGGCTAAAAGCGATGTATTACATTAAGTACGATGCTGTAACTAACTATAAAATAAAAGAATATACAAGTGGGTGTCTGCGTGTTTCTTCCAGATATCCAGTTCATGTTTCAGATTATTATGTCGGTTTGATCCAAAACAAGGGTGATGCCATCTGGAAGCAGTGCATGCCTGATCCACAAGAACTTGAAGATTTTGATCAGAGTCCGGATCCGTTGAACGAAACCTCATTAAGTCCGGTTCCAGGACTTATTCACCGTTACCCCGATCGGGTGGTCCTGCTGGTTTCCAGCCGCTGCCCGGTCTATTGCCGTTTCTGTATGCGCAAGCGTCTTGTCGGAAGCAGCGATTTCCAGATGGATGAAGCTGGATTTCAGGATGCACTCAAATATATCGCCGCCAACCCATCCATCCGCGATGTTATCCTGTCCGGCGGAGACCCGCTGATGCTCAGCGACGAAACGCTTTATCGTATTCTGAGCCGATTGCGAAGCATCAGGCATGTTTCATTCATTCGCATCGGCAGTCGTGTCCCGGTTACGCTTCCGAAACGTATTACTCCGGAGCTTTGCAATATTCTGGGGCAATTTCATCCGCTTTACATCAATACACATTTCAACCATCCCGCGGAAATCACTGATGATTCGAGCAAAGCATGTTCAATGCTGGCTAATGCCGGGATTCCGCTGGGGAATCAGACGGTCCTCCTGAGAGGGGTCAATGACAGTGCTGAAGTAATGCGTGAGCTGATGACCGGATTGCTTGAAATTCGTGTCAAGCCCTATTACCTGCACCAGATGGATCTCGTGCGCGGTACCGCACACTTCAGAACATCGATAAATACAGGTCTTGAGATAATCCGGTCGCTTCGCGGGCACATTTCCGGGATGGCTGTCCCTCATTACGTGATAGACCTGCCAGGAGGAAAGGGTAAAGTGGCTATTCTGCCTGATCTTGTGGAGAGAAAAGGGGATATCCTGCTTCTGAATACCTATACCGGCGAAAAGGTGGCATACCGGGATCTCACAGCTGTTCGGGCGTAAAAGCGACTACTTCATCAATGCTTTCCGCACCCGCTGCCAGCATCACCAGCCGGTCGATTCCCATCGCAATGCCAGCGGATGGCGGCATTTCATCCAGCTCGTCAAGAAACCGTTCCGGAAGAGGTAGCGCGCACCGTCCATCCTTGACCCGCGACCGGTTGGCTTCCTCGAAACGTTTGCGTTGTTCAGCCGCATCGTTTAATTCACTGAATCCGTTTGCGAGTTCCAGTCCGGCCAGGTACAGCTCAAAGCGCT
>MGZK01000088.1:0-3111 GCA_001802125.1 Geobacteraceae bacterium GWC2_55_20
TAAGTACTGCTGGAGGTGAGGCCGCTGACTGCATATGTGGTGACGTTGCCGGTGTCCAGGTTGTTGTAGCCGGCAACGAAGCTGCCAAAGCCGCTGTCGGTGGCCACGTCCAGGTAGTAGCCGCTGGCGCCGGTGACGCTGCCCCAGTTGGCGCTGAAGCCGGTGGTGGTGATTGAGCCGGCGGCGGTGGCTACGGGTACCAGGGTGTCTACCAGGACGGCTGACGTGTTGCCGACCGAGTTGAGTGTGAGGGTGGCGTTGTTGCTGGCAGCGTCACGGATGGTGGTTGTGTTGAGGGTAATCGTGCCGACGACTATGCCGTCGTTGTCGATGTCGCCGTTTTGTACGGTGTAGCGGTAGGTTACGCTGTTGGCTGTGGTGGAGAGTTGGGCGGCGGTTACGTTGCTGGCGCCGATGGTCAGTCCCAGGGTGGAGTCCGTGCCGGTGATGGTGACGTTCTCGGAGAAGTTGACCGTGAAGTCCAGCTGCTGGCCGGTGGCGTAGGTGGCGTTGGACGGGACGGTGACACTGGTGACCGTGGGGGGAACATTGTCGGTGATTGTGATGGCAAAACTTACCGGCCCCAACGGAACGACGATGCCGTCGCCATAGGTGAAACTGAAGGAGTCAGCTCCGTTCTGAATGCCGTCTGGAGTGAAGGAGAGTAATCCCCCGCTCACATCGGCCTGACTGAAGCTGTCGCCAATCCCGAGCGCCACGCCGTTATTCTTGAGAGTTCCCTTGGCCGGAACAGCCGTCAGGGAGTAGACAAGCGTGCTTGCCACCGGGACATCTACATCGGTCATCAGCAGTTTCGCATTGCCAATAGTGGTCTGCGCCGCATCCTGGTTGAGTGTCAGGCCGCCGTTCAGAGCCAGCGTAGGCGATTCGTTCACATTGGTGACGGTGATCTCCACATTGGCGCTGTCGCTGCCGCTGCCGTCGCTGACCTGAACAGTCAGCTTGTAGACGTTGTTGAAATCGCTGTCGCTGGGGAGTTCATAGTTGGGGGCGCTTTTGAAAGTAATCGCCCCGCTGCCGGCATCAATCGAGAATTTAGTCTCGTCCAGGCCACCGGTGATGCTGTAGGTCAGGCTGTCTGATTCCACATCGCTGGAAGTTATCACGCCGGCCGCGGTCTGGTTTTCGGCGGCGTTCCAGACGATGGGACCGGCTGTAAGCGCCTTTACCGAGGCTTTGTTGGCGCTGACGACATCCTGATACGCCACCAGTGGAGCGCCGCTGCCGTTGATCGCCAGACTGGTGTAGACAGCCTGTCCGGCGGAAAAACCGGCGTTGCCCACAGTCGCCCAGCTGATCCCGTCATACTTCATCACCGTGGCCTTGCTGGCGGCGCCGGCATCTCGATAGGCCACGTACGGTTCGCCGCTGCCATTGACAGCCAGGCTGGTATAAAGGGCCTGACCGGACGAGAAACCGGCGTTGCCGACCGTTACCCAGCTGGCTCCGTCAAATTTCATCACCGTGGCCTTGTTGCTGCTGACGCCATCCATGAACGCCACGTAAGGGGTGCCGTTGTCATCGATCACCAGGCTGGTGTACTCGGCTGGTCCGGGCGAGAAACCGGCACTCCCCACAGCAACCCAGTTGGTTCCGTCAAACTTCATCACCGTGGCCTTGTTGCTGTTGGCGCCATCCATGAATGCCACGTAGGGGGCGCCACTGCCGTCAATTGCCAGGCTGGTGTAATCGGCCTGCCCGGACGAAAAACCGGCGCTGCCCAACGTTGCCCAACTGGCGCCATCATGCTTCATCACCGTGGCTCTGTAGCCGTTAGCGCCATCCATGAACGCCAGGTACGGGGCGTTACCGCCGCCGAGTGCCAGGCTGGTGTAAAAGACCGAGCCGGCCGAAAAACCGACGTTGCCTAACGGTAACCAGTTGCTGCCATCAAACTTCATCAGCGTGGCCTTGTTGCTGTTAGCTCCATCCCTGTAGGCCACGTAAGGTGTTCCGCTGCCGTCAATGGCCAGGCTGGTGTAATCGGCCTGCCCGGACGAGAATCCGGCCACACCCACCGGCAACCAGCTGCTGCCGTTATAGCTCATCACCGTGGCCTTGTTGGCGTTGCCGCCATCCATATAAGCCAGATAGGGCGCTCCCCCGGTGTTGATTGCTAGACTGGTGTAGGAAGCCTGCCCGGCCGAGAAGCCGACGCTCCCCACCTGGGTAAAGCTGCTGGCGCTACGGGCATTGGTGATCTGTGGCACGTCATTAACCGCCGTGACGAGGAGCGTCGTGGAACCGCTGCCGGTCTTGGCGCCGCCGCTGCCGCTGTTGCCGCCATCATCGATGGAGGTAGTCAGGATGACGTCCGCAATGGCGTTGGCAACGGTGGTAAAATGCGCATTGCCGGCCGCGATGAAGGCGTTAATGTCGGTGATCAAACCGCTCAGGGTCAGGGAGGCCGATCCGCTGCCGCCGGCGGTGACACCGCCGCCGCTTACAGCCGTCAGCGTGCCCGAATCCACGGCCAGCGTGGCGGTTACGCTGCCGGAACCGGCGTCCACGTCACTGAAACCGATGCCGGTGATCGCGGCCGCCACATCTTCGCTGACAGTAATACTGGCCGGCGCACTGACCTCAGGCGGGTCGTTGACTGCCGCCACCGCCAGGGTCACCGTCGTTCCGGCTGTTTTGGCGCCACCACTGCCGGTATTGCCGCCGTCTCCAATGTCCAGGGTCAGCGTGACGTTGCCGTCGGCGTTGCCGGAGGTGGTAAAGTTCACATAACCGGCGGCGATAAACGAGTTGATATCAACAATACTGCCGGCAAGGGTCATGAAGCCGGAACCAGAGCCGGTGACCGACACCCCGCCACCGGTTGCCACCAGCACGCCGCTGCCCACCGACAGCGTGACCGTCACCGAGCCGCTTCCCGAATCCACATCGGCAAAGCTGATGCCGGTCAGAACACCGGCCACGTCTTCGGTCACGCCGATAGAAGCCGGCGCAGTGACGGTAGGAGCATCGTTCACGGCCGCTAAAGCCACGGTCGCCGCAACTGACAGTGAAGCGGTATCCACCCCGCCGTTGACGACGCCTCCGTTGTCGGTGATGCCGGTCAGGGTCACTACACGACTGGTGGTA
>MGZK01000088.1:3121-3382 GCA_001802125.1 Geobacteraceae bacterium GWC2_55_20
CACTGCTGTTGCGATAACTGATGCCATCGACCACGCTTTGGGCATTGGCCGTGCTCAGCCCGCCGGCCTTGGAGAGCGTGACGGTGGCGGTGCTTCCGCTGACGCTTATGCTGTAGTCAACCGCGTTGCCGCCGGTGGTGGCGCCGCTGGTGCCGGTGGTAAGCGCGATGTCGCTGCCGTCAATTCCCAGGATTTCATTGCTGCCATCAGCCAGGTTGCTGACCGTCAGCGTCAGCCCGGTGACAGTCTGGCCGGATTCAA
>MGZK01000088.1:3425-25097 GCA_001802125.1 Geobacteraceae bacterium GWC2_55_20
GACCGATGTAATCGTCATGCCGGCCTGGGCCGTGCCACTCGAAAAAGCGCTGGCGCCGCCATTGCTGGTGGTATCGGCTGTGTTGCGGCTAGAGTTCGTTGAGGCAGTTCCGCTTGTCTGATCCCAGGCGCGGAAGGTAATAGCAACGGCTTCGCCATCGACACCATCTGGGACATAGCGCACCAGGCTGCTGCTGGAGAGCAGCAGGGCGGAATTGCCTCCAACACTGCCCACGCCATTCCAGCTGACACCGTCGGTGGAGTATTGCCAGGCGCCGTTACCGGTGCTGGCCGTTATCGAGATGCCACTGCTGGGACTGGCGTCCACATCGGCATAGGTCAGGCCGCCAAGGATGCTGGAAACCAGCGTGCCAGCGGAGGTTGTGTTCTCGTCGGATCCGGTCAGGCCGTAGGGGCCACCGGAGAGCGTGGGTGCATCGTTAACCGCGCTGATGGACACGGTCGCCACAACTGACAGTGAAGCGGTATCCACCCCGCCGTTGACGACGCCGCCGTTGTCGGTGATGCCGGTCAGGGTCACTACACGGCTGGTGGTATCAGGCGCCTCGCTGCTGTTGCGGTAACTGATGCCATCGACTACGCTTTGGGCATTGGCCGTGCTCAGCCCGCCGGCCTTGGAGAGCGTGACGGTGGCGGTGCTGCCGCTGATGCTTACTGAATATGCCACCAGATTGCCGCCGGTAGCGCCGCTGGCACCGTCGGTAAGCGCGATGTCGCTGCCGTCGATTCCCAGGATTTCATTGCTGCCATCAGCCAGGTTGCTGACCGTCAGCGTCAGCCCGGTGACAGTCTGGCCGGATTCAATGGTGCTGATTGAGACGGCGCTGAACAGGTCCACCGCCGAACCGTTCTCGGTATAGGTCGGCGTGCCGCCGGTGGCGGCGAGTGTAGGCGCGTCGTTGACTCCGATAACCGCAATACTCACGTTTGCGGCGCTACTGGCGCCGCCATCGCCATCATTGACTGTCACACTGATGGTGCGTGACAATGTGTTCGGTTCGGTACTGTTGCTGTTGCGATAAGTAAGCGTATTCACCAGCGTGGTGACCAGGGCGGAAGTGGCATTGCTGTTGAAATCGACAACAA
Source organism: Geobacteraceae bacterium GWC2_55_20 (assembly GCA_001802125.1). Lineage (GTDB taxonomy): Bacteria > Desulfobacterota > Desulfuromonadia > Geobacterales > Pseudopelobacteraceae > JACRCG01. The sequence continues at coordinate 4,532 of MGZK01000088.1, forward strand.
GATTACCGCCGCCGCTGCCGTTAGCGCTGATGACGCCGATATCCACACCGCCGACCGAGACATGGCTACCCACGGCAACCCCCGCGCCCAGGGACACAGTAGCGCTGGTATCTATACCCAGCACATCTTCACCAGCCACACCGTTGGCTGTTATCGCAACGGTGATATTGCCTCCATTGAAATCGGCCGAATCGCCATCACTAACCGCTGCTGCCGTGCCGCTATCCAGATGAACCGCGGAAGCGCCCTCGACGTAGCTGACGCTGTCACCGTTGAGATTGCCGATGACAGGGGCTGTGTTGGGAAGCAGGGGGTTGTCGATCACGATATCGTTGATGCCGAACCACGACCCGCTGCCGTCGGTTTTGTAAATCCGAACTTCATCGATATTGTTGAAGTTTTGATCCAGAACGCCGCCTTGCGCCAATGGGACATTGGCGCCTATGGCACTTCCATTAAAGGTACGCGTGCCTTTAGAATCGCCGTTTTCCAACGCTTCTATCGTCCATTCGTCCTCTTCCCATTCTCCCCAATCGTTGAAATTGAGCGATGTCAGCTTGAAATCAACCCCGCCGGACGATTTTATCGCCATTCCATATGTAGCGCCACTGCCACCACTCCAGGTTACTATTGGCGGGACGGACCAGTCGGTGCTATGGAACTCTAGAGCCCCGTCAGTCGTTATTTTTACGATGCTGCTGTCAATTGCGTACACCTCGATGGTTATATCCGCAATGTCCGTGGAACCGCCCTGCCCATCGGCAGCCGTATTCGGCGGCACACCTGTAAACCCCGTACCGCTTGTAAAACTGATGGTGCCGGCCGCCAGGACGCCCCTGTACGTGTCGCGGGCATTGTTACTCAAGATCGTTTTTGCCGCTGATTTTCCGTTAGACTCCTCCAGAATCCAGTTGCCGCCCAAAAGAGCCGAACCGGTGGCATCAATGGATGCGGAGATATTACCTCTCGTGAATGATGCGATTTTTTGTACGAAACTGCTCCCGGTGGCGCCTTTCGCAATATCACAACCGTAAAACAGGATCTCTCCATCCTTGCCGAGTGAATTGGCGATCACCTTCATTTGCCGGTCATATTTCTCCAGGCTCTCCGCCGACAGCATCCCGCTGCCCAGAAAAACCTTGCCCGGCGCACCGTGGGAAATCAGATGAATGGCCTGCAAATCTCGCTTGTCCGCCAGTATTTCACTGATCTGATTCATGCCGTCACGACCGGCATCGAGCCGAACAACATCCACCCCCGGTCTGACGCCATCCGCCAGCATCTGCATGTCCCGCACCGCGGAATCGATGAATACGATCTCGGGTCGGCTTGAAGATGCCACGGCTGGCAATACGAAGGCAGACATACAAATCGCGGCATGAATCATAATAACGACCAAGGTTCTTTGCAGATCAATCATGGGCAGACCCCCTTGAATTTATCCAACAACTGTTTAATATCATCAAAGAAAAAAAGAGCAATATCTAAAAGTAATTATTTTTCATACTGTTACCTCCAATTCAGTAAAATTTTACCGCTTAAAAACCACTCTAATCCGTAGGGGTTTTTTTAACAATATGATATTATTGAAAATAATTAATTTTTATCAAACAAACTATGTTAGTCCTTACTAAGCAATTATTTTTTAAAATATTTACCCGGCACAAACCAGTTTTGCCCGCAAAAAAAGCCCCTGAGCAACAGGGGCTTTTTAACAGCATGGAATTATTTGAACATTAGAATATTATTTTACTACTCCCGGACATAGGTATCGATATCGGTTTCATGCACCATGCCCATCAGGCGGGCGTATTCGGACTCGATCATCGCGTAGTGATTGCGGGTCTCCCTGGCATTCAATTCGTAGACCGCCCTGATCCGGGCATCTTCAACCGCCGCAGCCATCTCCAGCAGGGCCGCCTCAAGCTTCAGCTCACGTTCCATCGCGGCTTCCATCGCCTTCTGTTCATTGAAGTCTTCCGAAATCAGACGGGATATGGTGGAAACCCAGCTCGATTCATTATCGGGGGGCAGATCCAGAAACGCATCGAGCGAAGGGATGTCGGTTCCGGTATAAATTTTGTAAAAATGTCCGGCATGCTCGCGTTCCTCTTTGGCCAGGACATCAAATACACGTCGTGCATCGGGATCCTTCATCTTTTCTGAACCCATCTGGTAAAAATTCATCGCATTTTTTTCGGTTTGAATGGAGCGCTTGACAGCTTCTTGGACGTTAATATTCATTGTGGGCCTCCTCCATGAAATAATGTTACACCAACAATACCTTTTTAGTCCTGTTTGTCAAGTCATTATCTATTCGGGAACCGGCCCCAAAGCGGTTGACAGCGTTGCATGGCGGCGTGTAAAAGAACCGGTATGTTTTTATGAATCAACGGGAGGATGGAAAATGGCAGTGGAACCGAACAAAATTATCTACTCGATGATGCGGGTAAGTAAATATTACGACAAGAAACCGGTCATCAAGGACATATCCCTGTCCTATTTTTATGGCGCCAAGATCGGCGTACTGGGCCTGAACGGTTCCGGCAAATCGTCACTGCTGCGCATCATGGCCGGTGTGGACAAGGAGTTCAACGGCCAGGCGGTACTGTCACAGGGCTATACGGTCGGCTACCTGGAGCAGGAGCCGCGCCTGGATGAAACCAAAACAGTACGCCAGATCGTCGAGGAGGGGGTCCAGGAAACGGTTGATCTTCTGGCCGAGTTCAACGGCATCACCGACAAGTTCTCTGAGCCGGACGCGGATTTCGAAAAGCTGTGCGACCGACAGGCAGAATTGCAGGAGAAGCTTGACCATCTGGACGCCTGGGACCTGGACAGCCGCCTGGAAATGGCCATGGACGCACTGCGCTGCCCGGATGGTGACACCGGGATCAAGGTGCTGTCCGGCGGTGAAAAGCGGCGCGTGGCGCTCTGCCGGTTGCTGCTGAAGAGACCTGACATCCTGCTGCTGGACGAACCGACCAACCATCTGGACGCAGAAACGATTGCCTGGCTGGAGCATCACCTGCACAGTTATCCCGGCACGGTCATCGCGGTGACCCATGACCGTTATTTCCTGGACAACGTGGCCGGCTGGATCCTGGAACTGGACCGCGGCGAGGGCATCCCCTGGAAGGGGAATTATACGTCCTGGCTGGAGCAGAAGCAGAACCGACTGGCGACCGAGGAAAAGCAGGAAAGTGAACGCCAGAAGACACTGCAGCGCGAGCTGGAATGGATCAAAATGTCACCCAAGGGGCGGCACACCAAGTCCCAGGCCCGTATCAGCGCCTACGAGGAACTGGCATCCGATACAGGCGAGAAAAGGGCAAAAGAGCTGGAGATCTATATCCCGGCGGGACCACGGCTGGGCGATATTGTCATCGAGGCCAGCGACGTGGCCAAGGGCTACGGCGAACGGCTCCTGTTCGAGGGGATGAACTTCCGTCTGCCTCGTGGCGGCATCGTCGGCATCATTGGTCCCAACGGCGCCGGCAAGACGACCCTGTTCAGGATGATAACCGGTCAGGAGCAGGCCGATGCCGGCTCTTTCCGCATCGGCGATACGGTGCAACTGACCTATGTCGACCAGAGCCGTGATGCGCTCAATCCGGACAAGTCGATCTGGGAAGAGATCTCGGAGGGACAGGAGATGATCCAGCTGGGTAAGGTGGCGGTCAATTCACGCGCCTATGTTTCGCGCTTCAACTTTTCCGGCAGCGACCAGCAGAAGAAGGTGGGGGCGCTGTCCGGCGGCGAGCGTAACCGGGTGCATCTGGCCCGCATGCTGAAAAGCGGCGCCAACGTGATCCTGCTGGACGAACCAACCAACGACCTGGATGTCAACACCATGCGGGCACTGGAGGAGGCTTTGGAGAACTTCGGCGGCTGCGCCGTGGTAATTTCCCACGACCGCTGGTTCCTGGACCGCATTGCCACACATATCCTTGCATTCGAGGGAGATTCTAAGGTGGTCTGGTTTGAAGGGAACTATTCGGAGTACGAAGAGGATCGCCGTAAGCGCCTGGGAGCGGCGGCGGACATCCCGCACCGCATCAAATACCGCCAGCTCACCAGGGCCTGACGGAACTCGACATCGCCTGCAATCCAACCGCCCCCGGCCATCATTAACAGCCGGGGGCGGTCGTCATTTTTGAGTTGGCTCAGCTCCGGGTCGAGTGCTCCAAGCTGGCTTTCATCAGTTCGGCAAAGACCTGGCGGGCTTCCGGATCAACAATAGCCGATGAATGTTCCTCTATCAGGGCCAGCTGGGCTGCGGTGAGAGGCATTGGGGGAGGCGTTTCAGACTCTTCATCCACAACCGCCTTCTGAAGCCTTCCGGCCTTGAGCACTATTTCACGCACGACCTCGCCCCCCAGACGGTTGTTGAGCTTTTCCTTCATCATGCCGGTCATGAAACGCAACTCCTGGATCCAGGGAGCGCTGGAGACCGCCACCGTCAGGGTTCCGTTGATGATCCGCAGTGGTTGGGCGCGGGCGGCGACCGTGGCTCCGACCACATCGGACCAGACCCGCCAGATTTCCGCCTCGCGCAGTCGTTCCGCCAGTCCAAGTCCCTGCAGGCACTCCTGGAACAGACCCGGCAATGGCCGGGGAAAAGGCATTCTAGCTCGTTTTGCCATCTTGCTGTCTCCGGCGGCTTATGATCCCGCCGACGATCTGTCCCGCAATCGAACCGCCCAGTGTCAAGGGAATGAAATGCCAGCTGATACCCGCCTTTAATCGCAACAGCACGATAAATGGTATCGGCAGGTGGATCAGTAAAAACCACATGAATGAATATTTTACGTAGTTTTGACGGAGATAACCGCACGGTATGCTGATGATAAATGACAGGATGATGAGCCCGACAACGAGGATTGTGCCTTGCATGAACAACTCCTTTTGGGCATAGTAGAAAGCCGCATTAGTTTTGTCAACCAGCATTCCATTTTTACTTGGGGTCAGGACAATATATGGAGAAACGTACAATGGTTCAGGATGGACAGTTGCTGGCGGTGTTCAACTCCGCACATCGGGTGATGAAGGCTGAAAGCGTACTAAAGGCCAGGTCGCTGCCGGTTCTGCTGATCCCGGCTCCGCGGGCGCTTTCAGCGGATTGCGGTCTGGCACTCCGCTATGACGAAGATGCGGGCGACGGCGTGATGCAGGCTCTTACCGAGGAAAAGCTGTTGCCGGCCTTTGTCTGCCGCAGGATCGCCGGCGGAAAATATGAAACCGTCTGGCAAGGGAACGAAGGGGCGCCATCAAATTTGTGAGGTAACAAAATGAATACTATAGACTGTCGCGACATGGCCTGCCCAGCACCGGTATTAACAGTAAAGAAGGCGCTTGAACAACAGGGGGGGATCCGGGTGCGCCTGGATGATGGCGCCCCGCGCGAGAACGTGGCCCGATTTGCCCGTAACAGGGGCTTTGAGGTTCTGGAGGAGCGGCAGGACAGCGGCTGGCTACTGACAATCAATGCCGGCAACATCGATCCGGCCGGCAAGGCCGTCACGGAACCGGGCGACACGGTGTTGCTGTTTGCATCGGACCGGCTTGGAGACGGTCCCGAGGAACTGGGCCGCCTCCTGATGAAAAATTTCATTTTCACACTGCTGGAGAGCGCTGTCCTGCCATCCAGGATGATGTTTTTAAACAGCGGGGTACGGCTGACTACTGAGGGCTCCGATGTTCTCGAAGCGCTGGACAAACTGGCCGGGATGGGCGTCGAAATCCTGTCGTGCGGACTCTGCCTGGATTTCCTCGGACTCAAGGATAAACTTCGTTCCGGAGCTACGACCAACATGCTGACAACCGTTGAAGCGATTCTTTCGACACCAAGGGTAATACGGCTTTAAAAACAAATAGTTCTTGACAGTCGCAGTTACAAGCCTTTATAGTGATCCCCTTTTGGGATATCTCTTTAGCAGGGACAGTATTATCCACGATGTTTGACAGCCTATCCGACAAGCTGGAGTCAGCCTTTAAAAAACTTCGCGGTCTTGGAGTAATGACCGAGGACAACATCAAGGACGCGTTGCGCGAAGTTCGCCTGGCGCTGCTTGAGGCTGATGTAAACTTCAAGGTTGTCAAGGACTTCGTAGAGAATGTCCGCCTCAAGGCGGTCGGCACCGAGGTAATCAACAGCCTTTCACCCGGGCAGCAGGTTGTCAGGATCGTACACGACGAGCTGGTTGCGATCATGGGTGGCGGCGAGGACAACTCCCTCGATCTGGCGGCCAAGCCGCCGGTTGCTATCATGATGGTCGGACTCCAGGGGGCCGGCAAGACAACCACCTGCGGCAAACTGGGCAATCTGCTCAAAAAGCAGAAGCGCCGGCCGTTGCTGGTTCCGGCTGACGTATACCGCCCGGCTGCCATCGAACAGCTCAAAACAGTCGGCCGCCAGCTCGGCCTTGAAGTATTCGACTCCAGCGCAGACCAGAAGCCGGTCGATATCTGCAGCGCAGCCATGCGATTCGCCGAGCTGAACGGTTACGATACGGTCATACTCGATACCGCCGGACGTCATCAGATCGACGATTACCTGATGAACGAGCTGGCCGAGATTAAAGCCGCCGTACAGCCACGTGAGATCCTGTTCGTGGCCGATGCCATGACCGGCCAGGAAGCGGTCAATGTTGCCGGCGGCTTCAATGACCGGCTGGAAATCAGCGGCGTCGTGCTCTCCAAGCTGGATGGCGACGCAAAGGGCGGAGCCGCACTTTCAATCAAGGCGGTTACCGGCAAACCGGTAAAGTTCGTCGGATTGGGAGAGAAGCTGGACGCCCTTGAGGTGTTCCATGCCGATCGCCTGGTTTCGCGCATACTCGGCATGGGTGACGTACTAACCCTGGTGGAAAAGGCCCAGTCAGTCTTTGATGAAAAGGAAACCGCACTTCTTCAGAAGAAGATGAAGAAGAACCAGTTCGACCTGGAAGATTTTCTGGTTCAGATGCAGCAGATCAAGAAAATGGGATCGATGGAATCGATCATGGGCATGATCCCGGGCATGGGCAAGATGATGAAGCAGATGAAGGGCGCCCAGCCCAGCGAGAACGAAATCAAACGTATTGAAGCGATCATCCGGTCGATGACTCCCGGAGAGCGCGCCAATCACGGCATCATAAACGGCAGCCGCCGACTTCGCATAGCCAAGGGAAGCGGGACCACGGTCCAGGAAGTCAACCAGCTGCTGAAAAGATTCACCGAAGCGCAGAAGATGATCAAACAACTGCAAAAGCTCGGACCAAAGGGACTCATGAAAGGCCTGGGAGGATTGGGCAAGGGAATGATGCCGTTCGGATAACGACAAGAACCGCACTACGGTTTATACTAAAACATCGCAGAAGGAAAAATCAGGAGGAAACACAATGGCAACAAAAATCAGGCTTGCTCGCGCAGGTGCTAAAAAAAGACCTTTTTATCAGATAGTAGTAGCTGACGAGCGCTGCCGCAGAGATGGCCGTTTTATTGAGAACGTCGGCACCTACGACCCGACCAAGAATCCGGCTGTAGTCAAACTGAACAACGAAAAGGCGCTGGCCTGGCTTGACAAGGGCGCACAGCCGACCGATACAGTTCGCCAGATTCTGAAGAATGCGGGCCTGCTCGACAAGGTGACAGCAGCGGCCGCTTAGAGTATCCAGATACCCGGTCCGCCGGTCATTCAATATGAGCAGAGGATACCGCCATGAAGACACTTGTTGAAACCATCGCAAAGGCACTGGTAGATGATCCGACTCAAGTCAATGCCACCGAGGAGACGGAAGAGGAAACTCTGGTCATCAAACTGACCGTCGCCAAGGAAGACATGGGGCGTATTATCGGCAAGGAAGGACGAACCGCCAAGGCGATACGAACCATCCTTAATGCAGTGTCTACCAAGGACAACAGGAAGGCGATTCTCAAGATTGTCGAATAAATGAGTGATCAGGATGAAATGATTACCGTGGGCAAGATCATCGGCACCCACGGAATCAAGGGACAATTGAAAGTATTCTCGTATTCCGGGAATATTGAAAGCCTGCAGAACTCGGGCACCGCATTTCTGAAAGGAAAGAACGGCCTGCTGCAGGAATACGTTATCAAGGGTGTTTCCGCCCATTCCGGCGGATTCCTGCTTTCGCTTGACGATTTCAACGATATCAACCAGGTATTACCGCTGGTGGGCAGCGAACTCTGCCTGAAACGCAGCCAACTTCCCGAACCGGCCGAAGATGAGTATTACTGGCGCGACCTGATCGGACTGATTGTTTTTACCGACCAGGGCCAGGAGCTTGGAAAGCTGGTGGATATCTTTGAAACCGGCAGCAGCGATATCTACGTAGTACGCGGCGATGAGCGGGAGTATCTGATTCCGGCCATTGCCGATGTGATTTCACTGGTTGACATCAGCGGAAACAGAATGGTGATCACGCCATTGGACGGCTTGCTGGATCTATGAGATTCGACATATTGACCCTCTTTACAGGGATGTTCAGCGGCCCGTTCGATGAGAGCATCATCAAAAGGGCCAAAGACAAACAGCTCATTGACATCACGTTGCACAATATTCGCGACTACGCCACCGACCGGCATCAGACCGCCGACGACGCCCCCTATGGCGGCGGAGCCGGCATGGTCATGAAAGCGGAGCCGCTGGCGGCCTGCATTACGGCGGTCAAAGAGCTCAGGCCCGATTCCACGGTCGTGCTCACCTCACCCCAGGGAAGGCCCCTGACCCATCGGGTAGCATCGGAACTGGCCAAAAAAGCGGGACTGATCATTGTCTGCGGGCGCTACGAAGGAATCGACGAGAGAATTCGCACCCTGTACGCCGAGGACGACATATCTCTTGGCGACTTCGTACTGTCGGGCGGTGAGATCGCTGCTATGGCGATTGTGGATGCCACGACCAGGCTGATTCCGGGCGTGCTCGGCAGCTGCGAGTCGGCCGGCGCCGATTCATTTGGCGATGGACTGCTGGAGTATCCCCAATACACCCGTCCGCCGCTCTTCATGGGAATCGAAGTACCGCCGGCACTGCTTTCGGGCAATCACGAACTGATCAGAAAGTGGCGGCGCAAGGAGTCTTTGCGCAAGACCCGGCTTTTGCGTCCGGACCTGCTTCCGGAAATAACGCTGACCAAAGAAGACTTGAAGATGCTGCACGAGATCGCGCGGGAGGATGACCGTGGCATGTAACAACCTGGCCATAGCCCTTTTGCACCACCCGGTCTACAACAAGCACCACGAAGTTGTGACAACGGCACTGACCAATCTCGACCAGCACGACATTGCACGCTCATCGAGGACATTCGGCCTGGACAGGTTCTACATCGTGACCCCCTCCGAAGAGCAGCGCCGTCTGGCGGAGCGGATCAGCGGGCACTGGCAGGAAGGATGGGGCGCCGGTTACAACCCCGACCGCCGTACTGCCCTGGAAATTGTGCGTGTCCTGCCGACACTGCAATCCGCGGTTGAAGATTTTCAATCCGCTTTTACAAAACCGGTCAAGCTTGCCATAACCGGAGCATCCCGGCGACCAGGCTCGATTTCACTGGCGAATTTCAGGCAGCTCCTGGAAGACGCCGATCAGCCCTACCTGCTGCTGCTCGGCACCGGCTGGGGGCTCACGGACGAATGTTTTGAAGAAGCCGACTACATTCTTCAACCAATTGCAGGCAACGGTCCATATAACCATCTTTCGGTCCGCTCCGCGGCAGCAATCATGCTCGACAGACTGAAGGGCACACTTTAAACGAAGCAAACAAACAAAAACCAAGTAGCATCATACAGGAGGAAGCTAAACAATGAACACCATCGACTTTTTGGAATTAGAACAAATGAAAAAGAACATCATCCCTTTCAAGGTCGGAGATACTGTTAAGGTTCACGTCAAGATTGTTGAGGGCGACAAGCAGCGTATCCAGGCATATCAGGGAGTTGTGATCGCCCGCCAGAACGGCGGCATCCGCGAGACTTTCACGGTCCGCAAGATTTCCAACGGTATCGGCGTGGAGAGGATGTTTCCCATCCACTCGCCCAGCATCGAAAATATCGAGGTCATGGTTCGCGGTCACGTCCGTCGCGCCAAGCTCTACTACCTGCGCAAACTGCGCGGTAAGGCCGCCAGGATTCGCGAGAAGAAATACGTGCCGGTTGCAAAGTAAATCCCGAGCCCCGCAAACGCGGGGCTTTTTTTGTTATGCTGACAGGGTGAATAATGACTCGACAGGACAACCTTTTCGATCAACTCCCGGCAGACACGCTGGCCTATGAAAAGTTCGCCCATACCCAGGGGTTTCAGAGAATTGCCGGCGTGGACGAAGTCGGGCGAGGACCGCTGGCCGGACCGGTAATGGCGGCGGCGGTGATACTTCCGCCGGGATTGCAGATCCCGGGTATAGACGATTCTAAAAAGCTCTCTCCACTCAAGCGGGAAATCCTGTTTGATGTGATTACGTCCAAAGCGCTCGCAATCGGAACCGGAATCGTCGAGCCGGAGGTTATCGACAGCATCAACATCCTGCAGGCCACTCGCCTGGCCATGTTGAATGCAGTCGGTCAACTGTCACCGCTGCCGGACTTTCTGCTGATCGACGGCATCACACCGATCAACACCTCCATCCCCCAGAAAACCATCAAGAAAGGCGATTCCTTGAGCCTTTCGATTGCGGCAGCTTCTATCATCGCCAAGGTGACCCGCGACCGGTTGATGGTCGAAATGGACAAGCTTTATCCCGGTTACGGATTTGCCGGTCACAAGGGCTACGGCAGCGCCCTGCACCTGGAAGCGATCAGACGGCTGGGCCCCTGCCCGATCCACCGCCTGACGTTCGGCGGCGTCAAAGAACACGTTCAATGTCCATCTTCCTGATTTCATTTATTTCCATCTATGGCGGCATGCACGCCTATGCATTCCTCCGGATGCGCTCCTTGTATACTCCCGGCAACGCCACCACCGCGCTACTGGCGTCGTGGATGATCCTGATGACGATAGCCCCGCTGCTGGTGCGCTTTTTCGAGCGATCAGGAATGGATCGGATCGCGCTGCTGATAGCCTGGCCGGGCTACATCTGGATGGGATTCCTGTTTCTGCTGGTCACTGCGCTGCTGCCGATGGAGACGATTTGTGCCGTGAACCTGTTAGCAAAACGGAGCTATTCTTTCGCGGCAGAAGGTTTTCTCTCCGCGGCGTCCACCTTCAGACTGGCTCTGCTGATCGCGCTGGTTGCAAGCATCTATGCCATCTTCGAAGCCAACTGGATTCGCAGTGAGCATGTGACGATCAGTACCGGCAAACTCCCGGCAGGCGTCTCAAGGATCAGGGTCGTGCAGGTATCCGACATACACCTCGGCCTGTTACTACGTGAAATACGACTGACACGCATCATCAAAACCATTCGCGAAGCGCGGCCGGACATACTGGTCTCTACCGGGGATCTGGTGGACGGACGGCTTTCACGGGAAGAGATATTGCCACACCAGAGAACACTGGCCGCGATGCTGTCAGCAGTACCGGCGCCAGCGGGAAAATTCGCTGTAGTCGGCAACCACGAAGTATTTGCCGGCCTGCGGCAGGCGATCGTGTTTACGCGCAGCGCCGGATTTACCGTGTTGCGGGGACAATCCGTAGCGCTGCCCAGCGGCATCACGATCACCGGCATCGACGACCCGGTCGTGAGCAGGGTTGAAAGGAGCGGTCAACGTTCTGAAAAAGCGCTGCTGGAAGCGCTTCCCGCCGGTTCCTTCCGGCTGCTGCTCAAGCACCGACCGCTCATACCGCCTGGCAGCGACGGCCGCTTCGATCTACAGCTTTCGGGTCACGTTCACAAGGGGCAGCTGTTCCCGTTCAACTTTCTGGTAAAGCTGACACATCCCTTCCCCTGTGGCACCTCCACAACAGCCGCCGGTTCACAGCTCCACGTGTCGCGCGGAACCGGTACCTGGGGACCGCCGATGCGGTTGTTTGCACCGCCTGAAGTAACCGTGATCGATATAATCCCATCCAATGGCCATTAGTTCAAAGCCCGGCTATACTCAACTAATTGATTTGTCTTTCACGAACAAATAGTTTATTAATTACTAACTTTCCCGATCACCATTTCCACATGTTTTAACCTCGACCAGATTGGCTTTATGACTGTTTCCGCGGTCATGGCTGCATCAAAAAACCTACGGGATCCAACATGGAACAGACCAATTATCTGATAGGCAGACAGCCGATTCTGAACCGGCTGGAAGAAATCGTCGCCTTTGAACTGCTCTTCCGCTCATCCGTATCGCTGTCATCGGCAACAGTCACAACCTCGGTTCATGCAACTTCCAGAGTGATAATCAACACGATATCCTGCTTCGGCATCAAGGACATTCTGGGAAAGAATCGCGGATATATAAATGTAGACGCCGACATTCTGATGAGCGACTCACTGGAGCTCCTGCCACCCGAAGCGATCGGGCTGGAGCTGCTGGAATCGGTGGAGATCACGCCGGAGATAATCGATCGCTGCAAATATCTTAAGTTACGCGGTTTCCTGCTGGCGCTGGATGACCATGAGTACAGGAGTGAATATGCGGAACTGTACGACGGTATCATTGATGTCGTTAAAATAGACTTCATCAAGACGCCGCTGGAACAGGTTTACGATATGATCGACCAATTCCATCGTTATCCGGTCAAACTGCTGGCCGAAAAGGTTGACACTCGGCACAGCTACCTGAGAAGCCGCAAACTCGGTTTCGAGCTGTTCCAGGGTTATTTCTTTTCCAGGCCGTCCCTGATTCAGAAACGGCGCATGGAGGACTCGGCCAATACGTTCTTCAAACTCATGCAACAACTTTCCAACGATGCCGATGTGATCGAGATTGAAGCGACATTCAAGCAGAGCCCGGCACTGACCTACAAATTACTGTTGCTGGTGAATTCAGTTTCAGTCGGACGGCGCGAAAAGATCAGGACCGTTCGCCATGCAATCACTCTGATCGGACTGCTGCAACTGAAACGATGGGTGCAACTGGCCATTTTCGCCGATGACGGCAATCAGTCCATGAACAACCCGCTTCTGGACATGGTCGCGGTCAGAGCCGCATTCATGGAGGAGTTGTCCCGCCTCTACCCCCAGTTCATCAACCGCAACTACTCACCGGAAGAGGCCTTCATGGTCGGCACCCTCTCCCTGCTGCAGGACGTCTACGAAATATCCATGGATGAAATCGTGTCCGAACTGAATCTATCGGAAGACGTGAGGCTGGCGCTGACGGACAGGGACGGCATACTGGGAGAACTACTGCAGATCGCGGAAATGATTGAGCGGATTGAGCTTGACGAAGCGGTGGAATGCCTGTCAAAGCGGGGTATCCCGCTGATATCGGTGCTTGAATGCCAGAAAAAGGCATATAAGTGGCGCGAAGAACTTGATTAATCACAAATTGCCATAACTAATCGTAATCAGTTAAATTCAGATACCGGCAGGTGAATAAAATAATTGCATTTTAAGTATCTAAAACCTATAAATGCACATCATGCAAAACCTGCCCTCTTCCAGACAACCACAGTCCATCAAACCTGTGTCCGCTGTTGCCGGCATCCCGAGCGGCGCGGGCATGCTCGCTTCGCTGCTGCTTGAAAAAGAAGAGATCACCCAGGAACAACTTTCGTACGCAATCCGGGTCAATAAAAAGATGGCGACCCCCCAGACCCTGCTGCAGACACTGATCGAGCTGGGCTATACCTCCGCCGACAAGGTCAAGCAGTCCCTCTGCTCCAGCTCGCTGAACATACGCCTGGGCGACCTGCTGGTGGAACTGGGATACCTGAAAGAATCAGATCTGCGTCAGGCGCTGGGAATCCAGAAAGAAATTGACGGCAAGAAGCGTCTCGGCGAGATCCTGATCGAAAGCGGTTTCATCGAAGAGCGACGACTGCTGGAAACACTTTCATACCAGGTCGGCTACCCGGTAATTTCGACAAATTTCAGCAAGCTGGACAAATCCCTGTTCAACGTGATGCCGGCAACGGTCTGCGAAGAGTTCGGCATCCTGCCCATATCCAAGGAAGGCAACATCGTCACAGTCGCCTTTGCCGATCCGCTTGACAAGAATGCCTTTCTGGCCGCCGAACGTTTTTTCGGGAACAACTTCTCCCCGGCCATCATATCCAGGTCTTCAATCAAGGAGGCGCTGGCCGCCCGTCAGCAGAGCCTAGAACCGGCCATGGCCGTCTCCGATGAAAACACCATCATCGGCATCATCAACACCCTTTTGGACGATGCCATCCAGGAAAACGCCAGCGACATCCATATGGAACCGATGAATGACCGCTTGCGGATCCGTTTCAGGCGTGACGGCGTGATGCAGCACCACAAGGATTTCCTGAAAGCCCTGGCCCCGCAGCTCTCTTCCCGCATCAAGATCATGGGACAGGCCGACATCGCCGAAAAACGCCGGCATCAGGATGCGCGAGTCCTCTATGCCAGCCGCAAACATGGGGTGAACGTTGATCTGCGGGTTTCCTTTTTTATCACCATTCATGGTGAGAATATCGTTATCCGCCTGTTGAGCAGCAAGACCTCGCTGCTGAACCTGAAGGAAATCGGCATGGCGCCACGCATGCTGGAGAGCTTCATCTACAACGCGGTTGACACCCCCACCGGCGTAATGATCATCACCGGCCCCACCGGAAGCGGCAAAACCAATACGCTCTACAGCTGCGTGGATTACATCAACGATATTCACACCAGCATCATCACCGCCGAAGACCCGGTTGAAATCGTTATCGACGGCATCTGCCAATGTTCGATCAACCCCAAGATCGGGGTCACGTTCGAGGAGACACTACGCCATATCGTACGTCAGGATCCGGATGTGATCGTGCTGGGCGAAGTCCGCGACAAGTTCTCGGCGGAGACCGCATTCGAGGCGGCCCTTACCGGACACAAGGTGCTGACCACTTTCCACACCGAGGATAGTATCGGCGCATTGACACGGCTTTTGACGATGCAGATCGAATCGTTCCTGATTGCTTCCACGATAACCTGTGTAGTTGCCCAACGCCTGTTGCGCAGGGTCTGCACCTCCTGCGCCGAACCGTACCAGCCGACGCCACTGGACCTGAGCAGACTGTATGTTACCTCAACTGATATAGCCGGGGCCACTTTCATGCGGGGACGAGGGTGCAAGGTTTGCGGACACAGCGGCTATAAGGGGCGGATAGGGGTTTTCGAATTGCTGATGATGAACGAGGTCTTGAGAAACGCCATCCTGGAAAACAAGAACTCTTTGGAGATCCGCAGATTGAGCATCGAATCGGCCGGCCTGGTATCGCTCTTTGAAGACGGACTGGTCAAGGCGGCGCAAGGCCTGGTTTCAGTGCAGGAGATCATCACCGACCTGCCCAAACGCGGCAAACCCAGACCAATCAGCGAATTACGCAGAATCCTCGGAGCAGCATGATGACAACTGACAAACCGATAATCACCCTGATTCAGGAACACCTGAGAGGAGACCTCTCCAACCTGCCTGTGTTCAGCTCGGTTGCAGTGCGACTGCAGCAGGCGCTCTCAAGACGTGACTTCACGATTGAGAGCGTGCTCGAACTTATCAGCGAAGATCAATCCCTGGCCGGCAATATACTGAAAGTGGCCAATTCATCCTACTATGCCGGACTATCCAAGGTGGCGGTCATCAAGGATGCGATAGTCAGGCTCGGCGCCCAGGAAATTGCAAACATGGCCATGATGGCGTCCCAGTTCGAGACTTACCGTTCGTCGAATGAGATACTGAACCAGAACATGCTGGCTCTTTGGGGGCATGCGCTTTCCTGTGCCGTGGGCGCCAAGTGGCTGGCCCGTAAGGCAGGTTATCCGGAAATCGCTTCGGAGGCGTTCATGGGCGGCCTGCTGCACGACATCGGCAAACTGGCGCTGCTCAAGATCATGGATGACATCTGCCGTTCCGGGGAGTGCAAGGTAAACCTGACGGAACCGTTGGTGAACGAAATCCTGGGCACGATGCACGAAGAGGTCGGCTACAACCTGATGCGTTCCTGGAACCTGCCGGAATCCTATGCCGCGATTTCGATCTATCACCACAAACCGGATTACGATAATGCCAACATCCTGCTGGTCACGGTGCGACTGTCGAACGCAGCCTGCCGGAAAGTCGGCAGGGACATTCTCCCCGATCCGGAACTTTCGCTGGCATTAATGCCGGAAGTCCATGTTCTCGGCATCAAGGAAATTACGCTGGCGGAACTGGAAATAGTTGTGGAAGATGCCGGTGGGCTTGAACAGGGAATCTGATAAGCATAATGGCGGAAACAGGCTCAAACCCTGCGGGTTAGTGTCCCAGATAGCGGTCCACGGCCCGGTTGTGCTCCTCCAGTGTGCGGGAAAACTGGTGGGTGCCGTCCTGGCGGGCGACAAAGTAGAGGTAATCGGTGCGGGCCGGATTAAGCGCCGCCCGGATTGCGCCGCTGCCGGGATTGCCGATCGGCCCTGGCGGCAAGCCCCGCTTAAGGTAGGTATTATAGGGCGTAGGGCGCTGGATGTCAGCCTTTGACACCTTGCCCTGAAAAGCGCGGACACCGTAGACCGCGGTCGGGTCGCTCTGCAACGGCATGCCGATACGCAAACGGTTGTGGAACACCGATGAAATCAACGGCTTTTCCTCCTCCGAAACCGCCTCCTTCTCAATCATGGACGCCAACGTGACGACCTCATGACGCGACATGCCGGCATCTGCCCCGCCATCTCCCGACAACGCGGCATACTTTTTTTCAAACTGCTCAATCATCATGGTTATCAGCTGTGCCGCGCTTCCACCGCGCGACAGGTTATAGGTGGCCGGATACAGATACCCTTCCACGCTCTGCTGACCTGTCCCAAGGCGTGACAACAGCGCCCTATTACGGCATTCGGCAAGGAATTCATCTCTCTTGAAATAACCCTTCTGCTCCAGCAGCTCCGCCGCCTGATAGATCGAATAACCTTCCGGCAGGGCAAATTTGCGGTAATCGACATCTCCGGACGCAAGTTTTTCCAGAATTTGTCCGGGAGTCATGCCGTCGTTGAAACGGTACTCTCCGGCTTTAAGCCGATGCGCCTGGCCCCGCAGGCGGGTCAAAAGAACAAAGTGCCACGAGCTGCGGATAACCCCGCCCGAGTTGAGTTCTTCAGCCAGCCGGCGGATGCCGCTGCCGGGCGGAAACGAGACATCTCGCACCACCGACCCGTTTCCGGGCGGGGAAAAAAGGCAGAACAGGTACCACAGCAACAGCAGTGCCAGACAGATTCGTATCGCAGTCACGAACAGGGATTTGGAGAAAGGATGGGCGGGAAACATGGGCGCATTATGTTGAATAATCCGTTGCTAGTCAAGTCCGGGCTGTACATTGAACGGACGAAACGATACGATTGCAGCAGTTGAAAAACGATCAAAACCTACGGAGTTAAAGATGACAAAGGATCTATGGCCGAAATGCAAGGGGCTGGCCGTACAGGGCGCTGTCAGGCAACAAATCGCCGAGGACCGAAACCGGCAGAAAAGCAGGTCGCCCTACCCGGATGCGATAAACCTGCCCTTCAACCATGCCTGCATTTCAAGCGGTTTCGAATTTCTCAAGAGCGGCGACCGTCAACCGGCGGATGACTGCATCTGGGCCATCATCCAGGGCAACAACGTCGTGATCGTCGAAAGCGGCTCGGGCGCAACCCTGCCGGCCGGACCGCTTCCGGAGTGGCTGGTCCACCACCACCAGCCTCCGCTCCTGATCGGCGCCTGGCAGGGCAAAGCGCTGTTTGCGATATCCGTCAGCAGCAGCCTTCAGTTGCAGCCGCCATTTTTCTCGGAACCGTTCAACTCCAACGCCGAGCGCCTGGACATCCGCAGCCTGACCCTGGCGGGACTTGCCCGGCAGATCCTGCACTGGGAACTGCAGAGCCGTCACTGCCCACGCTGCGGCGCACAGACTGAACGTCTCAGCGGCAGTTGGGGCAAGCGTTGCGGATCATGCAAAAACGTTCATTTCCCCCATATCCACCCCTGCGCGATCATCCTGGTCAAACATGGCGACAGACTCCTGCTGACCCGCAAGGCGGAGTGGGTACCGGGCCGATACAGCCTGGTGGCCGGCTTCCTCGATTTCGGCGAATCGCTGGAGGAGTGCGCCATTCGTGAAGTGCGCGAGGAGACCGGCATCGAGATCTGCAATGTCCGTTATGTGGGGAGCCAGAACTGGCCCTTTCCGTCCCAGTTGATGGCCGGTTTTGTCGCCGACTATGCCGGGGGGGAAATCGAGGTTGACACCTCCGAACTGGAAGACGCGGGCTGGTTCGGGATCGACGCCCTGCCCGCCCTGCCCCCGCTGAGGAGCATCGCCCGCTGGATCATCGACAACTTCAAATAAACCGGGCGGCACCCTAAATGAGGCATGCCCACTGTCCGGAACAACCCGGCAGGCCCCTGATTCCGGCATGAGAAGCAACGGCACGCTCCTTGCGGTGCACAGTTACCATGAAGCATGCATCGCAAGTTGCCGAAGGAGGCTGTAAGTGAAACGTATATTATGGATATGCCTGTTGCTACTGATCGTCCCGACATTGTCACCGGCCGCGGTCATCGGACCGGCCAGGATCAGAATGGTGGATGGTGATGTGATGTTCCGCACGCCCGACTCCGGGGAATGGTTGCCGGCAGCCGTCAACACTCCGCTTGACGAGGGTGATGCACTCTGGTGCCCCGAAAATGCCCGGGTCGAGATCCAGCTGACCGACGGCAGCACGGTCCGGCTGGATGAAGGCTCCCAACTGGACCTGCTGTCCAACGAGGATCAGTTCACCCACCTGCACCTGGCCGGCGGCAGGGCCTATGTCAGGACAGACAAGGCAGCCACCGTCAACTCACTCCAGATCGATGCCGACGACACCACCGTCCTGCCGGCCGCGCGTACCAGGTTGCGTATCGATATCCTGCCAGACAATCAGGAGGATGTTTCTATATTCAAGGGTTCGGCCTATGTGGAAGGCAACGGCAGCCGCACCAGGGTCCGCGCCGGTGAGCACATCGCGCTGGAAGAGGGACGTAACGAGCTGCTCTCGCTCAATCCCCCCGACAGCTGGGAAGAGTGGAACATGGAACGGGACCGGGAGCAGTCGCGGGCGGCCAGGGCAGAATCGCCTCTTCCCGAAGAGCTGCGCGGCTATTCCGGCGAGCTGGACTCCAACGGCAGCTGGGTGCGCGTCCCCGAATACGGCATGGTCTGGCGGCCGACCGTGATCATCTCCAATGACTGGGCGCCCTATCGCAGCGGACGCTGGATCTGGAAAGGCAGCGACTATGTCTGGATTTCCTCCGAAAACTGGGGCTGGATTCCCTATCATTACGGACGCTGGGCAGTTGTCAGCGGCTTCGGCTGGTGCTGGGTGCCGCCTGCCCGCGGCGATGTGTATTGGGGTCCCGGCTATGTGGGCTGGTACCGCACCGGCAACCACGTCGGCTGGACTCCGCTGGCGCCCGGCGAAACTTTCTACGGCCGCAGGCACTATGGCCGCCACAGCGTCAACATCACCACCATCAGCGTCAACACCGGGAACATTGCATACAGGAACCGTAATGTGCGTGGGGGAATGACTGTCGTGCAGCAGAACGATTTTCTCAGGGGAAGAATCGTTTCACAGTCCGCTTCCGGCAATGCTTCGATTTCGGTTTCGGTCTCGGCCGGCAGCCCCCGCATCCAGCCGCTGAGGGAAACTCGCATGCCGATAGTCAAGCAAACCCCGCCCAGAGTTGCCCCTCCCCGAACCGAATATCGTGACAATCGTGAATTACGCCAGAGATTTCCGCGCCTGACCCCGGAGGCGGATGCGCGCCGCAGGCCGCAGCAAACGCCACCCGCGGCAACTGACGACAAAACCAGGGGAATAAAGGTCCGTCAACCGGCCACGACTCCTGTTGACCAACGTCCGCCGGCTACGGTCCAGCCCCGGAGCGTTCCACAACAGCGGCCTGAACCACGACGGTTGCCGCCGCAGAAAGACGACCAGCCCGTGCCGCCGGTTTCAGGAGTTGTTCCCCGGCAAATTGAACAACCCAGACCGGCTCCTGCTGCAACAAGCGGACGCTCCCCTCAAGTGGCCACTCCACCACGCACGGAACGGCGTCAGGGTATCAAGGCGCCGCAACCGGCAACAACGCAACCGGCTCCTGCGGCGCAACGGGTCGAACAACCGCGACCGGAATCACAACGTGGCGGATTAAAAGAAAAGAAAGTCTGGAGAGTCGTTGCTCCGGATAACGGCAAGGAGCAGAACCAGAAGGAAAAGGGGCCCAAAGAGAGGGAACGCCGGGAGAGATAGGAAAAATGCAAGGGCGGCATCGGAAATGCCGCCCTTTTCATGCCAACAGTTCCATGACCGGATTGAATGGCTCACAGATCATTGCGATACCTGATCAGCAGGTAAAAACAAACCACGCCGGCGACGCCCATCAGCAGGTCCCTGACCCATGGAATCGGCAACTCAAGCATAGAATATACGACCGGGTCGAGTATGGCCGTAGTCAACAGGCCGACCGCGCC
>MGZK01000089.1 GCA_001802125.1 Geobacteraceae bacterium GWC2_55_20
CGCCGCTTGTCGGATCGCATGGTTAATGATCCGCAATTGGCCATTCAAATTGAGAAACTAAAAGCTGTATTTGAAAACAAACTTAGCATCTTGGAAGCCTGACCCTGGTGGTGTGTTTGCCAATCCGGCAAGTTGCAGGGCCTTCATCGATCTTTCGTACCAGTCGTTCATCATGTGTGTTCTCCTCTCGAAGTGTGATGGCTACGAAAGAAGACATAAGCGATTGAGCGGCTGGTACGGAAGAAATTCTGGTGGAGTTATTGAGGAATGTTTTTGAAGCTGTTGATTTTACTGCCGCGACAGCGGCTTACTTGAACCAGGCAGTTAGACTCCGCCCCGCCCGGAAAACCGACCGGGCGAAGCGGGTGAACCGGGCACCCCGTTGAACCAAATATAAATGCCAAATATGTGCTATCAAAATATGATTGCAAATGCTGTCGTTTCATGATTATAGTCTCCATATGAACAAATCCCATCGAAAAACATTGATTGATATTTTCTCGCAGCCAGTTCCAGGCACATTGGAATGGCGACGAATCGAATCTTTGTTTATATCGCTGGGCGCTGAGACTATTGAAGGAGCCGGCTCAAGAGTTCGTTTTGTTTTGAACGGTATAATTGCTACATTTCATAGACCACACCCGGCAAAAGAAGCTAAACCCTATCAAGTCAGAGATGCCAGGACATTCCTGGAAAACGCGGGAGTTAAACCATGAGCACAATGATTTACAAAGGATACGCGGCAAAAATTGAATACAGTGATGAAGACGTATGTTTTATCGGTCACATTGCAGGAATTAAAGACGTCGTAGGATTTCACGCCGATTCCGTAAAAGAACTACGAGCAGCATTTATTGAGGCTGTAGACGACTACCTGGCAACATGCGAAAAGTTAGGAAGAGCGCCACAAAAACCATATTCAGGAAAACTGATGTTACGAGTCCCCCCTGAAGTTCATGCTCACGCTGCAATGATGGCTGAGGCTCATGGAAAGAGCCTGAACCAGTGGGCAGCGGACGTTCTTATGTACGCTAACTAAAATATCGAGCAAACAAAGTGAGCGATAAAAAGGGTCGCGTTTCAATTTCTGACAATAGTCGAGTTGGTACGCGACCTTTTTTCCACAGAAAAAACGTCCAATCGGGTAGCCGGGGGTTTTTCTCCCCCTGCCCCCACACCAACCTGCATGCGGGTCCGCACCGGGCGGTTCGATAGAATTACCGGGCCGTAGCAGGGTAATGGATCTTCACCCACTTCCTTGACAGATAGCAACCCTTGTTCCTTCAGACATTGGTTGGTCAAACCAGAGCGCACATGAGCGATGGACCGATTCGTATTTATGCAGGCTGCAGATGGTTGCAAAGCTGACAAGGATATAGTAGATAAGGGGGTGCTCTTTTGGGACACCCCTTTTTGATTGGATACCCATGAAATTTCAGCCGAT
Source organism: Geobacteraceae bacterium GWC2_55_20 (assembly GCA_001802125.1). Lineage (GTDB taxonomy): Bacteria > Desulfobacterota > Desulfuromonadia > Geobacterales > Pseudopelobacteraceae > JACRCG01. The sequence continues at coordinate 1,445 of MGZK01000089.1, forward strand.
AAAACCGAAAAAAATTTCCAGCCAGATCGCCGACCAGATCCGTTCCTCGATTCTGGCCGGTGAATTTTCACCCGGCGACAAACTTCCCCCGGAGCGCGAACTGGCGGAGATGTTCGGCGTATCGCGCCCTTCGGTGCGCGAGGCGCTGAATGTGCTGGCTTCTTCCGGCCTGGTGATGTCCTACCAGGGGGGAGGCACGGTTGTGATGTCGCTGGTGGAGACCACCGCTGCAAACCCGCTCAGCGAGTTGATCCGTGTCCAGCAGGACCGGGCGCTGGATGTGATCGAGGTGCGTAAATGCATGGAATCCTGGACCGCCTACTATGCGGCCCAGCGGGCGTTGCCGGAAGATATCAGGCGCATGGAAGAGATCATCTCCGCCATGGAGCGCAACCTGAACGGGCTGCAACCGTCCGAGGATCTGGACGCGAACCTGCACATCGTGATCGCCAGGGCAACCCATAACATCGTCTGGCTGCACCTGATGCAGAGCCTGTTCGACGCGATGAAGGAATTTCAGCAGGGGGTCTGGCGCGCGGTCTATCTGACCAGCGAGGACCACCACCTGCTGTACCGGCATCACCTGGGCATCTTCGAGGCGATCCGCGACAAAAAGGCCGATGCGGCCCGCGAGGCGATGATGGAGCACCTGACCTTCGCCGAGCAGCGCAGCACCGCCTACGTTTCAAAAAATCTTTCCTGAATTAGGGCTTAAAGTTTAAGGAGAAGCAATGCAGATTGTTCCAACCACGATTCCGGATGTGCTTGTTATCGAACCCAGGGTTTTCGGCGATGAGCGCGGTTTCTTTTTTGAAAGCTTCAACCAGCGTGCCTGGCGGAATCTGACCGGACTGGATTCACAGTTCGTGCAGCACAACCACTCCCGCTCGGCCGGCGGTGTGCTGCGCGGTCTGCATTACCAGATCCGCCAGCCCCAGGGCAAACTGGTGCGGGTCGTGTCCGGCGAGGTTTTCGATGTGGCTGTGGATATCCGCAAAAGTTCGGCCACCTTCGGCCAATGGTTCGGAGCGCTGCTTTCGGCTGAAAACAAGCGCCAGATGTGGGTACCGGCCGGATTTGCCCACGGTTTCTGCGTCACCTCGGATGTCGCCGAATTCCTGTATCTGACCACCGACTACTGGGCGCCGGAGCATGAGCGCTGTATCGCCTGGAACGATCCGGACCTCAACATCGCCTGGCCTCTCACATCCGCCCCGAATGTATCGGCCAAGGATCGTGAAGGTTCAGCATTCAAGGATGCCGACCTGTTCCCATGATCCGCTCCAACTCCCGCTGGCTGTTTCTGCTCTGCTGTTGCCAGCTGTTCATCATGCTGGTATTCATCAACTATTCCGCCATACTCCCCATTCTGCGTCAGGAATGGGGCATGAACAACACCCAGGCCGGCATGATTTTTTCGGTCTACCAGCTTGGTTACATCGCTTCCGGCGTCCTCCTGAGCACCCTCACCGACCGCATCAACACCAAGCACATCTTTATCACGGCCGCCTTCTGTTCCGCCGCCGGCAACCTGCTGTTCGCGCTGTACGCCGATGACTTCACCAGCGGCATGCTGTTCCGGGCACTGACCGGAATCGGCATGGGCGGCACCTACATGCCCGGCCTGAAACTGGTGGCAGAGCGATTCGACCCGGTCCGCCGCGGCCGGGCGATCGGAATTTACGTGGGTTCCCTGGTCCTGGGAGGATCCCTGTCCCTGGCCGTCACCGGCTGGCTGACCGGACTGTACGGCTGGAGAATCGCCTTCATGGCCTGTTCGGCCGGCGTGGCTTTTGGAGCCCTGCTCTCGTTTCCGTTGTTCAGCGGATACCTCCCTTCACCTCGTAACCATAGCGAGGCCGGCTACTCCGGCGAAGTCATCAGAAACCGCCCGGCCCTGTTGATGATTCTGGGGTACGCCGCCCACATGTGGGAGATGTACGGCATGCGCAGCTGGCTGGCGCCCTTCTTTTCGGCGGCGCTGATTGGCTGGGGCATGGAAGCGGCCGCCGCAACCGGATTAGCATCGACCATAGCCGCTCTGTTGATCGGAATCGGCGCGTTTTCAACCGCGATTACCGGCACTCTTTCGGACCGCTTCGGCCGCACCGCCACCATCACGCTGGTGATGTTCTCAAGCGCCGCGCTTTCATTCACTTTCGGCTGGCTGATAAACACCAACCTCTGGCTGACACTCCTGATCGGAATCGCCTACGGTTATCTGATCGTGGCTGAATCGCCGGTATTTTCAACCGGCCTGACCGAGCTGGTCGCACCCGGCTACCTGGGTGCCGCGATGGGGATGCAATCGTTGATCGGTTATTCGATGGGCATGATTTCGCCAACCGTGTTCGGCTGGGCTCTGGACACATTTCGCGGCTGGCAGCCGTTTCCGGGTATCAACGGTGAATGGGGCATTGCCTTTGCCACGGTCGGGATCGGCGGCCTGGCCGGACCGCTGTTCATGTGGATGCTGCGAAGATCGCCGGAGAGCGTAAAAATGGCGGGCGGCAACCGTTAAAGGCAATAACAAAGCACATAATAGCTTGATTTTTTAATGTATTCCGATAATATCGCAATATTCTGACTGAACTGGAGGTAAACATGTCAAAGGTTCTGATCCCGCTGGCGGACGGTTTTGAAGAAATCGAAGCGTTGGCGGTTGTGGACATATTGAGGAGGGCCGAGATAGAGGTTGTCCTGGCCGGACTCCATGAAGGGGCGGTCAGGAGCGCGCGCAATATCAACATCATCCCCGATGCCACCCTGGATTCGATCAATGCAGCCGCGTTCGACATGATCGTCCTGCCCGGCGGACAGCCCGGCACGGACAACCTCAACTCGGATCCCCGCATCCATGAACTACTCAAGGAATTTGACGCAAGGGAAAAACTGATCGGCGCCATCTGCGCCGCGCCAATCATCCTCGCCTCCGCCGGCCTGCTTGACGGTAAGCACGCAACATCCTATCCCAGCTATGTCAACAGACTGGACGGCGCCTGTTATGAAGACCGCCAGGTGGTTTGCGACGGCAGAATAATCACCAGCCAGGGGGCCGGCACCGCCATCAGTTTCGGGCTTGAAATCGTAGGGAGACTGGTGGACCGTAAAAAAGCGGCGGATGTTGCCGCGGCCATGCTGGTTCATGACCAGAGCCACGCCGTCTGGAACCATCGCCTGTTCAACAGCACGATCCAGGCGCTGGTCGGTGCTTTGGAGATGAAAGACACCTATACCCAGGGGCACGCCAAACGGGTAACCGAGTTTTCACTCTGTATCGGCTCCAAACTCAACCTGCCCGAAGACGAATTGCGCGATCTCTACCTGGGCGCGGTGCTGCACGATATCGGCAAGATCGGCACCAACGAGGACGTTCTCAACAAACCGGACAGCCTGAGTCGACACGAAGAGACCCTGGTCCGCGAGCACCCGCTCAAGGGCACACTGTTCATCGTCGGCATCGAGAACCTGAGCCATATCGTGCCGACCATCCTGCATCACCACGAGCGCTGGGACGG
>MGZK01000090.1 GCA_001802125.1 Geobacteraceae bacterium GWC2_55_20
TGGGCAATTACGGTGTTGCGATCATTATTATTACCATCATTCTCAAGGTGCTGTTTTTCCCGCTGACCCACAAGAGCTACAAGTCGATGAAGGGCATGCAGAAGATTCAGCCCGAGATGACGAAACTGCGCGAAAAGTACAAGGATGACCGTGACACGATGAACAAGGAAGTCATGGCCTTGTATCGTGAACACAAGGTTAACCCGATGGGCGGCTGCCTGCCGATGGTCGTCCAGATACCGGTCTTTTTTGCGCTCTACAAATCATTGATGTTTTCCATAGAACTTCGACATGCGCCGTTTTTTCTTTGGGTAACCGACCTGGCTGACAAGGATCCGTACTACGTGACCCCGGTAATCATGGGTGTGACCATGTTCATCCAGCAAAAAATGACCCCGTCGCAGATGGATCCGATGCAGCAAAAGATAATGCTGGCACTGCCGGTTGTATTCACATTCATGTTCCTTAGTTTTCCATCCGGTCTGGTACTTTACTGGCTGGTCAACAACGTTCTGACTATCGGCCAGCAGATGTACATCAACAAGCTGGTCAAGGATTAAAAGCCCGCAACGGAGTCTACTCATGTATGTCCGCGATACAATAGCGGCAATCAGCACTCCGCCTGGAAACGGTGGAATCGGCATTGTTAGGGTGAGTGGTGACAAGGCTGCTGCTATTGGAGATGCTGTTTTTAAACCTTTAAAAGACGGTGGCCTTGAGAGCCACCGTTTTTATTTTGGATCCATATCAGATCAGCGGACCGGCAGAACTGTCGATGAAGCCATGGCGGTCCTGATGCGTGCTCCACGTTCTTTTACCCGCGAAGATGTGCTGGAACTGCACTGTCATGGTGGTTGGCTGGTTGTGGAAACCGTACTGGAGCTTGTGCTTAAATGCGGAGCCCGGCTAGCCGACCCGGGCGAGTTTACCCGGCGAGCATTTTTGAACGGAAGGATCGATCTGGTTCAGGCGGAAGCGGTAATGGACATTATCGCTTCCAACACCGAGGCGGCCCTGTCTTTGGCACAGACTCAAAGGGAAGGCGCTCTTTCCAGACGCATGGACGATGTCAGGAGTCTGTTGCTCAAGGCATTGGCGCTGGTTGAGGCCTATATAGATTTTCCCGAGGATGATCTTGGCAAAACCGATCTACAACTGATCAGTGACTCTGTAGAGCGGGCGCTCGCGATAATAGACGAGCTGTTGTCAAGCTTCGAAGAGGGGCGATTGCTGCGCGACGGAGTCTCGGTGCTTATTATCGGCAAACCAAATGCCGGAAAATCCAGCCTGCTGAATTTGTTGATAAATGACAACCGAGCTATTGTCACTCATATTCCCGGCACGACACGTGACATCATCGAAGAAACCATTATCATTAATGGCCTGGCGGTAAAACTGCTGGACACCGCCGGTATCCGTCATACCGAAGATCTGGTAGAGCAGGAGGGAATCAATCGCGCCATGGATAAGATTCTGCTGGCTGATCTGGTTCTTTTCGTGCTGGATGCATCCCGGTCTTTCACTGCCGAGGATCAGCATATTTATGACGCATTGTCCGGCAGCAGGGTTGTGGCGGTCATAAATAAAATCGATATGCCCCGTCAGCTGGCTATTCCGGATTCGATCAGCTTTGAGGCGGCGATTGATATTTCCGCCAAAAACGGCATCGGTAACGAACTGCTCAAACAGACGGTCTGCGAATGCTTTTTCAAGGGCACTTCCATTGACCGCCGAGAGTTGGTGGCCATCTCCCGTTCAAGGCATCGCGATGCCTTGAAAAACGCCGGAAATGTTCTGCGCCGGTTCATGGAAGGGCTCGATCAATGCGGCCTGGAGCTGCTCTCTATCGACCTCAGAGAAGCTCTTGAAGCGGTTGCTTCGGTAACCGGACAAACCACCAACGATGAAGTCCTTGATCAAATCTTCTCTTCCTTCTGCATAGGCAAATGACACTCATGTTTCACGTGAAACATTACTACGAGACAGGCAAAAAATCATGATGACATATGATCTGACTTATGACGTGATAGTTGTGGGCGCCGGGCATGCCGGATGCGAGGCTGCCCTGGCTGCTGCGCGCATGGGGTGTCGCAGCATGCTTTTGACGATCAACCTGGATGCTATTGCGCTGATGTCATGCAATCCCGCGATCGGAGGTCTTGCCAAGGGACATCTCGTAAAGGAGATCGACGCGCTGGGTGGCGAGATGGCCAAAAATATCGATGCCACAGGAATTCAGTTCAGAATCCTCAATACCAGAAAAGGGCCCGCGGTTCGAGCGTCGAGAGCCCAGGCGGACAAGCAGTTGTATCGGCTCAGAATGAAACGAGTACTGGAGCAGCAACCCAATCTTGACCTGAAACAGGGAGAGGTTACGGCTCTGTTCATTGAGGGCGGGGAACTACGTGGAGTGGACACGCGCTCCGGAATTCGTTTTCTGTGCAAGACCGTGGTGGTTACCACCGGAACTTTCATGCGCGGACTGATTCACATAGGTCTTACAAACTACCCCGGTGGCCGTGCCGGCGATCTTCCCTCGGTCGGGCTTTCGGATCAGTTGCGAACCATCGGTTTTGATGTTGGACGGCTCAAAACCGGAACTCCTGCCAGATTGGATGGCCGCACCATCGACTTTTCAAGGCTGGAGACACAGTACGGCGATGATCCTCCGATGCCATTTTCTTTCTCGACCGATCGAATCACCATGCAGCAGGTTCCTTGCCATATTGCATATACTAATCCGCGCTCACATGAAATCATCCGTTCCGGGCTTGATCGGTCGCCACTGTATGCCGGCGTTATCGAGGGTATTGGTCCCCGTTACTGTCCATCGATAGAGGACAAGGTGGTCCGATTTCCCGACAAGGAGCGTCACCAGACATTTATTGAGCCCGAGGGTCTCGAAACGGTCGAGGTTTATCCGAGCGGCATGTCCACCTCTCTTCCGATAGATATTCAGATACCGTTCTACCGTTCGATGGTCGGATTGGAACGCGTCGAGATAATGCGGCCAGCCTATGCGATCGAGTACGATTATGTAGACCCGATCCAACTGCATTCCTCGCTGGAAACCAAGAATATTCGTAACCTCTATCATGCCGGTCAGATCAATGGAACCTCGGGATATGAGGAGGCGGCCGGACAGGGCCTTCTGGCAGGAATCAACGCCGCCTTGCGAGTAAAGGGTGAGGATCCGCTGGTGCTTGACAGAAGCCAGGCTTACATCGGCGTCATGATCGACGATCTGGTTACTCTCGGAACCAAGGAGCCTTACCGGATGTTTACTTCGCGCGCCGAGTATCGCCTGTTGTTACGCGAAGATAACGCAGATTTGAGGTTGAGGGAAATTGGGTATAGCCTAGGCCTTGTTCCCGAGAGTGAATACACCCAGTTTATCAGGAAGCGTGAAATGATCAGCGAGGATCTGCAGCGAATTGCGGCAACCCGCGTTACTCTATCCGATCGTGAAAACAGCGTTCTCACCCGTCTGGGGGTAGAAGATATTCAAAAAGGTACGACTCTGGAGCACTTGCTCAAACGCTCAGACATCACTTATTCCGATCTGGCGGCGATGGATGATGTTTCACGTGAAACATCCGCCGCGGTTCGTGAACAGGTTGAAATTCAGACAAAATACCAGGGATATATCGACAGACAGCTGGAACAGGTTGAACGGTCTAAAAAACTGGAGACTGCCGTGATACCGGGAGGGCTTGATTATGCATCAATCAGGGGGTTGACTACCGAGGTGCGTGAAAAGCTTGAGAAGGGGCGGCCGGATACCCTTGGTCAGGCTGCACGGATTCCAGGGATCACTCCGGCGGCGATATCAATACTCGCTATTGCGCTGAAAGCCAATACTTGGAAGGACATTTCCAGATGACAACAGAACTTCTTGTGCATGAAGCTGTGAAAATGGGGCTGATTCTTTCCGATGAAAACCTGATGTCCTTTAATATATTCGCTACCGAACTTATAAAATGGAATAACAAAGTTAATTTGACATCAATTACCAATGAAAAAGAAATTGCAATTAAACATTTCATCGATTGCCTGCATCTTGCTCCACATGTTTTAAATCAAGACATTATGCTTGATATCGGGTCTGGTGGTGGGTTGCCGGTAATTCCGTTGAAAATCGTCAGGCCGGAAACAACCATGGTGTCGGTTGATGCTGTTGGGAAAAAAATAAATTTTCAGCGTCATGTCATCCGTCTGCTTGGCTTGAAAAATATCGAAGCCCTGCATTCGCGAATAGAAGATCTTGCTAAATCCCACGCAGGGAAATTCAGTCTGATTACCTCACGAGCTTTTACACGCCTTGACCATTTCGTATCACTTGCTTCACCGTTGCTTGCAGCCGATGGCCGCATCATTGCGATGAAGGGCTTGGGAGCGGATGATGAAATAACTGAAAGCAGTGATGTGCTAAGGTCGCTCGGTTTTTCAATAACGTCGCAACAGACCTACAGTCTGCCTAATAATATGGGCACACGGGTGCTGCTGACAATCATGTTCTGCAAACCCGCATAAAAGCTGACTTTGCGGTGCCGTAGTCCAAAAATCGCCTCTAAAGTGTTTTTGTGCCACAGTCCATGCTTTGCCATGCTTTTTGGGTGTTTTTTGTTACCATGGCGTTTTTGTGGCCCTGAGCGTCAAAAAGCATTTTTTAGGCAGACAAGTCAGAGAATGAAGTTGCAGATGATCCGAATCTGCTCTAAAGTGATCTATTATCTTCTGTTTTTGCAAGTGGAGGTGCCACGTGAAAAAATTGATCTGCCTTCTGATGATTGCAACGCATCTTTCTGCTTGTGCAACTTATGAAAACAGGGCGGTGTCATTCAGGCCCCCTCAGGAATATGCCAATTACCAGGATGCCGACGGCTTGATGGTCGGGGCCGAGCCTTATGCGGACAAAGAACTGGCGGAAAATACATTCGGGTTCGATATAAGATCGGCCGGATTGCTGCCGGTCCAGATCGTAATGGATAATCGCAGCGGCCAGGGTGTCGAGGTTGTGTCCGGGCAGACATTCCTGGTGGACGGATCCAACAGGTACTGGAAAATTCTGTCGAATAGCGAGGCGGTAGAAAGGGTTGAAAAAGCCACCGAGGCTGGAGCTATAACGAGTGGAGCCGGCAAGGGCGCTGCATGGGGAGCCGCGGCAGGTGCAATCCTGGGGCTGGCGCTCGGGATCGTGTCCGGCCGGAATGTGGGAGAGTCGGTAGTCAAGGGGGGGGTTCTCGGCGGCGCCGGCGGGGCGGTGATCGGTGGCGCCAGCAGGGCTGGCGATGATCGTCAACGGGAATACAAGATCGCCGATAATATCCGTGACAAGGGCATAGAAGGCAAGGTGATGGCGGCCGACAACCTCGCAAACGGTTTTATCTTTTTTCCTGGAGAAGCAGAAACAGTCAAGGATCTGAGACTGCAGTTAAGGTTCAGAAATAGCGGCATAGTCAAAACCATCAACCTGAGGCTCCGTTAACCGTTGGATAAGCATATATATTACGAAGATTCCGATGCTGCAGAGATTGCTGACCGGCCATGACTCTCGGCGGTGAGTGGGTAACCGGCCTGACATCGCTGGTCATAGGCTGTATCGCTGGACTGGTCATGCACCGTTCCGATTTCTGTATGGCCGGAATGATGCGCGATCTGTTCCTGTTCCGCAGATACACCATGTTGAGGGTGCTGGCGCTCCTGGTGCTGGCAAACATGATTCTGACGGAAGCCTTTCGTCAGTACGGCTGGATACCATTGTTTCCATATCCTGCCTTCGGCCCTCCATCGCTATCCAATCTGCTGGGAGGGGCACTGTTTGGCTTCGGAATGGTTTTGGCTGGTGGCTGTGTCGCCGGTACGCTCTACAAAATGGGCTCCGGAAACGTGATCAGCATGTTTGCATTTGCCGGCCTGTTGGCGGGCAGCGCCCTCTATGCCGAGTTTCATGGTGTCTGGAAGGCTTTTTCCGATGCGACCGTCTTTGCACCCGGAAAAATCACACTGGCCCAGTTAATGGAGATCTCTCAGGGGACAGCGGTTTCAGCAGCGATCTTTATTCTGGGAATTCCGGTCCTGTATTGGTGGAAAAGCGGTGCTTTTGTCAGGCGATCATATGCGGCCGGTTATCTGCAGCCCTGGAAAGCGTCCCTGATAATCGCGCTTTTGGTTGCCATTTCCGTAATAATAATCGGAATTCCACTGGGCATCACGACCAGCTACGCCAAATTCGGCTCCTGGTTCCTGAACCTGGTCCTGCCGGAACATGTACGGGAACTGGCTTATTTTTCAGCAATGCCGTTCCGGTATGCCAACCAATTACTGGGAATTTCCTATGCCGGTGGGCCCGGGCCAGGTTACGACGACATTGCGCTGATTCAGTATCCGTTGATATTTGGACTTGTTGCCGGCGGGCTGATTTCGTCGGCCAGTCTGGGTGAATTCAGGATCTATCTGAAGGTCCCACTGCCGCAGCTGGTATCAGGTCTCCTGGGTGGTGTGCTGATGGGGCTGGCGGCCCGTATGGCGCCGTCATGCAACATCTGGCATCTGCTGGGCGGATTGCCTATCCTGGTGATGCAGAGCATGCTGTTCGGGATCGGGCTGTTGCCCGGCGCTTGGCTGGGTGGAAAATTTTTGTCGGGAATTGTTCTGAAAAACAACTGAATTCAGGTATCAGGTGGATATAAGTGGGTAATATGGATATTAAAGAAATAGACATGCGCGGACAGATCTGCCCTTCAACATTCATTACCGCGTTGCGCGAGATCAATCTTAATAAAAATGAAATCAAGTCAGAAGCACTCAAGCTCGTTTTTATCACCGATAACCGTGACTCGACCGTAACGATTCCGGAAACAGCCGAAAACATGGGCTACGGTACGACGGTTACAAAAGAAGAGCACCATTACCGCATCGAAATATTCTCCGCCAGACAGTGAACAGGGTACTCCGAAGATGAAATCAATCATTCATAAACTGTTCGGCGAATCGGACCTGGAGCGTCTGACATCGGAAAACAGGATGCTGCGGGAAGCTCAGTTCCGGCAGATCGAATATATACGGAAAAAGACAAATCAATTGCTGTTGCTGATGGGAACATTGCCGATCCGCCCGGAAGAGCTGGATGACGATACCTTGATCGGCATCGATCCGATCGGTGTTGTAGCAGAATCATTTGTCCAGATCCTCGGGCACGAGAAAAATCTGAACGAACGTCTGCGTGTCGCCCATGATGAAATCCAGGCCATTCTCGCGTCGGTAGGTATCGGCATCATGGTGCTGGACAGCAATATGAATGTACAGATCTACAACCAGCGCGTGCTGGAGATGTTCGGTCTCGATGAAGGCAGTTTGTCCGGAAAAACCTGCTGCAAGGCGATTTGCGGGAGTGACAGCTATCCACCCAACTGTGCCTTCGAACGCATCATGGAAACGCGCCGCCCGGTGCATCAGACCGACTGGGTCCTGAATGGCAAACATTTCGAGGTGTCGGGAGTGCCGGTAAAAAACCGCTTCGGAGATGTAACGCAGGTGGTTCTGGCATACACGGACATAACCCGGAGGATAGAAACAGAGCGGAATCTGCGGGATCGGGAACAGATGTATCTAGCCGTTTTCGAAAATGCCGGCGACATAGTCCAGTGCGTAGCGCCGGACGGCGGCTTTATATTCGTCAATCGCGCCTGGCGCGAACATTTAGGCTATTCGCCCGACGAAATCGCCGGTTTGAAAATATGGAACATCATCGCTCCCGAAAACAGGACCGCCTGCATCGAACATTTTAACTCTCTTCTGAAAGGAGAGCAGTTATCGGAGGTCGAGACGGTCTTCTTCAGCAAGGATTGCAAAGAGTTGCCGGTGAAAGGGCATGTGACGATCAGCTATTCCAACGGCAAGCCGATGGCCACTTTTGGCATGTTCCGTATCGAACATGGCGATAAGAGCTCCGCTTCAGGCCAGCAATCGTGAGTATGCCGGTAATTCCGAGAATCGACCGCAACGAAGCATTGCAACTGCTTCTGGACGGTGAACTGCTTCAGGTCGGCAGGAGTGCGGACAATATAAGACGCAGGTTGCACCCCGAAGGTCTGGTTACCTTTGTGGTGGACCGCAACGTGAACTATACCAATATCTGTGAATCCAGATGCTCTTTCTGCGCTTTCTATCGCGACAAGCAGGCTGAAGATGCCTACATCCTTTCAAGCGATCAGATTTATCAGAAAATAACCGAACTGGTTGAGCAGGGGGGAACCCAGCTGCTGATGCAGGGCGGACTCAACCCGGCGCTGAAGATAGAATATTTCGAGCAGCTGTTCCGGGAGATAAAGGTGCGTTTCCCCACGGTCCGGAACCACTCGCTTTCTCCGGCCGAAGTAACCTGTATCGCTTCAAATTCAGGACTGGATCTCGATCAGGCCCTGGCCCGTCTTAAAGCGGCCGGCCTGGATTCCATCCCCGGCGGGGGGGCCGAGATTCTGGTCGATGAAGTCAGAAGCAGCATCTCGCCGAAAAAGATCGGCTGGCGCCAGTGGGGTGAAGTGATGCTGAAGGCCGCAGCCATCGGGATGCCTACCACAGCCACGATGATGTTCGGCAGCAACGAGAAGCCGGAAGATATTGTCGAACATCTCTTCCGGGTGCGCGAGCTGCAGGATAGTGGCGGATCGTTCACCGCCTTCATTCCGTGGACATACCAGCCTGGAAATACCGAACTGGGCGGGACTACCGCCACCGGTGTCGATTACCTAAAGGTTCTGGCCCTGTCGCGGATTGTTTTGGATAACATCCCCAACATCCAGGCCAGTTGGGTAACGCAAGGCGCCAAGATGGCCCAGGTGGCGCTTTTTTTCGGAGCCAATGACCTGGGCGGCACCATGCTGGAAGAAAATGTTGTCGCTGCCGCCGGCTGCAGCTTCCGCATGTCACGGGACGAAATGATCAAGCTGATTCAGGGTGCCGGATTCCGGGCAGCCCAGCGCACCACAACCTATTCCATTGTGCAGGAGTTTGCGGTTTGAGTAGCTTACACGGGCAGGCAGTAACCTGCGAAATAATAACCAATGTAGCCAGGCTGGCGGAAGTAGCGGATATTCTCTCGCAACAGTCTGAAATTGCCGTTGATCTGGAAATGGACTCCCTGCACCATTATCAGGAGAAGGTCTGTCTGATCCAGGTGTCAAGCCGGTTGGAAAACTGGCTGATCGATCCGCTGGCATGCCGGGATTTGAGTCCATTGGCGGGGCCGTTTGGCGACCCGTCAATCCTGGTGGTCATGCATGGAGCGGATTACGATATACGCTCGCTTCACCGTGATTTTGGCATCGAGGTGACCAACCTCTTTGATACGATGATTGCGGCGCGTTTTCTGGGCATTCTTGAGTTTGGCCTGGCGGCGCTGCTGAAAGCGCGTTTCGGCATCGAGCTGGACAAGAAATACCAGAAAGCGGACTGGAGCAAGCGCCCGTTAAGCAGGGAGATGAGCGCCTACGCCATGGCCGACACGTCTGACCTTTTGCCGTTGTATGACCAGTTTTCCCATGAGCTGTTGCAGAAGGGGCGGCTTAAGTGGCTGGAAGAGGAATGCCGCCTGGTCTGCCAGGCCAGGGTTGCTGAAAAAGAGGGGCCGCTGTTTCTGTATTGCAAGGGCGCCGGCAAGCTGAAGGGGCGCAGTCTGGCTGTCATGGAGGAGCTGCTGCAGTTGCGGGACAGCCAGTCACGGCAGCTGGATCGGCCGCCGTTCAAGGTAATGTCTGCTGAAACCCTGCAGGAGATTGCCGAGATCAGACCGCGTACCATGGGAGAGCTGGCTGCCATCAAGGGTATGACCGCCGGCCAGCTTGCACGCCATGGCGAGGCTCTGCTGGCGGCCGTTGCCCATGGCATGGAGATTCCTGAATCAAAGTTGCCGGTTTATCCGCGCAGCCGAAAAAATGACGTGGTGGAAGGCGCCAAGGAACGTCTCCGGCAGCTGAAGTCCTGGCGCGATCAAAAAAGTGCCGAATTGGGGTTGGAACCGGGTGTGCTGGCGCCCAACTGGATGCTGGAATCCGTGGCGGATATTGCCGGTGCGACCCGTGCCACGCTGGATGAAATTGCCGGACTGCGAAACTGGCAGAAACAGCTTTTCGGAGAGGAGCTGATTGAAATTGTTGCCGAAGGCTGATATCGAGGGGCATGGCATGGAAAAACCCTATCTGAGCATTGTGATACCGGTCTACAACGAGGAGGCCAACCTTGCTCCCCTGATGGAGCGGCTCTATCCGGCGGTGCAGGGGACGGGGCGTTCATTCGAGATCATTTTCACCAATGACGGCTCACGGGATCGCTCGCTGGAGATACTGCGCCGGATGGCGGAGGATTTCGCCGGGGTCAAGGTTATTGAGTTCAACGGCAACTTCGGCCAGCACATGGCCATCCTGGCCGCGTTCGAGATGTCCGCCGGAGAAATAGTGATCACGCTGGACGCCGACCTGCAGAATCCGCCCGAGGAAATTCCACGCCTGGTGGCCGAGATCGAGAAGGGGCACGATGTGGTCGGCACGATCCGCCAGCAGCGCCAGGATTCGACCTTTCGCAAGCTGGCTTCGCGCATTGTCAACATCACGACCAACAAGATCACCGGCATGCAGATGCGGGATTACGGCTGCATGCTGCGGGCCTACCACCGCTACGTGATCGACAATATCAACCGCTGCCGTGAATCGACCACATTCATTCCGGCCCTGGCGCAGACCTTTGCCTCCAATCCGAGCGAGATCGAGGTCGGCCATGCCGAACGCTCCATGGGGGAGAGCAAGTACTCCTTCTACAGCCTGATCCGGCTCAATTTCGACCTGATGACCGGTTTTTCGGTGGTGCCGCTGCAGCTGTTCGCGCTGTTCGGCATCATTACGTCTGTGCTGTCGGTCGCGTTCGCGATCTTCCTGCTGGTGCGCCGTTTCATCGTTGGGGCCGAGGTGGAAGGGGTCTTCACGCTGTTTGCGATCCTGTTCTTCTTTATCGGCATCATCATTCTGGGGATCGGCATAGTCGGCGAGTATGTGGGCAGGATCTACCAGGAAGTGCGCAAGAGGCCGAGGTTTGTGGTCAGGAGGACCTACGGTTTTGATGAATAACAAACTGGTAGTCTGTGCCTACCATAATGTCGGCTATCGCTGCATCACAGAGCTGCTGCGCCAGGGGGCAGAAATCGCGCTGATCTTTACCCACGAGGACTCCCCTACCGAGGAGATCTGGTTTTCGTCGGTGCGTGAACTGGCCGTACAGCACGGCATCCAGTATATTACCGGAGATATCTCCCTGCCGGAAAATATCGAGCGGGTGCGGCAGATCGCTCCGGACTTCATTTTTTCGTTCTACTACCGCAACATGATCAAAGCGGAAGTGCTGGAAATTCCACGTTTGGGAGCGCTCAACCTGCACGGCTCGTATCTGCCCAGGTATCGCGGGCGGGTGCCGGTGAACTGGGCCGTGATCAACGGCGAAAGCGAGACCGGCGCCACGCTGCACTACATGGTCGAAAAGCCGGATGCCGGCGATATCGTGGATCAGCAGAAGGTTCCGATCGAGTTCAGTGACACGGCCCATGATGTCTTCGGCAAGGTTACCGATGCCGCGGTGCAGGTGATAGCCCGCGCCTGGCCGCTGCTGCGCGATGGCTGCGCGCCCCGCATCCCGATGAATCTGGCGGAGGGCAACTACTGCGGCGGTCGCAAGCCGGCCGATGGCCGCATCGACTGGAGCAGAAGCGCGGTACAGATCCACAACCTGATTCGCGGAGTGACCCACCCCTATCCGGGGGCGTTCACCTTCCTTGCTGACCGGATAGTGATTATCTGGAAGGCCTGGCCGGTGGAGGGAAATGCCGGACCGGGACAGATTGTTTCCAAGGCCCCCCTGCTGGTCGGTACCGGCGATGGTCTGCTGGAGCTGCGCTCACTGCAGGCTGAAGGCGCTGCGGAACAGGGCCCGGAAGAGTTTGCAAGGCAGCATTCAAGCGCTATGACAGTATTCGTATAAAATTCATAAATGAACAGGAGCTGTAATGAAAGTATTGATTCTTGGCGTTAACGGTTTCATCGGCAATGCCCTCACACACCGTATCCTGACCACCACCGACTGGGAAGTTTTCGGCCTGGACATGGCCTGCGACAAGCTGGAGCGCTCGCTGGGCGATCCCCGTTTCCATTTCCTGGAGGGGGACATCACGATCAACAAGGAGTGGATCGAGTACAACATCAAGAAATGCGATGTGATCCTGCCGCTGGTGGCGATCGCCACGCCGGTAACCTACGTCAAGGATCCCCTGAGAGTCTTTGAACTGGATTTCGAGGAGAACCTCAAAATCATCCGCCTCTGCCACAAATACAAGAAAAGGGTCATATTCCCCTCTACCTCCGAGGTTTACGGCATGAGCCCCGATGCCCAGTTCGACGAGGAAAACTCGCCGCTGATGCTGGGCCCGATCAACAAGGAGCGCTGGATCTACTCCTGCGCCAAGCAGATGCTGGATCGGGTGATCTACGCCTACGGCAACCATGAAGGGCTGCAATTCACGCTGTTCCGCCCCTTCAACTGGATTGGCCCCAAGCTGGACAGCATCCACACCGCCAAGGAAGGCAGTTCGCGTGTACTGACCCAGTTCCTCTACAATATCCTGGCCGAGGAACCGATCCTGCTGGTGGACGGCGGCAACCAGCGCCGCTCCTTCACCTTCATCGAGGACGGCATCGACTGCCTGATGAAGATCATCGCCAACGAGAACGGCTGCGCCGACGGCAGGATCTTCAACATCGGCAACCCGGCCAACGATCTCTCCGTCAAGGAACTGGCCGAGAAGCTGCGCGACATGGTGGCCGAATTTCCGCTGTACAAGGATAAAGCCGCCAAGTGCCGGATCGTTGAAACCTCCTCCGATTCCTTTTACGGCAAGGGTTACCAGGACATGCTGACCCGTGTGCCGTCGGTCGAGCGCGCCAGGGAATGCCTGGGGTGGCAGCCGGTGACCAGCGTCGATGATGCGCTGCGCAAGACGCTTGAATTCTACCTGGTGGATGAGCGGGAGAAACTTTCCGAATTCCTATGAGTTTGAGCAGCCGATGCGGATTTACGCTGATAGAAATTGTCGTGGTGATGGTCATCATCGGCATGGTGATGATGCTGGTGATACCGCGGCTGCCCTCCTCTGACAGTGAAAATCTGAAAATATCGGCCCGTACCATGGCGGCTTCACTGCGCTATCTGCAGGAGCGGGCCGCCACCACCGGAGCCGGCTACTATCTTAGTCTGGCGCCTGGCACCGATGAACTCAAAGTGTTTGAAGTCGCCGCTGACGGCAGCGGCCGGGCGCCTTCCGACCCGTTGTTGCAGAAACCGATGCTGAAGGAAGGCATACAGGTAGCCGATGTGGTAGTTCCCAGACTGGGAAAAGTGGTGGACGGCCAGTTGCGTCTGGATGTGGGCATAGCCGGTCTGAGGGACTTTGTAACCATTCACCTGCGTTCACCCGAGGGAAAATTCTGGACCGTGATGGCGTTTCCTGGCGGCGGCAAGGTCAAGTTCTACGAGGGATACCAAGAGGAGCCTCTGTGAGAGGTTTCACGCTGCTGGAAGTGGTGATTGCGCTGGCCATTATGGCCGTGGTTATCCTGACGTTGCTGGGGTCGGTCAACTACCATCTTGGCGTGATCGCCGATGAGCGGGACAGCACGGCCATGACATTGCTGGCGCGGGCCCGCATGGCCGAGATCGAACAGGCGCCGGCTAAAGGGGAGGGCACCTTCGCGCCTTTCCATCCCGAGCTTACATGGAAAGCGGAACTGTTGCCGGCAACGCTGCCCGGACTCCAGAAACTGGTTGTGACCGTTCAGCGCATTGGCGACGGCAGGGAGGTGGCGCTTGTCCGTTACGTCCAGCAATAAAGGTTTTACGCTGCTGGAGATCCTGATTGCGGTAGTGCTGTTGGGGATACTGGCCGGAGCGCTCTATGGCAGTTACTTCGGTGTTGTCCGGGCCCGGGAGCGGGCGGCGGCCGGGATGGAGTCACGGCGTGAGCTGGGCGCCACCCTGGATCTGATCCGTCGTGAAGTTTCTTCCGCCATGTTCAACCGCAACGACAAACGTCTGCGTTTCATAGTGGAAGACCGCGACAGTTTCGGTGCTCCTTCATCCACGCTGGAGCTGACAACCCTGCTGTCGTTGTCGCCGCTGGCAGACCTGTCGCGCGGCGGGTCCGGAATCGTTACGGTAGGCTACCGCATGACTGAGAAGGATAGCAAACGCACCTTGACCCGTCAGGAGCGTGACATGGTCTTTAGCGGGTCGGACGTTACTGCCGCCTTTCCGCAGATGGAGCGGATCAGCTCCTTTCTGGTGGAGTGCTACGATGGCTCCAAGTGGGTCAAGAGCTGGGACAGCGCGATCAACGGCGCTCTGCCCAAAGCGGTGAAGGTTACGGTGCAGGTTGAGGAAGAGGGGCGTCCGGTCGAGTTTTCAATGCTGGCGACCCCGCGGATCAGCGGCTTGTGACGGGCAGACTGAAAGACAGATCAGGTTTTGCACTGGTGCTGACCCTTGTTGTAACGGCGCTGATGGTGGCGGTTGTGGTCGAGATGATCCACCAGGTGTATGTGGATGTGTCGCTCAGCCGCGGATTCAGGGATGGCCAGCAAGCTTCGATCCTGGCCGAATCGGGGGTTACCGGCGGCGCCAGGCTGCTGCAGCGGGCGCTTTCCAACCGGGCCTACACCTCGCTCTCGGACAAATGGGCCGAGCCGATCAAGCTGGATGACGAGGTTGGCACGGTCGTGATTACGATCAGCGAGGATAGCGCCAAGATCAACCTGAATGATCTGGTGTATGAAAACGGACAGTACCAGGATTTTACTCTGGCCGCTCTGAAACGTCTCGGCCGGCGGTTGAAATTGCCGGAGGAACTGTGGGGCTCCCTGGCCGACTGGCTTGACAGTGACGATCTGCCACGTTCCGGCGGAGTTGAAAGTTCCTATTACCGCAGCCTGAAACCGGGCTACGACGCACATGATGGCAAGCTGGCGACAATAACCGAGCTGTCGTTGGTAAGGGGCATTACGCCGGAGTTGTTCGGCAAGCTGCAGCCGTTTGTCACGATCTGGTCGGAACTGCCGCTGGCATCTTCGAAGATCAACATCAATACCGCTCCCAAAGAGGTGCTTGCGGCGCTGGATGACGGCATCGACGATCGCATGGCCGAGAGTATCATGGAGAGAAGGCGGCTGACGCCGTTCAAATCAACGGGCGAGCTTTCACAGGTATCAGGGCTCAACCCGGGCGCGGTTTCGCGCCTGTCCGGTTCCAGCTCGATCAGCGTCAAAGGCAATCTGTTCAGAATCATAGCGGTGGCCCGGGTCAAGGATGCCGCCCGGACGGTTGAGGCGGTTGTAAGGCTGGGCGGCAGTGCGCCGGAATATCTGACGTGGCTGGAATATTGAAGTTGTTGTGATTGCCGGGTTAAGCTGAAGCTGTTGTCTGAACCATAGAGCAGGCGAGGGATTACGAGCCGATGGATTATTTGGTACTGCAGGTTGAAAAAAAACGTGTAACGGTTGCCCGTTTCAGCATCTCGGGGCGTAACAGCGAACTGGCCGGCGCATCGATGCTCGAGCTGGAGGGCGACCTGACGTTGGCTGAGGCTCTTGCCACGGTTGCGGCCGGAGCGCGCGGCAATCCGCGGGTGATACTCTGCCTGCCGCCGGAAATATTTGCGATGCGCACCATTTCACTGCCGCTGGACGACCTGCGCAAGGTGCGAGAAGTGCTGCCGGCGCATCTGCAGGGAGAACTGTCACTGCCGCTGGACGAGCTGGCGTTGGATGTGCTTTCGGCCGGGAATGGCGCCTATCTGGCGCTCTGGGCTAAAAAGAGCGATATCCGCGATGCGATCGAGCTGTGCCGCGCGGCCGGGCTCGAACCCCAGGTCATCACTTCGCTCCCCTTTGCGAACGGCTTTATCGCGGGGGTGCCGCAGGAGTGTGCGCTCTATGATGGAAATGCGCTGACAATCCTCAATTCCGGCCGCTTAAGCTACTTTCGTGCCCTGGATCAGTCCACGGCGGCGGCGACGATTCCGGCCACGCTCTCCGCGCTGGAACTGGCCGGCGCACAGCCGCCGCCACGCTTCTGCCTGATCGGAACAGAAAACGGGGGACTTGCCGATAACTGGAGCCTGCCGCTGACGCTGGAGCAACTGCAGGCGCCCGACGGCACCGGCAATCTGTTCAAGAACGAACAGACCTTTCAGCAGCTGGCCGGATTGCACGCGGTTGCCATGGCCAGCCAGGCCGGTCTGCTGCCGGATTTTCGCCGGGGAGAGCTGGCCTGGACCTCCGGTGACGTCAGGACCCGGAAAAAACTGCTGTTGACCGGCACGTTGGCAGCCTTGTTGATAGTTGCCCTGTTTGCGTCGAAAGGGCTTCAGTACCGGACAGTCAACGCCGACCTGCTCTCGTTGAACAAGTCCATTTCCGACATGTACCGTGAAATCTTTCCCAACCGGGCCAAGGCGGTTGACGAACTGGCGGAAGTCAAGGGGGAGATCAAAAAGCTGGCCGGAGCCGAGAGTTCCAGCGGCTACCTGGACCTGCTCAAGAAACTGGCCGAAGCCAAGGGGAACACGATCAACGGCCTCTATGAAGCTGAAGTCGAGGGACGGAACCTGCGCATAAAAGGGGATGCCCGCTCCGCCCAGGCTGTTAATGAATTCAAGGCGGCGCTGGCGCCGCTTCTGGCGACGGTCGAACTGGGCGAAGTCAAGAGCCGCCCCGATGGAATGGTCACGTTCAGCCTGACCGGAACGCTCAGGGAGGGATCGAAATGAAACTTCCGGAGCAGATTCTTACATTCTGGGGCGATCTGGACCAGCGCACACGCCTGCGGGCCGGGTATGCGCTGATTTTCCTGCTGGTGGCAGCGCTGGGGTGGTCAACCCTGGCCGGCAAGGTCGCCGGGCTGGAGAAAAAACGCAAGGCTCGTGAAGTTGTGCTGAAGGAACTGCTGCCGCTCAAGGTGGCCTACCGCAGCGCCAGACAGTCGTCCGACCTGCTGGCCGGGCGGATGGCATCGCTCAGGCCTGATGACTCTCCTGGCAAAATCATCGAAGAGATCGGCATCAAGGGCAAGGGTGTCAAGATCTCTCCGCTCAAGGGCGAGGAGCGCAACGGTATCAGCGAAGATGCGGCTGACGTGCGTGTCGAGGGTCTGACGTTCAATGAAGCGGTCAACCTGATATACCGCCTGGAGAAGGGGAGCCGGCCGCTTGTGATCAGGAAATGCAACCTGCGGGTCAGGTTTGACGACCCGTCGCGTTGCGATCTCTCAATGATCCTGGCTCTACTCAAACCGGCGCCGGTACAGGCAAGATGATCAACAGGCGTATGCTGCCGCGCGCTGCTGCACTGCTGTTAGCGGCAGTAATACTGTTCAGCGGACTTGTCTACCTGTTCTTTCCGACCGGGCGAATCGACGGCGCCATCGAGCGGTCACTGGAACCCCAGGGGTTGAAACTGGCGCCTGCGGTCCACAAAACACTGCTGCCGGGACTGGGCTGGGATAACATGCAGCTTTCCTCCGCGCAAGGGGTGTTGCTGAAGTGCGACCGGCTGCGGGTCAGGCCGCTTCTGCTCAAGCTTCTGACGGGCCGAGCCGTGATTTCCGGCTCGGCTGTTATCGGCAAAGGCCATCTGGATCTCAGTTACGCTCTGAACGGCAAGCAGGCGCTCGACCTTTCCGGTTCGGATATCAACCTGTCCGAGATACCTTTTTTCAAGACGGTTTTGGGTGCCAGATTTTCCGGCCTGCTCTGGAGCGAAGGGAAACTGTTGCGTGGAAAAGCCGGTCTGAGCGGAGATCTCAAGCTGGAAGTGCGGCAACTGGAGTTTTCAGGGGTCAAATTGGGTTCCTTCCCGCTCCCTGACGCAGGCGGCCTGAAAACCCAGGGAATGATCAGGGTTATGGACAGCCGGGCGCGGCTGGAAAGTTTTACCCTGGAGGGGGATGGCATCTACATGCGCTTGTCCGGTGATCTGCCGACCGGAGCCAACGCAGGGTCGGCTCCACTGAATCTTGTGTTGGAGATCATGCCCAAAGCGGATTTTCTGGAAAATCAGAAACTGGTTTTCATGTTGCTGGCCAAGTTCATGGTGTCGCCAGGCGTATATAAATTACCGATCCGGGGAACGCTGTTGAAACCCGAGATTCTGTAACTGACAGGGGGATTGTCTGTGATGGCGCTAAAACTGGGGGAATTACTGATTAATGAAGGGCTGCTGTCACATGAGCAGCTTGAAGAAGCGCTCAAGTGCCAAGTCATCTTCGGCATAAAGCTTGGCAGCAGCCTGATCGAGCTTGGTTTTATCGACGAAAGCAAACTGGTGAAACTGCTGAGCAAGAAACTTGGTGTGCCGGCCGTGACCCGCAAGGAGCTGATGGAGATTCCTCACAGCATATACAGCCTGCTGCCGACCACGGTTGCCGAGCAGTACCGGGTACTTCCGTTCAGGCTGGAGAACCGGCGGCTGAGCGTGGCCATGTCCGATCCGACCGATTTCAAGGCTATTGACGAACTGTCATTCGTAACCGGCTACATCATCCAGCCATTCATTGCACCGGATATCAACATCTCCTTTGCGCTGGAGAAATATTATCAGGTTAAACGGGACATGCGTTACATACGGGTTTCCGGAGGAGGACTCAATCGGACAGCCCAGCTTAGGCCGGGGCATGTCCCGCAGGACAAAATCGTGTTGCCGCAGGAACCGAGTCATGAACCGATTGCGGTGTCGTACCAGAAAGAGGACGGAAAGCTTCTCAATATCGAGATACCGGCCGAATTCGAAGGATTCGGCTCACTGCCGGACCTGCCTGAGGAACCATGCACTCATACGGACAAGCTTGGACGTTATACCATAGATTCTCTGTCGCTGGACTTTGCCTCTGCCAAGGAACGTGACGATATTGCAGATGTGTTCATAAAATACCTTGGGCAGGAGTTCAACAAGGGCGGCTTGTTCATCATACGCGGCAACACCGCCGTGGGGTGGCGTGCTACCGTCAACGGCGAAAAGGTTAATGAATTCGACAAGACTTCAATAGAGCTCAAGGCCCAGTCGGCTCTGCACAGTGTCATGAATGATTCGCGCTACTTCATGGGGCCGCTGGCGCCTACGCCGGATAATGCCCCGATTATCAGGTCCCTGCAGCTTTCAGGAGGCGATGTCGTGTTGGCGTTGCCGGTGATAATGCTCAAGAAAGTGGTTGCAATCGTGATCGTATCGGCTGAAATGGAGTCGCTGGGCAGGCGCTTGCATGAGCTGCAGAAACTGGTCTACAAGGCTTCGCTGGCCTTTGAGATGCTGATCATCAAGAACAAGATCCTGATGACATGAGAATCGGCCTGATGGGTGGAACCTTCAACCCGGTCCATAATGCCCACCTGCGGATTGCCGGGCAGGCGCGGATCGCCTGCGGCCTCGACCGGGTAATATTCATCCCGGCGGCAGATCCGCCCCATAAAAAACTGGCCGGGGACGTGCCTTTCGCCCTGCGCTGCCGGATGGTGCGCCTGGCAATAAACGGAAATCCGTTTTTCGAGTTGTCGGAGCTGGAAGGGGAACGGAGCGGGAAATCCTATTCCATCGATACGATCCGGATCATCCGCGAACAGATGCCGGGTGACGAACTGTTCTTCATCATCGGCGGTGATTCGTTTTTGGAGCTGGGCCTGTGGCACCGTTATGCCGAAATTTTCAGTTCCTGCAATCTGATCGTTTTTGAGCGCCCCGGCTGTATCATAGAAAATCCGCTCGGCGCCCTGCCGGTTGTCATCCGGGGGGAGTTCGGCTATGACGCCGGATCGCGGCGCCTGCTGCACAACTCCGGTCATGTCGTGCATTTTGTGCCGGATGACCCGATGGATGTCTCATCAACCGAAATCCGCCGGCTTTCCGCCGCCGGGAAGAATATCGACAATCTTGTACCACCCGCAGTAGCAGCATATATCTCGCAGCAAAGGATCTATAACGAATGCCAGTAAAAAAAGCCAAACCGGTCGAAAAAACGACCCTGACCGCCAGCGAACGCGCCCTGAAATGCGCTGAGTTGGCCTTTGACAAAAAAGCCTTTGATATCTGCGTGCGCGACATCTCCAGGGTCTCGTCGATCGCCGACTACATGGTGATCATCTCCGGGTCGTCCGACAAACAGAACCAGGCCATTGCCGACAACATCCGCAGCGGGTTGAAGAAATACGGCAAGATAAACGATATCGAAGGCGCCAGCGACGGTAAGTGGATCGTGATGGACTACAGCGATGTGCTGGTGCACATTTTCCATGACAACCTGCGCCGTTACTATGACTTGGACGGTTTGTGGGGCCTGGCGCCGGAGCTGGAGCTGCCGGCGGAGATCAAGGCGGCCCGCAAGGACACCGATTTTTGAAAATCAAGGTGTTGTGGGTCGGCAAGAGCCGCGACCCGTGGGTCAGGGATGCGATTGACGAATACGCCGGCCGCATCCGGCGCTACTGCCCGCTGGAGCTGGTTGACATCCGCGACGAGAAGGGCGCCGAAGCCGAG
>MGZK01000091.1 GCA_001802125.1 Geobacteraceae bacterium GWC2_55_20
AATCCCGAGAAAGCCAAGCTGTGGGACACCATGTGGCACAAGCGCCTGCCGGCCAACCTCGGCGAGGAACTGCTGTCGGTCGTGGCCGGCAAGGACGGCGCCACCCGCGCCCTGTCCGGTTCGGTCCTGCAGAAAGTGGCTGCCCTGGTGCCCTCGCTGGTGGGCGGATCGGCCGACCTGGCCCCCTCCAACAACAGCGATATCAAGGGTTCGCCTTCGGTTCAGGCCGGCGCTTTCGGCGGCCGCAACCTGCATTTCGGCATCCGCGAACATGCCATGGGCGCGGTGGTCAACGGCATGGCGCTTTACGGCTGTTTCATCCCCTACGGCGCCACCTTCCTGGTCTTTTCGGATTACTGCCGCCCGGCGGTGCGCCTTTCGGCCCTGATGAACCTGCAGTCGCTCTATATATTTACCCATGATTCCTTCTTCGTGGGCGAGGACGGCCCGACCCACCAGCCGATCGAGCATGTCGCTTCGCTGCGCTTGATCCCGGGACTGCAGGTGCTCCGTCCTGCAGATGGCGTTGAAACCGCCATGGCCTGGGTGGCCGCGTTGAAGTACAGCGGTCCGACCGCTTTAATCCTGACCCGCCAGAAGCTGCCGGTGATAGACCGACCGGCTGAATTCGTCGCCGAAGATGCGCTCAAGGGGGGCTACCTGGTCTCGACATCGGCAGGGACACCCGATGTGGTGGTGATGGCCAGCGGCTCGGAAGTGCATGTGGCGGTTGAGGCCGCTGCAATGCTTGCTGACAGGGGAATCAAGGCCATGATCGTTTCGGTGCCCTGCCTGGAGAGCTTTGTCGCGCAGCCGGCGGAGTACCGCAATCAACTGCTCCCGGCCGGCGTGCCGCGTGTGGCTTTCGAGGCGGGTCGGGGAGAGTCGTGGGGACGCCTGATCGGTTGCGACGGCCTGTTCATCGGCATCGAGCACTTCGGCGCATCCGCGCCGGACAAGGTGCTGGCGGAGCAGTTCGGCTTCACCGCGCCGCAGGTGGCGGAGAAAATTATGGGCTTTTTAAATAAAAACTAAAATATTGCCACAGAGTTCACAGAGGACACAGAGATTCTGCATACTACCATCTTTATCTATACGACTTGGGACGTAATGTGAGTAGCTTCGTTTGCCTCTGTGAACTCTGTGTCCTCTGTGGCTAAAATGGTGTGATCCTATGGAACTGATCGAACAACTGAAAAAGCCGCTGCTCTTCTCCGGCCTCAAGGATGCTGATCTTGCCGAGCTGGCCGCGATTACCGTGCGCCGCTCATTCCGCAAGGGTGAAACACTCTTCAGCGAGGGGGACGAGGCTACCGGTTTCTATCTGCTCCTGTCCGGCAGCATCAAGCTGTGCCGGATGTCAACTGATGGCCGCGAGAAGGTGCTGCATTTTGTAAAGCCGCGTGAAACCTTTGCCGAGGCGGCCTTCTTCGGCGACGGCAGATACCCGGCCGAGGCCCGCGCCATGGAAGCGGGTGAAGTGCTTTATCTGCCGCGTCAGGGTTTCATGGAGCTGATGGGGCGCAATCCGAACTTTGCCCTGAATCTGGTTGTTTCGCTTTCGCTGATGCTGCGCCAGTTCGTCCGTCAGATCGAAGAGCTCTCCTTTGCCGATGTGACTTCCCGGCTGGCCTCCTTTCTTGTGCGGCGCGCCGCGGAAAGTTCTACCAGCTTCGGCGGCATAACCTATATCGACCTCGGCATTAAGAAAGGCGAGTTGGCCTCCCGGCTCGGCACCGCCAGCGAGACCATCTCGCGCACATTCAAGAAGTTGAAGGAAGAGGGTATTATCGAGGTGCAGGGCAACCGCGTGGTTGTGCATCAGATGGACAAATTACATAAAATCTCGGAACGTCACGAGTAGGAGATATTTAATGCTGATAGTTATGAACCATTCCGCCAGCCAGGCGGATGTCGATGCCGTATCTGAAATCGTCAGGGAGATGGGCTTCAGGGCCGAACCGATCCCGGGTAGCGAGAGAACCGCAATCGGCGTGCTGGGCAATCACGGATATGTCGATGACACCAAAATTCTGGACCTGCCCGGCGTGCAGCGGGTTATCCACGTTTCCAAGCCTTACAAGCTGGTTTCGCGTGATTTTCATCCTGAGAATACGATAGTCGATGTGGCCGGCATCAAGGTCGGCCAAGGTTGCCGTCCGGTCGTTGTCGGCGGTCCCTGCGCCGTTGAGAGTGAAGAACAGATCATCAAGACCGCGCTGTTTGTCAGGAAGTGCGGGGGCGACATGTTGCGGGGTGGCGCTTTCAAGCCGCGCACAGGACCACATTGCTTTCAGGGACTGCGTGAAGAGGGTCTCAAACTTCTGGCCAAGGCCGGCAAGGAAAGCGGTCTGCCGATCGTGACCGAGGTGATGAGTCCGGACAACGTCGGCTTGGTGGCTGAATACGCCGACCTGCTGCAGGTTGGCGCGCGCAACATGCAGAATTTCGATCTGCTGAGGGAACTGGGCAAGATTCGCAAACCGGTGCTGCTGAAGCGTGGTATGAGCGCCACTGTTGAAGAATTTCTGGCGGCGGCCGAATACATCCTGGCCGAGGGTAATGAACAGGTGATCCTCTGTGAGCGCGGTATCCGCACATACGAGACCGCGACCCGTAATACCCTTGACCTTTCGGTGGTGCCGTTGATCAAGGAGATGTCGCATTTGCCGATCATGGTCGATCCTTCACACGCCACCGGAAAACGATCGCTGGTTTCTCCGATGGCCAAGGCTGCCTTGGTGTCGGGCGCTGATGGTGTGCTGGTGGAAGTGCATCCTGAGCCTGAAAAGGCGCTCTCCGATGGGCCACAATCGTTGACTTTTCCTGGTTTTGAACAACTGATGCGCGAAATCAAGCAGTTAACAAATTTCCTTGGCAATTGTTAATTCGCTGTATACAAAATGCTTGAAATGTTTATTGGATAGGTGTAATAATTTCACCAGCTGGATGTTCTCTCTACCCTGTACGCCGGTTGCAGTGCCCGGGCGGAATGTTAAACAAAAAGGGGGTCGCTCCCTGCTGTGGTGTGCTGCCTTCCGTATGCAGGCTTGCCTGAAACAGCATACTGACTCCCACCGTTAAGGAACTCGCTGGAGGCCCTTGATACTGACGGCAGGGTGGAGAGAATGAGTGATAAGGGGATACCGTGAGGTTTCCCCTTATTCATTTGCAACGTGATTGCTTTGAGTGCCTGGTTGCTCGTTGTTCCGGCTTATATTGTGAATATTGATTCAATCGCTCCTTTCCGTGTGGATTTGGTCCCGCTCTATCCGTATCACCTCCCTTCTGCCTGCCTGCCTTCCGGCCTGAGACTTTTTTCCAGTTCCCGCTGTTCAGCTGTCAGCAGATTATTAATCTGATTTCTGACGCTGATACGGGAAACAATCAATTCCGTTTCAATTTTGGCCTGACCCGCGGTAATTTCCCGGACTACAGCCTCGTCAAAGACCATCGCATCGGCCGCCTGCATCAACAGTTGTCTGCTTTCGTGCATCTTGTCCAAAAGAGGTTTGATCTGTACCATTTCCGCGTCAAGAATCTCCTTGATCAGTTGCTGCTGTTGGGTGCTCAGTTTGAGTATCTTTGCCATGCGCCCATCAAACTGTCCGCTCCTTGGCTCCGGGCCGTGCGGTGGAGGGGCAAGTCCCGCCCCCAGCGGCTCGAATCCCGCCAGTACTGCTCCGGCGCCGCCTCCCAGCAATGCCGACGTTAATACAATTGCAGTCATAAGTTTTAATTTCATATCATCTCCTTTTTCTTGATAATAGCTATTCCCGGACTTTCAGCGCTGGACTGCAATAAGGATTATCAGGAGAGTGTGGATAAAATATGTAAGAAATCAGGAACAAATAAGGAAGTTTGCGAAAGGTCGGAATCCTGCGGAGTACAAATAAAAAATCGGGGGGAGCTGGTGCTTCCCCCGCGGTTGATACTCTACAAGTATGTTACATTACCGGCATGAACTGATCTTTACGCACCGGGGTA
The DNA here is from genome assembly GCA_001802125.1 of Geobacteraceae bacterium GWC2_55_20. GTDB lineage: Bacteria > Desulfobacterota > Desulfuromonadia > Geobacterales > Pseudopelobacteraceae > JACRCG01. Next base: position 3,988 of record MGZK01000091.1, read on the forward strand.
TGCCGGTGCGTAAAGATCACTGGTATCAGTATTTCGGTGTGAAGCGCAGCACGAACTGGTTCGGGGTTTTCCACTTGGAGTTCAGCTTGTTAACCGTGATGTAGTAGTTAAGTCCCAGGTTGGCCAGGTCTTCAAGCGGGGCATTCGTGTAGAGGTAGTTGGACTGCCAGGCAGCCAGTATGTCGGCCGGAACCGGCTTCTTGACGCCGTCGGAAGGATAGGCAACGCCATTGGCATCCAGGCCTGCCTGGCTGCGGTAGGTGACCCAGGTGCCGTTGCAGTAGCCGGCGCTAGTGATCGGGTCGGTGACCGTGAAGGTGCCATCGCAGTTGGCCATCAGGGTGTTGTCGGTGTTGGGATTGGCATCGTCGTCATAATAGTAGGCATAAGGTACGCCGGACAGGTTGTTCCAGTCGCCGAACAGGGCATAGTAGTTGGAAGTGATCAGGCCGGAGTCGATCGTGTCTTCGGCTGCATTGAGGAAGTAGCTGAAGCGGTTGATCGGGTCAAAATAGCCGGTGGTCGGATGATTTGCATCGGCTGGTCCTGCCAGGCCCTGGGCAAAGAGAGCCGACAGAGTCTCCGCGGACTGAAGCGCAGAGGTGGTAGTAGTGAAGAACTTACCAGTTTTGGTGGAGAATCCGAGGCCGTCCAGAGACGTGGATTTGGTGAACACGCCGTTGACCATGAAGCCCAGCTCAGCTTTAAAGCCTTTCCACTTTCTGGTGTCATTGTCAGTCAGCTTCTGCATTGAATTATAGACGGTGGTGAGTGTATCGGTTGCAACGGAGAAGTATACGTCGATAGGCTGGCCATTGACCCCGCCGACCTTCCAGCGCTTGCTGGACTGCAGCGGGTCGGAGCACATCTTGTCGGAGAAGTCATAGGGGTTGATGCCGGTAGTCATGATGCACTTGAGACCGGTGACTTCATCCCTGTTGACAATCTTCATCCCGGGCGCCGTGACATCCGACTCTTCCCAACCGATATAGCCGTTGGTGGCGGTCTTGGCCGTGCTGGTGTAGAGGGTGCTTCTATATTTCACGAATTCAGTGTAGGGCGGAGGCGCGACGGTAGCATTACTCATGTCCCAGCCGGTGATTGTACCGGCATTAGCGGAAACTGCAGCAACAAACAGTGATACGCCCAGCATGGCACTCAACTTCGTGGCAACTTTTGTTCTCGACATACGTTCTCCTTTTGTTTGGTTGAGGTTGATAAACTACTGCACCTTTTCAACAGTCAGCTGAGCCGATCCCAGCCACCGTACTACACACCCAGGGGAAGCCCCTTTCGAATATCCTCCTTTCCGGCTTGAAACCGTTTTTCATAATGCTTACTGATTTTCCGCCACTTCGGATCTTGTACAAATCACAGGTTTTGTCCACGCTGTTTGTATTCCTGTTGAGCAACTGCTATGCCGAATTTATAAAAAAAATATAACCATTTAATATTAATGTGTATTTTATAAAACCTGTAAAAATGGGGCGGATCTGGTATGTGACAACCAGGGTTGTCATGGCTCAGTCGCTGCTGGCGCTTTGGAATCGGACTGACTATAGTCGCCGTGAATGCGCTTGGCCGGTTAGATGCAGCTTGGGTTGGGCTAACTTATCGATTAACAGGCAATAATTAAACTAACGCTCATCAAGGGAAGCATTCCGTGGATTGGGTAATACGGGTGAATTATGAATATCCGCAACCCTGGTTGCGGTGCAACCAGGGTTGCATGGATAAATATGGATGAATAAGGAAGAAATGAGGAAATTTGGCGAGAGGTCGGATTGGAGGTTATCGGGGATAGTTGAATTGTGATAGAAACAAATCTGAAACCGCACACTGGGAGTATCCATGAAAATCGGTGTAACCCATAAACTGTTCCTGGCAATCCTGGCCGCGGCCGGGATGGCGGTGGTAAGTTCAGCTCTGATCATGCAGTGGAGCCTTGGGCGCGGGTTCCTTAAATATGTTAATTCGGTCGAAAAAACCGGTCTCTCCCGTCTGGCCGGCAATCTGGAACAATACTACCGGAACGAGCAGGGCTGGGAAAAACTGCGCCTTAACCCACAGCGCTGGAGGCAATTGGTGATGGCTTCACTTCCGATTGAAGGGCCGCCACCGCCGGACGGAGTGCAGGATGAACCTCCGCCGGAACCGGACGGTGGTGTAAAGGAACGTAGACACGGACTATTGCCGCCACATCTTGCCCGTCACTTTGATCAGCGCCTGTTTCTTCTGGACCGGGATGGAAAATTGCTGATAAGCCAGGTTGAAGTACCGGCCGGCAGCGAAACAACTCCGCTCAGGTATCAGGGACAGATCGCCGGATACTTGGGGCTTTTGCCGAGAACTAAGATTTCCGATGCCCCGCAGCAGCGTTTTTTGAAGGAGCAGAGGCTGGCATTTGTTCTGGTGGCGGGTGTTGTCGTGCTGCTGGCGGCCGGATTGTCACTGCTGCTGGCCAGACGGCTGGTCAGGCCACTGCGCAAGCTGACCGAGGCGACTCACCAGCTGGCGGCGGGCGGGTTCTCGGTCAGGGTTACGGGGGGCTCGAATGACGAACTGGGGCAGTTTGCCAATGATTTTAATGCCCTGGCGCTGGCGCTGGAAAAAAACGAACAGGCCAGGCGTCAGTGGGTTGCGGATATTTCACACGAGCTGCGGACTCCGCTGGCCATTCTGAGGGGCGAGATCGAGGCGTTGCAGGACGGTATACGCCAACCCACCCGGGATGCGATTCACTCGCTGCATGTGGAAACCGTGCGACTCGGAAGACTGGTGGACGACCTCTACCAGCTCTCGATTTCCGATGTTGGAGCACTTACCTATCGAAAGGACGAACTGGACCTGGCAGCCCTGCTGACGGAAACGGTCGCTGCCCACCGGCCCGAGTTTACGGCCAAGGGAATCATGCTGGAAGAGGATCTTCCCAAGGAAGCTGTGGCAGACCTTTTCGGTGATTCCGAACGGTTGCGGCAGCTCTTCGGCAACCTGCTGGATAATGCACTGAATTATACCGATGCAGGCGGCCGGCTGCTGGTGTCGCTGCAATATGACGACGGCAACGCCATCATAGATTTTCAGGATACAGCTCCCGGAGTTAGCGAATCGGAGATGGAGAGGCTCTTCGAACGCCTGTATCGGGTGGAGTCCTCACGAAGCCGTGCGACCGGCGGCGCCGGGCTGGGACTGGCGATTTGCCGCAACATTGTCGAGGCGCATGGCGGTACTATATCAGCGCATCAGTCGCAGTTTGGCGGTGTCTGGATCAGGATGATACTGCCACTGGCCGGGAGCAGCCTATGAACGGAAACATCTTGATTGTCGAGGACGAGAGCAAGCTGGCCGCTGTGATGGCGGATTACCTGCAGCAGGCCGGTTTCAGTACCAGCTGTCTGGAGGATGGCTCCATCGTAGTGGAATGGGTGCGGGAGCAGAACCCGGAGCTGATCCTGCTGGACTTGATGCTTCCCGGCAAGGGGGGGCTGGATATTTGCAGGGAAATTCGTTCCTTTTCAACGGTGCCGATCATCATGACCACGGCGCGGATCGAAGAAATCGACCGATTGCTCGGCCTGGAAATGGGAGCTGACGATTATATCTGCAAGCCGTTCAGTCCGCGAGAGGTGGTGGCCAGGGTCAGAGCGGTCCTGCGCAGGGCCGGCAACGGTGCTACTACCAGGGCTGCCGGCCTGATCCTTGACGAATCCCGCTACCTGGCATCCTGCAACGGCCGCGAGATGGATCTGACCGCTGTTGAGTTCAAATTGCTGCAGTTTCTGGCCGCCAATCCGGGGCGGATCTACGGACGACAGCAGCTGATGGATCATATCTACCCGGACGAACGGATCGTGGCTGACCGCACCATCGACAGCCACATCAAAAAACTGCGCAAGAAAATTGCCGCCGCGGTTCCGGACGAGGAGTTGATCCATTCCGTGTATGGGGTGGGGTATAAATTGGAGATCTGAGGGTATCTGCCAGGGTTCTATATTATTTAAACACTCTTTTCAAGCACTCCAGCAGTCGCTGATTATCCTCACTGCTGCGAACCGCAACCCGGAAAAAACGTTCCGAAAGTCCCATGAAGCTGCTGCAGTCGCGGATCAGAATGCGTTGATGCAGCAGTCGCTCCCTTAGTTCCCTGGCGGTGATACCGTCCCTGATTTCTACCAGCAGGTAATTGACACTGGAAGGGTAGACCCTGAGCTGTGGAAACTGCTCCAGTTTCTGAAACAGGCTGCGGCGTTCCTGGCGAATGAATTCAAGCGTGTCACGGTTGTGCTCGCTGTCCTGCAGGGCAGCCGTTCCCGCCGCCAGCGCCAGGCTGTTTACACTCCAGGGGCCGCCCATGGCGTCGAGATGCCCGGTCAGCGTGGCATTGCCGATCGCATATCCGAGGCGCAGGCCGGGGATGCCGAAGAATTTGGTCATTGAACGGAGCACGATTGCATTGTCGCTATGCACCACTAGCCGCTTGGCCGAAGTTTCCTCGCAAAAATCCATGAAGGCTTCATCCAGAACCAGGAAGGTCCCGGCGGCAAGGCAGAGACTGTAGATCTGTTCGACCACGCGCTGGTTGTGGAGGGTGCCGTTGGGATTGCCGGGATTACAGAGATAGAGTACATCGATGTCGTCGGCCAGCGCTTTTTGCAGTTTGCCGGTGTCGATCGAGAAATTGCTTTCCGGGGTCAGGATGAAGTGCTGTATCTCCCAGTGGTGTTGATTCAAGGCGCGGACATATTCGCTGAAAGAGGGCGAAATGATCAGCGCCTTTTTGCCGGGCAGCATTGCCGGCAGGTGATAGATCAGCTCGGTGGAGCCGTTGGCTATGACAAAGTTGCCCGGTGACAGGTTGTGGTAGCGGGCCAGAGCCTGCTTCAGCTCGATATGGTTGCTGTCCGGGTAATGCACCAGGCTGTCCAGCGAACAGATCAACGCCTTGCGCGTCATGGGGGACATGCCGAGCGGATTGATGCTGGCTGAAAAGTCGGTCACGGCTTCGGGCGGGACGCCCAGGGAACGGGCCGCCGTGAATATGTTTCCGCCGTGGTCATAGGAATGGGGCATGAATCCCTCGCAGCAGGAAGGCGGCTGTTATGCATAGGAGCGCCATCAGCAGAGTTGATGTATACATCAGTTTGATCATACCGTGATAGGCCATTTCGTCAAGCGGCAGCAAGGGGTCGCCGATGTGTTCTTTCCATGAGGGTGCTCCGCCGTAACTGGCCGCCCCTCCCAGCCTGATTCCCAGGGCTCCGGCAGCAGCGGCTTCCGGGTGTCCGCTGTTCGGCGAGGGGTGGTTGAGTCGGTCGCGAAGCGTGATCCGGAGGGCGCTGGTTGCCGAACGTCCGGTCAACGGGGCGGCTATGATCAGCAGCATGGCGGTCAGGCGCGCCGGGATGAAATTCAGCAGGTCGTCCATGCGGGCCGAGGCCCAGCCGAATCGCAAGTAACGCTCGTTCCTGTAACCGACCATCGAGTCCAGCGTGCTGACCGCCTTGTAGGCCATCGCTGCGACCGGTCCACCGGCCGTCAGCCAGAAGAGCGGGGCTATGATGCCGTCCGAGCTGTTTTCAGCGACGGTTTCAACCAGCGCCCGCCAGATATCGGCCTCTTCCAGCCGGTCCGTATCGCGCCCGACTATCCAGGCAAGGTAGTGCCGGGCGCTCTGCAGGTCGCCGGCGGCCATTGCCGTGGCGACCCGGGCCGATTCAACGTGAAGCGAGCGGGCGGCCAGGCAGGTGGACGAAATCAGCACGGCCCCGAGCAACCCGGCCAACGGGCCCAGCGCATCAAGCAGGAATAATAAAGCCCAGGTTGCCGTCGCTGCACCGGCCACGGTTAACAGCAACAGCAGAATACCGGCGTTGCGCAGGTCGAGCCATGGACGCCGCAGCCATTTTTCAAGCGTCTGGATCAAACGCCCGATCATTACAACCGGATGCGGCATCCAGCGCGGGTCGCCGATAATCAGATCGATCAGCAGAGCCAGTGTGATGACCAGCGGGTCAGGCTGGGTCACTTGCCAGACCGCAGATGCCGAGTAGTCTCGGCAGATCAAGGTGCTTTTCAAGCTGCTCGGCAAGCTGGTCAAACGGGTCGTGCAGCGGTTGTTTCTGGGTCCCGCGTCTAAGTGGCATCCCTTTTTCGAGGCGGATGCGGTTCAGATAGATCTCGCGGAAGCGGGTATTCTCGAAGATGCCATGCAGATAGGTGCCGAAGATGCGGCCGTCGGCGGATACGCCGCCGTCTTCTACGGATACGGAGACCTCGCCGCGCCGGAAGACCCTGGAGAATGGCCTGATATCGCTTCCCAGGGTCGTTTTGCCCATATGGATTTCGTAACCGGTCATGACACCGTTGCATTCCGGTGCTATTACCAGTCCCGCCTCATTCAGATAGGCCAGGGCCTGATGGGTTTCCTTCTCCTGCAGAATCTCGGTATCTCCGGGGAGCAGGTCAAGCCCCTGGGCTTCCTTGATCGAAGATTCAACGTTGTGCGGATCCAGTATTCGTGTGCCCAGAATTTGGAACCCTCCGCATACACCGATAACGTGTCCCTTGAAATTCTTGATTTCATCGAACAGTCCGCGCTCCATCAGGAAGTACAGGTCGGCGATGGTTGACTTGCTGCCCGGGATAATCAGGATATCGAGGTTGTGCAGATGCTCCGGTACCTCGACATAACTGAGCCGCACATCAGGCTCGCTCACCAGCGGGTCGAAATCGGTGAAGTTTGAAATGCGTGGCAGTTTGAGTACGCCGATGTGGATTTTCTTGTGTCCGGTCATGATGTTGACGACTTTGGACTGATGGGTCAGGGCCACACTGTCCTCGGCCGGCAGATTCAGTTCGGTAAACCAGGGCAGCACTCCCAATACCGGTATTCCGGTGCGCTCCTGGATGAAATCAATGCCCGGAGCCAGAATCGACGGGTCGCCACGGAACTTGTTGATGATTATCCCGCGGATATAGGCACGTTCAAGCGGCTCCAGCAGTTCGATGGTTCCCACGATCTGGGCAAACACGCCTCCCCGATCGATATCCGCTACCAATACGGCGGGACAGCGGGCCATCTTGGCTATTTTGAGATTGGCGATGTCGTTGTCTCTCAGGTTTATCTCGGCGATGCTGCCGGCTCCCTCGATCACAATGAATTCGTATGCCTGTCTGAGGCGATCGAAGCTCTCCCACACTTTTGCGAAGGCGGTCGGTTTATAAGCGTCGTATTCGGTTACGGACATGTTAGCCACCGGCCGGCCTTGAATAATGATCTGGCTGCCGGTATCGGAATTCGGCTTGAGCAGCACCGGGTTCATGTCCGTATGGGGGTTGATGTCGCAGGCCTGGGCCTGGACCGCCTGGGCCCGGCCGATCTCGCCCCCCTCGGGGGTTACGTACGAGTTGAGCGACATGTTCTGTGATTTGAAGGGGGCGACAGTCAAGCCGCGTTTGAGCAGCAACCGGCAAAAACCGGCGGTGATGATCGATTTGCCCACGTCGGAGGCGGTGCCGCAAAACATCAGCGCTCCCGGTTGCGGCAGCGGTTCCTGTTCTACCAAGGTCTCCGGAGGTGCGTTTGTTCCGTACTTGCCGGAATATCCGCGCGGCGTCACGATGCGCCCCTGATGGTCCACAAAACTGCTGCTGTTTCCGATCAGGATGATGCTGGACATGTCTATTTCGTGATCGAGCAGCTGATCAATTGTTGTCACAGTCACCGTTTCGCCATCACGACAGGCATTGCGAACGATCCCGGCCGGTGTGCCGCCGGGGCGATGGGCAAGAATGATCCGGCGCGCCTCCTCAATCTGGGTTCGGCGGCTCTTGCTGCGCGGGTTATATAGCGCGATCACGAAATCGGCCCTGGCGGCCGCGTCCACCCTGCTCTTGATCAGATCCAGAGGAGTCAGCAGGTCGGATAATGAAATGACGGCGAAATCGTGCATCAGCGGCGCGCCCAGCAGTGCCGCCGCTGCCTGTACCGCCGATATGCCCGGAATCACCCTGACGTCAGGCTGGGATGAAACGGGGTTTTCTTGCGTGTCGATTTCGATCAGTTCCAGTACCAGGCCGGCCATGCCGTAGATTCCGGAGTCGCCTCCTGAAACCAGGGCAACCGTTTCTCCCTCGCGGGCGCGTCGTATGGCTTCACGGCAGCGCTGGACTTCCTGCATCATGCCGGTGGAAACCACCTGCTTGCCTTCCAGCAGTGGACGTACCAGTTCGATGTAGTTGTCGTATCCGATGATTGTTTCAGACGACGCTATGGCCTGCCTGGCGGCATCGGTCAGGTGCTCGATCGCTCCTGGGCCGGTGCCGACGATATAGAGTGAAGCCATGGGAAATCCTCGTTGGTGGCTGGGGGGTCAAAAATGGTGCTGAATTTTACACTTCGGACCGGTGAGATGCAAGCAGTGAATGGGAAAGTACGGAGATTTGAATCAGGCGCTATAGGAAGTGTAATGTTGTTTAACCTTGACCAGGTAGTCGCGGGTTTCGCGCGGCAGGCGGTCCGGGCGTTTGTCCACGTTGCCCGGTCCCCAGTTGTAGGCTGCCAGGGCCGAATCCAGGTCGCCATTGTAGCGCTGCAGCAGATCGCCCAGGAAACGGGTGCCGGCCATTACATTCTGTTCGGGATCAAACGAGTCGTTGACGCCCAATGAACGGGCTGTCGCCGGCATCAGCTGCATCAGGCCGCGTGCTCCGGCGTGGGAGACCGCCTGGGGATTGAAATTGCTCTCGGCCTTGATGACAGCTTTGATCAGGCTGGTATCTACACCGTAGCGCCGTGATGCCTTGTCTATGATCGGGTCCAGCCAGTCGCTGTTACGGCTGGAAGGTGTGCTTTCTCTCCGGGGGGGAGCGGCCGGCAGGTCGTCAAGCTGTGAAATTTCCAGGGAGGAGGTAGAGGCCGGTCTATCCGCCGATTCGGCCATGCTGGCACGGTAGGCCTGCATCAGGGCGCTGGTGGATGAAAGCGGATTGTCAAGAGAGTGAAAAGCGGTGGAGCCGGCTTGATCGTCACCGGCCAGCGAAAGCGATGTCTGGAGCATCTGCAGGGTCAGCGATTCGGCCGTTGCCCTGGCTTTCTCGCTGGTGGCGGTTTCATGGCTTTCAGCTGAAGTGGCCCTGTCCAACTGATCCGAAAAGCCGCGCTCCCGCAGAACCTCACGATTGCCGCTGGATTGACGGAGAGGGGCCAGTGAAGCCAGCAGTGAAAGATTGTCTGTTCCATTAATCGACACGACTCTTATTCCTCGCTGAAAGTCAGATTTTTCTTTTTCAGCTTTTCGATCAGGGTGGTACGTTTAAGGTTTAGCAACAGCGCGGCTTCCTTCTTGTTGCCTCCGGTGCGGTTCAGCGCCTGCAATATCAGGCGGTTTTCAAACTCGTCAACGGCTGAATTGATGCAAATGCCACCCTCTGGCAGCTGGATGTCCGAGGGCGAGGGCTGCTCGGCGACGGGCGGCGCAGGAGAAGGCTGCTTTCCTGACAGATACCTCTCGGGGAGGTCAACTGGAGTTATGAAGCCGCTACCTTTAAGAATCACAAGTCGTTCCACAAGGTTTTCAAGTTCCCTGACATTGCCTGGCCAGTCATAGCTGCAAAGCAACTCCATTGCCTCACGCGAAAACCCTTTCAGCGCATTGCGCTTGTCGGCGTTGAATCGTGCCAGAAAGGTATGAACCAGCAGAGGTATGTCTTCGCGACGTTCTCTTAGCGGCGGTATCGTGATCGGTATTACCGACAGCCGGTAGTAGAGATCTTCCCGGAAGTCACGTTTGGCCACCTGCTCTTCCAGGTTCTTGTTAGTTGCGGCCACGATGCGCACGTCCACTTTTTGTGATTTTGACGCACCTACCGGCTCGAACTCCCTGTTTTGAAGCACCCGCAGCAGCTTGACCTGCAGGTTTGCCTTCATGTCGCCGATCTCGTCAAGGAACAGCGTGCCCTTGTCGGCCATCTCGAACCGGCCGGCCCGGTTGGCGTAGGCGCCGGTGAAGGAACCCTTGACGTGACCAAAAAGTTCGCTCTCCAACAGGTCATCCGGTATCGCCGCACAGTTTACCGGAATGAAGTTGTTCCGGTTTCTTGCGCTCAACTGGTGTATAGCACGCGCTGCAAGTTCCTTGCCGGTTCCGGACTCGCCTTGTATCAATACGGTTGCATTTGATGCGGCCACCTTGGTTATCAGGCCGAACAGGTCACGCATCGGTGCGCTTTTGCCGATCATTGACAGCGATAGCACCTGGTGCTGATCGCAATCTCCAATTTCAGCGTCGAGGGTTTTCAGTGTCTGGTACTCGCGCGCACGCATGACCAGGCTTTCAAGCTCGTCGAGGTTGAGCGGTTTCGTCAGTGTAAATACGTTCTCACAGGAGTCGAATTTCATGCCATCGCCGGAATTTCCGTATGCGATCAAAACCAGCAGCGGATTGATCGTGGCGGCCTGCTCGAGGAAGTCGGGAATGGTTGTGAGGAGGTGGGCGATGTCCGCAACGACAATATCGACATTCTGTTTCTGGATAGTGTCAAAAAAAAGTGCGTTATGTTCCGGACAAGCGATGTTGTAGCCCTGGTATGTCAAAAAAGCGGATACCAGATCCCGGGTTTTCACGTTGTCGTCGGCTATGAGGATGCTGCTGTTTGCTTGCATGGCGGGCTGTATCCAAATGTCATGGGCTGTTTTTCCGGCAATAATACGCCTGTTATTGTAAAAGTCAATAAAATGACTGTGATTCGAAGTAATTTAATTAAGTGAAAAAATTCCATTTGTAATTATATGCTTGGCTTTTTACTCATGTTGCTTGATATAGATCGATTTGCATGTTAAATTCTCAACCTGCTATTCATGCTACAGTATTGACAGTCTGGCTACTCATCAAGCAGTCCGGGGAGGAATGACAAATGCAAGACGCGCTCGTGCCGGTTAAGGCTGACGATGCCCATGGCGAACTCATCCAGTTGGTAAGTTTCAATCTCGATCAGGAAGAATATGGCGTCGACGTGCTTAAAGTGCGCGAAATCATACGCATGCCGGTTGTCACGCGGGTCCCCAACACTCCTCACTACGTGGAAGGCGTTATCAATCTGCGCGGCAAGGTTATCCCGATAATTTCCATGAGAAAAAAATTCGGTCTGATGGAGGCCGAAAACGACAAGCAGACCAGGATCATGGTTATGGACGTTGAAGGTGAACTGATGGGGTTCATCGTAGATGCCGTTTCCGAGGTGATCCGAATCTCCGGCAGTGAAATCCAGCCTTCACCCGCGGTGGTTACCGGTGGGATCGATCAGGAATGCATTGCCGGAGTCATCAACCAGGCCGAGCGTTTGCTGGTGTTGCTGAAACTGGAGATGATGTTTTCCCGTGACGAGAAGAAATTCTTCTCCGGTATGTAATTTGCTGGATATCAAAATGAAAAATGACCCGGGAGCAAGCTGACATGCCACCAATTGACTGCGAAGACCAGGAACTCCTGGAAGGATTTCTTACCGAGACGACCGAGTTGATTGAAAAGCTGGATGACGATCTCATTACACTTGAGAAGGCTTCCGGCGACACAGAACTGATGAATCGCATCTTTCGTTCGATTCACACGATCAAGGGCGCTTCCAGTTTCCTCGGTTTTGACCTCTTGGTAAAAGTTGCCCATAAGACCGAAGACGTGCTCAACCGTCTACGCAAGGGGGAACTTGTTGTTACCCCGGAAATAATGGACGTGATTCTTGAAGCCACCGATCTTGTCAAACTGCTGGTAGGCGATATCAAGGCCGGTGACATCCAGGAGCGCGAAATAGATGGCACCATTGCCAAGCTGCTGCCGTTTCTCTCGGAAAATGCCGGCGCTGCTCAGAAGGCCGCCGAGCCGGTGCAACCGGTTCCAGACACCCCGCAGCCACAGGTTGTTGAAACGCCGGTTTCGAATGTTCAGCCGTCTTCCGAGGCGGTTCCAGTTCCAGAATCCGCTCCCGAATCCGTTGCGGCGCCCCCACAACCTCAACCTCAACCTCAACCAGCTCCTGTCCCTGCTCCGAAGCCGGCTGCCGACGTTGCTCCCAAAAAAACTCCGGCTCCTCCGAAGGCCGCCGATTCCAAGGGTGACGACCTTTCGGACAATTCAACGGTCAGGGTCGATGTTAAGCGCCTGGATGATCTGATGAATCAGGTTGGTGAGCTGGTCCTGGAACGTAACCGCATGATCCAGATCAACCAGGATTTGCAACAGGGGGAAGCCGATCGCCCGGATTTCCAGGAAGAGTTCGGCAAACTTACCAAGCGGATGAGTTTTGTCACTTCGGAACTTCAGATGCAGGTTTTGAAGATGCGCATGATTCCGGTGGAAAAGGTCTTCAAAAAATTTCCACGTATCGTGAGAAGCATGTCCCGCGATCTGGGTAAGGAAGTGGATCTGCAGATATTCGGCGAGGAAACCGAGCTGGACCGTTCCGTTGTTGACGAAATCGGTGATCCGTTGATTCACCTGATCCGCAATGCGATGGATCACGGCCTGGAATCTCCGGATGAAAGGATGGCTGCCGGTAAATCAAGGGTCGGCACGCTTGTTCTTGCCGCGGTGCATGAAGGCAACCAGATCATTATCAGCATTAAGGACGACGGCCGCGGTATTGATACCGAAAGAGTCGGCCGCAAGGCCATCGAAAAAGGATTGCTGACCGAAGAACAGCTGGCGGCATTGAGCCAGCGTGAAATGTTTGACCTGATTTTCCTGCCCGGTTTTTCAACCAAGGAAAAAGCCACCGATCTTTCGGGACGTGGTGTCGGCATGGATGTTGTCAAGACCAACATCAAAAAACTTAACGGCCTGATCGAAATCAAGAGTGAAAAGGGGCAGGGGTCGGAATTCATCCTGCGTCTGCCGCTTACCCTGGCGATCATCCAGTCACTGCTGGTTGAGGTTGAGGGAGAGGTCTACTCGATTCCGCTCTCTTCGGTACTGGAAACGATCCGGGTTGATCAGCGCAAATTCCACATGATCGGCGGCCAGGAGGTGCTTAAACTGCGCGACATGGTTCTGCCTCTTATACGCCTGCAGAAAGTTTTCAATGTTCAGCAGCGTGGCGAGAGTGAAGATTTCTGCTACGTGGTTGTGGTGGGAGCCGCGGACAAGCGGATGGGGCTGGTTGTAACCCGTCTGGTCGGGCAGCAGGAGGTCGCCATCAAGTCGTTAGGAAACTATCTTGCAAATATTCCCGGCATTGCCGGTTCGACAATACTTGGCGATGGTCGTGTGACACTGATCGTCGATCCGGTGGGTATGATTGAGGGCAATGAATGATCAGCCTTCAGCTTCACAAGATCATGCTCTGTAAATTACATTCTGGAAATTATCAAGGGGTACGACGTGGCAATATCTGATAAGGACTTCGAGCAGCTCAGGGACTTCATCTACAACCTGTGCGGCATGTATTTTCATACCACCAAGAAGTATTTCCTGGAAAGCCGGCTTACCCGCAGAATGGAGGCAACCGGAGCTAAAACATGCCAGGATTACTACCTGCTGCTGAAGTCTCCCAGGGGTTCCGAAGAACTCAAATACCTGATGGATGAAATTACCACCAACGAAACCTATTTCTTCCGTAATGTTCCGCAGTTGACCGCTCTCGAAACAAAGTTGCTCCCGGAAATAGTTGAAACAAAAAACAAGATGGGTTTTCGTAAGCTTCGCATCTGGAGCGCTGCCTCTTCATCCGGAGAAGAGGCCTACACTATGGCGATGATATTGCTTGAAAAACGTGCCACCCTGCTTAAGGACTGGATCATAGAAATAGTCGGCACCGACATAAACGAGACCGTGATCGCCCAGGCCAAGGAGGGCGTCTACAACGCCTATTCCGTCCGCAATATTCCGGATCTCTACAAGCGCAAATACATCCGCGAGGACAACGGCAAGTTCATTCTGTCTCCTGAAGTCAAAAAGTTCGTGACGTTCAACAAACTCAATCTGTACGAAGACTCGAAAATGATTTTCATGAAGAGTTTTGACTTCATATTCTGCGCCAATGTGCTGATTTATTTCGATACAGCATCAAAATCAAAAGTTGTTCAGCATTTTTACAACAACCTGCAGCCGTACGGTTATTTTTTTGTAGGCCAGTCGGAGTCCCTGCACGGAGTTAACGACAAATTCAAAACCGTTCATTTTACCGGCGGTTTTGGCTACAAAAAATAGCCTGAAAGGTTTTGAATATGGATAAAAATCAGATGATGGAACGCGCTGAAATTCTGGTGGGAGCGGTAGACGACCTCCCCACGATCCCGGTCGTGGCGACTCAGGTTATCCAGATGCTCGACGACCACAATGTCAGTGTGGAAGAGATTGCCGACTTGATGCTTACGGATCAGGTTATGACCGCTCGCGTTATGAAGCTGATCAACTCTCCGATCTACAGACCAGCCAATGAAATTACTTCGCTGAAACGTGCGCTGGTGTATCTCGGGCTGCGGCATATCCGCGAACTGGCGTTGACCACGTCGGTTATCAGCGCATTTGATGCCGACTCCGGCGCTATCGAGCTCAACTCATTCTGGGAACATTCCTTTGGGGTCGGGATGGTTTCAAAGATCATTGCAAAGAAAGTCGGATACGAGGATCTTGAAAAGGCCTACATTGCCGGTATCATACACGATCTGGGAGAGGTGTTTCTCAGCAACTACATGCGTGAACCCTTTCAGGAAGTGTTGGACAGGATCAAAAACCACCCGATCAGGCTGGTTGACGCCGAGGCGGAGCTGCTTGGCACAACCCACTGCGAGATAGGACTCTGCATTGCCCGCAAATGGAACTTTCCGGATGTGTATTGCGAAGTGATCTCCTTTCACCACAATCCTGCTGAGGCCCAAATCGACCCGGTCCTCTGCGCGATAGTCAATCTGTCGGACCTGTTCTGCACTGTCCGCGAACTTAATTACAGCGGCCGCCAATGGATCAGCTTCAACCTCGGCGAAGAAGATGCCTGGAATATCCTCAAGAATGAATCACCGGCATTGGCCAAGCTGGATGTGGAGCGTTTCTGTTATGAGCTGGACGATGCCATACCTGATGTAAAGGATTTGGTATCATCCATATTTAATGCCAGCGAGCAGGTGAAATCTTGATGCTCACGCCCCAACCTCCCAAAATACGCGTTCTTATTGTCGATGATTCCTCGTTCATGCGGATGGCCATCCGCAGCATTCTTTCGAAAGATCCCGCTTTTGACATCGTCGGCACCGCCGCGGATGGCGTGGAGGGGGTTGAGAAGGCGATTGCCCTCAAGCCCGACATCATTACCATGGATGTGGAAATGCCCCGCATGGATGGCATTGCTGCCTTAAAACAGGTCATGTCCAAGGCGCCTACAAAAGTCATCATGGTCTCGACCCTGACAAACGAGGGGGCCAAATCCACCTTCGAGGCGCTGGACGCAGGCGCAATTGACTATATTCCAAAAAATGTAACCGATTCAGCCGATGCCCAGAATATTTTCCGGCAGGAGCTGCTTCGCAAGCTGAAAGAGGCGGTCAAGTCGCGTTTCATGCGTCCGCTCGGTGCGACAGCACCGACAATGAGGTCTGCGACTACAGCTTCTGCCGTGCCGCAGCGTCCGACTTCGTCCAGGTTCGCCGGCAAGAAGATACAATATGTCGGTATCGGGGCCTCGACCGGCGGACCGGTTGCGCTGCAGGAAGTGCTTTCCCGCATCCCGGTTAATTTCCCTTACGGAATCATGGTCGGCATTCATATGCCAAAAGCTTTTACCGGGCCATATGCCGACCGTCTTAATGCCAAGTGCTCGATGACGATCCGCGAAGCGGTTGATGGCGACATTCTCAAGCCTGGACTGGCTCTGATAGCGCCGGGCGGCATGCATACAACTCTGGTTCGCCAGGGAAGTCACATCGTTGTAAAAACGCAACCCACCAGCAATTATCCGCAGTATGTCTATATCCCATCGGTTGATCTGATGCTGTCCAGCATGGTTGAAGCCACCGGTGGCGCCATGCTTGGAGTCATATTGACCGGAATGGGCAGTGACGGTTTCAAGGGGATGCAGTTGCTGAAACAGAAGGGTGGCGTGACCATCGCCCAGGATGAAGCCACCTCCACCATCTACGGCATGCCAAAAGCCTGCGTTGAAGGTGGAGTCGCGGATGAAGTCCTGCCGTTGGGTCAGATTGGATTCGAAATATCAAAATTCATGTGACTTTGTATTAAGTTACCTCTTCGACATCCATTCAATAGAAACAAAAAGAGAGGGGCGGCTCCAATGGGCCGCCCCTCTCTTTTTGTCAGACGTTCTCTTACTGTGCTTCAATTCATAACTAACGCCTCAATATGTCATTTGTTGACTGCCACTCCTGCTTTAGACATTTTTGCCGACAACCCTTTGGCAAATCCCATCATCAGTATCACTGCCGGCATTACCTGTACTACCACGATCAGGGCACAGAATCCCAGGAATACCCAGACAAATATCCCGCTGTTATCTTCGTGAAGAGTTGATGCTGCGAATGCTGTTGCGGGGGCCAAAGTTGCGATTAACGCTGCGAGTGCTTTCATGACATCCTCCTGTCAGTTATATGTTTGATA
>MGZK01000092.1 GCA_001802125.1 Geobacteraceae bacterium GWC2_55_20
GTTCACCTTCATCAACGAGGCGGCCGAGGCGCTGGCGGCGGCATTATAGCGGATGGGCATCGCGATCATAGACAGGCTCTTGATCCGCTTTTTTGCAGATATGCAGGATTTTTGCGCCCTGTCGTGCCGCGCCGCGGCCCGCATCTTCCGTAAACCTGGCTACTACCGCGACTTTGCGATCCAGTTCGACAAGCTCGGCTTCGGCTCGCTCTTCATCTGTTTCCTGACAGGACTGTTCACCGGCATGGTCATGGCGCTGCAGTTCATCATCCAGCTCAAGCCGTTTGCCGCAACCAGCTACGTGGGGGGCATGGTGGCGGTGACCATGATCAAGGAGCTGGGACCGGTTCTGGCTTCGCTGATGGTGGCCGGACGTGTCGGTTCGGCAATTACCGCCGAACTGGGCACGATGATGGTGACGGAACAGGTTGACGCGATGCGGGTGGAGGGCACCGACATCATCCAGCGTCTGGTGACCCCGCGCCTGAAGGCCATGCTGCTGGCCATGCCGCTTTTGACAATTCTGACCGACGTGGTCTCGCTGCTGGGGGGCTACATCATTGCCGCCGGCTACGGCATCAATCCCACCATGTACCTGTCCGCTTTCACCCAATTTATCGTGCCGCTGGATTACCTTGAGGGGTTGGTCAAGCCGCTGGTGTTCGGCGGTCTGATAGCCATGACCGGCTGTTACGTCGGCCTGGGGACCGGCGGTGGCGCAGAAGGGGTCGGCAGCGCCGCCAAGAAGGCGGTGGTGGCGTCATCGATCATGATCCTGATGTGTGATTTTTTCATTGCCAAGATCATAGTTGTGTTCAGGTGAGGTGTTTATGAACTACTGGCTTCTGAAAACGGAACCGGGCTGTTTCTCTTTCGAGATGTTGCAGCAGCGTCCCGACATGACCGAGCATTGGGATGGGGTGCGAAATTTCCAGGCCCGCAACTTGCTGCGTGACTCGATCAAGGCCGGCGACCGGGCTTTTTTCTACCACAGCAGTATAGCCGAACCGGCCATCGTCGGTGTTGTGGATATCGTCCGGGCCGGCTACCCCGACCATACCTCCCTTGATCCTGGCGGGGAACATTTTGACCCCAAGTCCTCTCCCTCAAATCCGATCTGGTACATGGTGGATGTGCGTTTCAACACAGGAATGCCGAAGCCGGTCACCCTTGGCGCAATCAAGTCCAATCCCCTGCTGGCGCAGATGCCGCTGGTAAATCGCAGCCGCCTGTCGGTGCAACCGGTCACTGCCGAAGAGTGGCGGGTGATCATGATCATGGGAGGCCTGGCTCCGTGACAACGGAAGAGCGTTGCATCCGGATGGATAAGATCTGCTACTCGATTGGCGGGCGTACGATCCTGACCGATTTCGACCTGCTGCTTGAACAGGGGGTCAACCGTACCATCCTGGGAGTCAGCGGCTCCGGCAAGACCACTATACTCAAGCTGATCCTGGGGCTGCTTGAACCGGACTCCGGCAGTGTCTCGATCAACGGCCTGACCATTACCGGTCTGAAGGAGGCCCAGTATCGCGAACAGCGCAAAAAAATCGCGATTGTTTTCCAGGGGGGGGCGCTGTTTGATTCCATGACCGTGGGAGAGAACGTCGGCTATCGCCTGTTCGAGGAAGGACGGCTGGCGGAGCGGGAGATCGAGGAGATTGTCCGTGAAAAGCTGCGCTTCGTCGGTGTCGAGCCGGCCCTGGACCTTTACCCGTCGGAACTGTCTGGAGGCATGAAGAAGCGGGTCGCCATCGCCCGGGCCCTGGCCGCCGATCCCGATTACATCTTTTTCGATGAACCGACCACCGGCCTTGATCCGATCGGTGTCTATAATATCTGCAACCTGATGCAACGGCTACAGGCCGATGGAAAAACCACGCTGATGGTGACCCATGATCTGGCGACCGCTTTTGCCACCTCCCAGAAATTCACCTTCCTGCACCAAAAACGGCTGGTGTTCGACGGCAGCGAGTCGGAGATGCGCGCCTGCAGTATTCCGGAAGTGAGAGAGTTCCTGCTTCCCACGGAACAGTCACTTTTTGTATGATGGAGGAGTAGCGATGAAACGTAGCAATCAGATTGGCTGGGCCCAGGTCAGGGCCGGGGTTTTCATTTTTGCGGCGTTGGCGCTGCTGGCGGTAGGCATCATCATGATGGGCCAGAAGACCAAGATGTTTGTGGACAAGAAAAGCCTGACAGTCGTGATGGACGATGTCCTGGGACTCAAGGTCGGTTCGCCGGTCTGGCTGGCCGGGGTGGATGTCGGGATCGTCAATGACATCCGCTTTGCGGACCCGAAACGCAGTAACGAGGTCAAAATTGCCATGGAAGTGGACAGTGGCGCGCTCAAAAAAATCGGCAACGATTCACGCATTACCATCAAGACCCGCGGCCTGATGGGAGAGAAGTATGTTGACATCACCCCTTCCAGGGATTTCCACGAGCAGCCTGTCACCAACCTTAAAGGGACTCCGGTCGCCAAGCTGGACGATGTGATTCACAAGGCCGGCGCCACCTTCGACAAGATCAACGGCATCATTGACAATATCAACCAGGGCAAGGGCACCCTGGGCAAGCTCAGCAAGGATGAAACCCTCTATACCAATGTGGCCCGCTTGGCGATCGAAATGAAAGAGCTGGTGGTTACCCTCAATCGTGGCGAGGGGACGTTGGGCCGGCTCAATCGCGATCCCGAACCGTTCAACAAATTGATCAGCATCCTCAATCGCGCCGACCGGACGCTGCAGGATATCCAGGCTGCCGACGGCACTCTCAACAAACTGATTTATGACAAGGCGCTCTATACCAAACTGACACTATTGGCTGACAAGAGCATTCAGGCTGCCGATGTCGTCAGCGACCTGAATAAGAAGATCACGTCAAAGGATGGCACGATCGGTCTGCTGCTGAACGATCGCGAGTTCTACGACAAGGGGATCGCCCTTATTACCAGGG
This sequence comes from Geobacteraceae bacterium GWC2_55_20, assembly GCA_001802125.1. GTDB lineage: Bacteria > Desulfobacterota > Desulfuromonadia > Geobacterales > Pseudopelobacteraceae > JACRCG01. The sequence continues at coordinate 2,959 of MGZK01000092.1, forward strand.
CTGACAATTCGGTCAAATCGATCGAGGATGTTCTGGCAAAAGTTAAAAACGGCGACGGCACCGCCGCCAGACTGGTGAACGACAGGGAGTTGTACGACCGCACCAATCGCATGGTCGAGGATCTGGATGCACTGGTGAAGGATTTCAAGGAACACCCGAGAAAATATATAAAGTTTTCGATATTCTAAAAGGAGTTATACGGTATGAGACGAATAATCGTATTTGCGACAATGCTCTGCCTGATTTCCTCCGGGCTGTTTGCGGCAGAGCCTGGAGCCGGGCCCGGGAAAGGCCCTTCGACTGAGCTCCGGGCAGGCCTGGAGGAGAAGGTTGTCGAGCACACGATGAAAAACGGCATGAAACTGTTGATGGTCGAGCGGCATACCTCACCTACGGTTTCGGCCTGGATCCGTTTCCGGGTTGGGAGTGTCGATGAAAAGAGCGACGAGCGCGGCATCGCTCACCTGCTGGAGCATATGCTCTTCAAGGGGACCACTACGCTGGGCACCACCGATTATAAAGCTGAGAAGCCGCTGCTTGATAAAATCGAGATTACCGCCCAGGAGTTGATGCTCGAGAAATCCAGGAACGATAAAGCCGACCGGGTCAAACTGGCCGATCTGGAGAAAAAACTGTCCGGGCTGGAAGCCGATGCTTCCAAGTATGTGATCAAAGATGAATTCTTCGAGATTTATTCCAAGAACGGTGGTGTCGGCTACAATGCCTTTACCAGCCGCGACGGCACCACCTACCTGATCAGCCTACCCTCCAACAAGCTGGAACTGTGGGCGGCCATAGAATCAGACCGTTTGCAGAACGCGGTGCTGCGTGAGTTCTATACCGAGAGATCGGTGGTCATGGAGGAGCGCCGGCGCAGCTACGATTCCGACCCGGAGAGTAAATTATGGGAAACCTTTCTGGCTTCCAGCTTCCTGACCCATCCCTATGGACAGCCGACAATCGGCTGGATGTCCGACATCCGGAACCTGACCCGCAGCAAGGCCGAACAGTTTTTCCATAGCTATTACGCGCCGAATAACGCGATCGTTGCCATCGTCGGCGATATCGATACCAAGGCGACCATCGCTCTGGTAGAGCGCTATTTCGGAGCGATCCGGCCCGGCAAGGAGCTGCCGCCGGTCACTGCCGAAGAGCCGAAACAGGCTGGCGAGCGACGCATCGAGCTATTGGCCGAAGCGGAACCGACCCTGATGATCGGCTTTCACAAACCGGCCATCCTGGCCGAGGATGATTATGTTTTTGACGTGATCAACATGATTCTGGGCAGCGGCCGCACGTCACGCTTCTACAAGAAGCTGGTGGTGGAAAAGCAGATTGCCGCCGATATCGGGACCTTTGATGCGCCCGGCAGCCGCTTCCCGGGACTGTTCGTGATCGGCGCCACTCCCAGGACGCCGCACACGGTCGGCGATGTTGAAGCCGCCATCCTGGCTGAGTTGGAGCTGTTGAAGACCGAGCCTGTCAGTACCCGTGATCTGCAGCGCATCCTCAACAAGATCGAGTATGAAGAGGCCCGCCGCATGGGGACCAACGGCGGACTGGCCCGCAACCTGACCGAATACGAGGCGGTGGCCGGCGACTGGCGCTATATGACCGAATACCGCGCCAGGGTCACAAAGATTACCCCGGCCGATATCCGGCGGGTAGCCCGGGAATACTTCACCCGAGAGAACCGCATGGTCGGATTTATAACAAAAAAGGGAGGTAACGGTAAATGAGGCGTCTGATTATCTCCCTGCTGCTGGTCATTGTTTCAATTACTGCAACATTCGCCGGAGAGCTGCCAAAGGCCGATCCGCGCAACATGAGCTTTCCCGAGTTACGTTTCGAGATCCCGCAGGCGGAACGCGTCGTACTGGAGTGCGGCATGCCGGTCTATCTGCTGCGCGATACGGAGTTGCCGATTATCAACATGACCGCCATGGTGCGTACCGGCTCGGTCTATGAACCAAGCGGCAAGTCCGGACTGGCCGGCATGACCGGGACACTCATGCGCAGCGGCGGCGCCGGCGGACTTACGCCGGAGAAGATGGACGATGAACTTGAATTCATGGCGTCGGCAGTTGAAAGCGGGATCGGGATCGACATGGGTACGGTCTCCATGACTACGCTGACAAAAAACCTTGATCGGACCCTCAGCATATTCAGGGATGTGATGCTAAGTCCCGATTTCAGCGAAAAGCGGATAGAAATTGCCCGTAATCAGGCTATCGAGGGGCTGAGAAGGCAGAATGACAATCCCAAGGAAATCGCCGGGCGTGAAATTGACCGGGCCATATATGCCGGGCATCCGCTGGGCTCGGTTCCCACCTTCGAATCGATAACCTCGATAACGAGACAGGACATGCTTGATTTCCACGGCCGCTTCTATCGGCTCGACAACATGATACTGGCTGTTTCGGGTGATTTTGACCGGACTGCGCTGCTCAAGGAACTTAACGCCATTTTTGGCCCTTGTTCAAAAAAATCCGCGCAATCCGTGCCGATGATTCCGCAACCGCGTCAGCTGTTCCAACCGGAAGTCATATACGCCAAAAAGGACGTTAACCAGACCGTGATCCGCATGGGGCATCTGGGATTGACCAAGGACAGTCCCGATATCTACGCGGTGCGGATTCTTGATTACATACTTGGCGGCAGCTTTACTTCGCGTTTGACGACGGAAATTCGCACCAATCGGGGGTTGGCATACAATGTCGGCAGCCATTTCGATATCGGCCGCCGCTTCACCGGCAGTTTCATCGCTGAAACCGAAACCAAGGCTGAATCAACGATCAAAACTATCGGCCTGATAAAGGAAATCATCGCTGGTATGACCAGGGAACCGGTCAGTGATCAGGAGCTGAAAACGGCCCGTGAGTATATGATCAATTCTTTCATGTTCGGATTTACCAGCCCGGCTATAATTGTCTCCCAGCGCGCCAGGCTGGAGTACTACGGCTATGACGATAATTTTCTGGACAAGTATCGCGACAATATTGCCAGGGTATCCAAGGAAGACGTGTTGAATGCGGCCAGGAAATACCTGAAGCCGGAGGCCTTCAAACTGGTGGTGGTTGGCGATGCATCCAAATTTGATGGGCCGCTCTCTTCGATGGGAGATGTGAGGACTTTAGACCTTAAGCTGAATTATCCGGAGTGAGGTGATCAGGCATGGCGAAATTTGAGTGGGATAGCAGTATTGAATTGGGTATTCCGGTTATTGACGAACAGCACAAGGCGCTTTTTGGCTGGGTGAATGAGTTGAATGATTCGGTTTTGCGGGGCGATGGGGCGGAAGCGGTCGGTGATGTGATCTGGAACCTGATCACTTATGTTACGGAGCATTTTACCGCCGAAGAGCAGCTGATGCTGGCATGCGACTATCCCGGACTTGCTTCGCACCGCAAGGAGCACGACCAGTTTGTGGATCGACTGCGGAATATCCAGGTCGAATATATCGACGGCCACCAGATGAGTGTGACGGTTCTTGATTTTCTGGTTGACTGGCTGGTATGCCATATCAAGGGAACCGACCAGAGTTACAGCCGCCACATGCGCAAGCAGAGAGGGGAAATTTAAGCTGACAGGCGTCCGGCGATGATGTCGGCAACCTTGATGCCGTCAACAGCGGAACTCATGATGCCCCCGGCATAGCCGGCGCCTTCGCCGGTTGGGTAGAGTCCTTTGATTGTCAGGGATTCGCCGTTTGCGTCGCGCAGAATCCGCACCGGCGCCGAGGTGCGGGACTCGATGCCGACCAGGGTCGCTTCCGCGGTCACGAAGCCCCTCAACTTCCTGCCGAAATCGACAATTCCTTCCCGCAACGTATCGATGATGAACGCTGGAAGCACCATGCCCAGATCGGTTTCCCGGATGCCGGGGCGATAGCTGGCTTTGACCCCTGTCTTTCCGGGAAGCCTCAGAAAATCCAGCATGTTCTGGGCCGGAGCATGATATCCGCCGCCGCCGGCCGCATACGCCTGCCGCTCCCATCTGCGCTGGAGTCGCACACCTGCCAACGGCCCGGTCCCGTCAAAGTCGTCTTCCCGGACGTTTACCACCAACGCGCTGTTGGCAAAGGGAGAGTTGCGCAACTGGCCGCTCATCCCATTGGTAACGACGCCACCCTCTTCGGATGATCCCGCCACGACAATGCCGCCCGGACACATGCAGAACGAATAGGCGCTACGCCCGTTGCTGTTGTTCCAGGTCACCGCATAGTCAGCCACCGGCAGGGCAGGATGTCTCGCTGTGCCATACTGGATGCGGTCAATCAGTTCCTGCGGGTGCTCCACCCGCAACCCCATCGCAAACGGTTTTCTCTGCAGGGCAACCTGGCGTTGTTCAAGCAGTTCGTAGGTATCTCGGGCGCTGTGTCCGGTTGCCAGGATCAGGTGATCGCAGGGCAGCTCCTTGTTGCCGTTGACAGTCAGTGAAACAAGTCTGTCGTCAGCTGTATTGATGTCGGTCATACGGCAGCCAAAACGGATGGTGAATCCCAGATCAAGCAGGTGCTGACGTATGGCGCTGATAACGGTCCTGAGCCGGTCGGTGCCGATATGCGGTTTGGCCAGATAGCGCACCTCGGGCTGGGCGCCAAAGGCAACCAGCTGTTCGAGAACCCAGGGTACTAGACCGTCCTTGGATCTGCAGGTCAACTTGCCATCGGAAAAAGTTCCCGCGCCTCCTTCGCCGAACTGGACATTGCTCTCCGGATCAAGGACGCCGTCTTTCCAGAAGCGTTGGACCGCCAGCGCCCTCAATTCTACCGGTTCTCCACGTTCGATGATGGTGGCGCACAAACCATGCTGTGCCAGGCGCAGCGCGGCAAACAGGCCGGCCGGGCCGCTGCCGACGATTACGACACGCTTTTGCGAATGTACCTTTGCCAGCGGTTGCGGTCTACTGACAGGCTGCCATTCCAGCGACGGGTTGACGGCAATCTTTTTCTGCAGGGCATTGTCGGCTTCGAAAGAGAGAGTGTAGACCAGCTTGATATTCTGTTTTTTCCTGGCATCCACCGCTTTGCGGATAATGCGAACGTTACTCAGGGCAGTGACCGGCACCGCCAGGTTTGCAGCCAGGATTTCCGGCAGAGACTCTTCGCTGTCACCTGGAGTGAGGATGAGATTACGATAGATAAAAGGCATATGAGAGGAGTTACAGGTATTTTCTGCGTTCCATGAGCTGTTCGACAATGATGACGATATCCACCGGACGGGTGGATTTGGGAATATGGACCTTGGCGCCCATCTCCGGAGCTTCGTGTTCGTGTGGCGACTCCTGAAACATTGATGTCAAAAGCACTATGATCGGCGGGTTTTCACCCGCCAGCCGGCCGATCTCCATGCAGGTGCTAACGCCCCCCATACGAGGCATGACCAAGTCCGAAATTACGGCGTCAGGGGTATTTTCCAGATATGATTTCACCCCTTCGACACCATCGTTTGCATTAAATACGGTGAAGCCGTTCTCTTTGAAATTATCCGTCAGGACCTTCAGAAAAAACGGGTCGTCGTCAATAATCAGGATTTTTCCGCGTGACTCAGGCATGTCGATATAGTTTAAATCCTGTGCAGGTGTCATTTAATGTGTGGATAGTACACCACATCGTCCATAAAATGAAAGAGAGAATGGTACTCAGTTGTAGACCGGAAAATCCAGACGAAATACGGTTCCGGCCGGAGAAGTGCTTTCAACAACCATGCTTCCTTCATAGATGTGAGCGATACGCTGCGCCACCGGGAGCCCCATTCCGGTTCCGCAGACCTTGGTGCTGAAGAACGGCTCGAATATATCCGGCAGAATGTCTTGCGGAATTCCACCGCCACTGTCGCCGATCCTGACGGTCACTCTTCCGTTCTCCTCTGAAATATCTATGGTAAGCCGGCCACCCTGGCTCATCGCGTCCATTGCGTTCAGGAACAGGTTGGTGAAGATTTGTTCAAGTTCGGCAGGATCGGCCTTGATCGGCGATGGAGTGACATGGTATCGCCGCTCAACCAATATCTTCCTGGTTTCAATCTGTGGGGCAAATGCTTCCAGCGCAGTGTCAATGACCTGGTTCAGTTGTACATCGGATGTGATGGAACGTGTTCGGCGGGACGCGTCCAGCAATTTACGGATGATCGAATCCACCCGCTCGATTTCTTTTAGAATCTTACTCTGATACTCCAGCTGATCCGGATCCCGCGTGTTCTGGCGCATCAGTTGAACGAACAGTGCGATGGAGTTAAGCGGATTGCGGATCTCATGCGCCATTCCGGCCGACAGGTAACCGAGAGCGGCCAGTTTCTCGGATTGCACAATCTCGTTCTGTGCCGCCTGAAGCGCCTCGGTTTTCTCTCGTACCCGCTTCTGAAGATCCTGGTTCCACTGATCTATTTCTCTCAGTAACCGGTCATGCTCATGCTGCAGATTGTCGTTGTGCAATTCTATTTCACGTATCTTAAGAACGTTTTCGAGGCGCTCTACCAGGTTACGGTTGTTGAAAGGTTTGAGGATATACTCGGAAGCGCCTCCTTTCATCAGTTCAACAGCAATTTCTTCACTTCCCTTGCCTGTGAACATGACCACATATGTGTCCGGATAGCCGGACTTGATCTGGTGCAATGCGGTCAAGCCGTCAATCTCGGGCATCATGTAATCAAGCAGAACCAGTTCGGGTGTATGTTTGGAGATAAGCAGGAGACCTTCGTTGGCGGAGTGCGCGGTAAAAACCCTGAAGCCTCTCTTGGAAAGAATCAGCGCTGTAAGTTCCAGTATGTTTGGATCGTCATCAATGATGACAACAGTAGCTTTTACGGCAAGGGTCTGTTTTTCTGTCTGCATGTGATGAATATCAGTCTCCGTATGGATAGACAGGAAGCAATGTCATGCGTTTGGCAGTCTGATAGTCATGACCGGGCAGTTAGCGGAGCGTACAACACGTTCTGCGGTACTACCGAAGAGAATATGGTCAAGGCCGGTCCGTCCGTGCGTGCCCAATACGATTAAAGACGCGCCGATCTCGTCTGCCTTGCGGGTAATCTCGTCATAGGGGATGCCGGACACGATGGCGGTCTTATAGTTCTGGAATGATGCCAGCCTTGTACTGCAGAAATTCTCCATCATCTTGGCGGCTCCCTCCTCAATCTCTTTTTCAAGCTGCTCGAAGGAGATGTGGGGCACATAGAAACCTCGCAAATCAACCGGTTCGTTGATCACATGCATTATGGTCAACTCGGCATTGAACTGCTGAGCCATGGTTAACGCATACTCAAACGCAAATTCAGAATTTTCCGAAAAATCTATTGCTGTAAGTATCTTTTCAAACGGCTTCACGATACGGTCTCCTTTTGAATTAAATAGGCTCAAACAGTTTTTAATATCTTGTTGATAACTTTTTTCAAGTCGTCATATCGAATTGGTTTGTTGATATATTCAAAGGCTCCCAGATTCATTGCTTCAAGATAGGATTCAACCTCGCCGTAGGCTGTCAGCATGATCACATTGCTTTCCGGCCGGCAGCGATTAAGTTCACGCAGGAAAGCCAACCCATTCATCTCCGGCATGTTTATATCGGTGATAATCAGTTCCACATCTTTGTTACGAAGATAATTGAGAGCTTCAACTCCGTTGGCTGCCGAAGAGACATCGTAACCATCGTGAGCAAGGATTTTCGAAAGCGCCTCGCGGGCATTTTCCTCGTCATCCACAACCAATATCCGTTTGTTTGCTTGTGGCACATCTGCTCCCGTAAAAGTGATTGAATGAAGGAAGTCTAGCACCGGGGGATGGGCTGTCAAGGCTGGAATTTATTATTCTCCTTTTTACAGGAAATCTGGAAAGTTAGCTGACATATCCCATAGTATTGAGATTAAGGTATAATTCCCTCTGAATTGAGTTCTACATAGACAGGTTTTCCTGATGGTCCGAGCTGTTTGTAAGGTTTTCCGTTCAGCTCGACTTCAATTCCATCGGCATTACTTACGTCAAGTGCGATGGTTTTTTCCGCTTTCCATTCAATAACATCACCTACCGTAAGCTCATAGATCTGTGGAGTGGAGCCATCTACCGTTACTGTCATGGAACCGTTTTTGGTGACCATGATCTTTAGGATAAATCCTTTGGCTAAATCTGCCGGTTGACCCGGATTCACTGGTTTTTCTTCAGCACTTACGTTTTCAGGCACGCTTTCAGCGCGTGGTTCAGTTGTCTTGGGCGGAGTTGAAACGACTCTTGCGGATGACTGTATCGGTTGTACCGGAACGTTTGTCACTGCAGGCGCAGTGGTTGCAACCGGTGGGGTTGTCTTAGGCGGCTCAGGAGGAGGGCGTTTGAAAAAAGTGGCGATGATCAAAATCAGAAGCAACAGTAAAGCTGGCAACGCGAGTTTCTGGAGCGATGCCATGCGTCGTGCCGGGCGTTTTTTTTCAGGCTCCTTAGCGTCGGTCCCGGACTGCTCATCTTTTGTGCCTTGCTGCTTATCGTACATCCGGGCCATGTCGTCCGAGTTCAGGCCAAGATATGCTGCATAAATACGCAAAAAACCCTTGAGGTAAGTCAGGTTCGCGAATTCCCGGATCTGGTCTTCTTCCAGGGCCCTGAGATAGGAAATGCCGATTTTTGTGGTTTCCGACGCGTCTTCCAGTGATAAACCGTGATATTCCCGACAGCGCTTGAGAATAGCGCCGGGAGAGTTGCTGGTTGCTTCGGTGGGGGTTGTTAACGGATCCGGCACACGGCCCTCACTTACTTGAGCAAATCCAGATAACCAAGAGCAGCACGCCCAAGTTCTGTGTCAGGAATTAGTTTGACCGCTTCATTGAATGCCGCGCGTGCAGCATTCAGATTGTTGAGTTTGAGCTGCGCTTGGCCAAGATAGTAGTGAGCCGCGCCGTAATCGCGATAGATCTCAATTGCTTTTTTATATTCGCCGATGGCCTGCTCGCTCTTGTCCATCGCAAACAGTACCCGTCCCAGCGAGAGCCGTATCACCGGATTGCGCGGGTTAATCGCAGCCAAGGGTTGTAATTCCGCCAGGGCTTTCTGATAATCACCCTTGCCAAGATAGGCCAGTCCAAGATTTATGGTTGCATTTTCGCTGTTGTCATAAAAAAGATCGTCTTTGACAATTTTAAACTGCTGGATTGCGTTATCCCATCGTTTCAGTTCCAAATAGGCGACTCCGAGGTCGTTACGGGCAGCTGAATAGTTGGATTTCAACATTATTGCACGCTGAAGTCTCGCCTCCGCCAGATCGGGGCGCTTTTTCCCCATATATGCCATGCCCAGATAATACAGAACATCCGGGTTATCGGGGGCAAGTTTTTCAGCCTCGGTCAGGTCAATCAGCGCGGCGGTGTAGTTGCGCTCTCCAAGGTATGAAAGCCCCATCTGATAGTGGTAAGCCACCGGATCCGGCTTTTGCATCTGTTCACCGCGGCTGGTAACGCAGCCCGGCACAGCCAGTAAGGCAATAAGTACCGTAATGTGGTGAAAACGGATTTTCATTTTATACCTAACCCTGATGAACAGGATAAGCGACAAGTGCGTTAGCGAATCCTGTTGAACCTAGCAAAACAATCTGAAATTGTCAATAAATCAAAGGTTTTTGGTTAAATCACAATGTCACGAAAATTGGTAAGGGACTTGAAACTTTTGTAGCGGGTTTCTATTTCTCTGTAATCCAGGCGTTTCATACGATTCAGACTGAAATCTTCCACATTAAAGGAGGCCATCACACTGCCAAAAATGATTGCCTGACGTATGCCCGCTTCTGACAGATCACCGGTGTTGGCCAGATAACCCATGAAACCTCCGGCAAATGTATCGCCCGCACCGGTTGGATCGAATACCTCTTCCAATGGATAGGCTGGGGCTGCAAAAACCGAATCGCTGGTGAACATCAGGACGCCGTATTCTCCGCGCTTGACGACCAGTCGTTTGCACCCAAGTGCAATTATTTGACGAGCGGCCTTGATAAGATTGGCTTCGCCGGTCAACTGACGTGCTTCACCTTCGTTGATCACGACTATATCGACTTTTTGAAGAACCTTTTTAAGAGAATCAGGTTTGGAAGATATCCAAAAATTCATTGTATCGCAGGCAATCAGTTTAGGCGCTTTTACCTGTTCCAAAACCTGCATCTGCAGATCAGGGTCGATATTGGCCAGAAAAAGATATTCGGCATCGCGGTAGGATTCGGGCAGATCAGGCTGGAATTCCATCAGTACGTTCAGCTGGGTGTCAAGCGTTTGGGCCTCATTAAGATCGTACCCGTAGCGGCCGCTCCAGTGGAAAGTCTTGCCGGGGATGCGCTGCAGACCGCTGGTGTCCACATTGCGGGACTTGAGGAAACTGACGTGCTCTTCCGGAAAATCTTCGCCCACGACCGCAACCAGCGAGACATCGGTAAAAAAACTCGCCGATGTGGAAAAATATGTGGCAGATCCACCCAACACGTTTTCTCCCTTCCCGAAGGGCGTTTCTACCGTGTCAAATGCCACAGTGCCGACAACTACAATGCTCATGGGTATTTCTCCTGTTTGATGAATTAACCGGCAAACTATCATGTGGCAGATGGTGAGTCAAAAGGATTGTATGCCATTGACTCTTTATGACCTGCCGTCCGAGCGCTCAAGAGAATCTGCATTACAAATTCGACTTTATGGTATATAAACACCAGCAAGATTATATTAATCCCATGATGCTCGGAGGCTGGTCATGTATAAACGGATTCTATATGCTGCCCTGACCGGTGTTTTAATGTTGTCCGTCAGCGGTTGCCTGGTTGCGGAGAGCAGCTACCTCAAGAAGGTCGAAGAGGCTGATACGCTGACAAAAAATATCGATGAACTGCGACAGAAATACACCCAGCTTTCTTCGGACAACTCGGCGCTTCGAGATGATTATGCGAAGCTCAAGGCTGAAGCTGCCGGATTGTCCAATGACAAACAGCGTATGTCAGCGGATATAAAGCAGCTGGAAGATGTTCTCAAGGCCAAGTCCGATACTTTTTCAACCACAATTACAGATTTCAGGCAAAAAAATTCTGAACTCGAGGCCAGTAATTCCAGGTTGAAGGATGAAATTAAAAAACTGAAGGAAGAGATAGCCCTGCTGCAGAAGGTTAAGGAAGAGAAGGTCAAAGAGGTAAGCAGCACCTATGAACAACTCTTATCCAACATGAAAAACGAAATTGCCCAGGGGCAGGTCACAATTTCCGAGTTGAGGGGAAAGTTGACTGTCAACATGGAGGCCGCAATCCTTTTCGATTCCGGTAAAGCCGATGTAAAACAAGAAGGGTTAGGTATTCTGAACAAGATGGTTGAGACGCTTAAAGGGGTCACGGATAAGGCCATACGAATCGAGGGGCATACGGATAATGTCCAGATCACCGGAGGTTTGACGCGAACTTTCCCCACCAACTGGGAACTTTCAGCAGCCCGTGCCATAAATGTTGCCAGATATCTTCAACAGCAGGGAATTGATCCGTTTAATCTCTCCGCGGCTGCATTTGCCGAGCATAAACCGGTTGCTGATAACAGCACCAGGGAAGGCAGGGCCAAAAACCGACGTATTGAAATTACACTGGTGGCCAAGGATTGATCATGGCCAAAAAAAATCGTCAGAAACCAGCCAAGCCCAAGGAATTTCATGCAACCCCTTTCAGCATGCTGAAAGGGGTTGCAGTGCCGGAATCTAAAAGGGAGCAAGCGATAAAGCCGGTTGTGCAAAAAACAGAAGATCCACCTGACGATGATCTGGATATTTTCATGTCGGCGGTGTCAGATGTTAGGCCTCTCCGGCGTAAAGACTCAATGCCGCTTGATAAAAGTGCCGTGCCCAGAGCAGTTCCCGAGAAACCGAAAGCAATCTCTGCAGCTGATGAGCAAGCCAGCCAGTTGTTTGTCCAGGAAATAAGCCGCCTCAAGCTGGATTCCAAATTTGCCGATTCCATCTCTGAAAACGACGAATTGCAGCCGCTCTCCAACAATCGGCTGCGGCAGGTAAAGCGTGGAGTTGTTTCAGTTGATTACCAGCTTGATCTGCATGGGTTGACCCGCGAAGAAGCAATGCTGGCTTTGCCGCGCTTTTTGATGTCAGCCCGGCAGAGAGGGCAGAAGGCGGTATTGGTAATTACCGGAAAGGGCCATCATTCGGTGGAAGAGCCGATACTTAATCAAGCGGTTGCGGCCTGGTTGCGGGATACAGGGCGTGACCTGATCTTGGAATATGCCCCGGCCCCGCGTGAAATGGGAGGCAGCGGGGCATATGTGGTGTTTTTGCGAACAGTTTTGCCGGTAAAAAAACCGGATTAGCCGGCCAAAACGTATTCGGCGATTGTCCTTGCCGTTTTCTCCGCGGTATTACGGTCATTATTAATAACCAGGTTGTACAGGTTCAAGTCATGTGCGTCCCGGTTGAGAAAGTCGCGGATGAAGGCATCACGAAGCTTCTGTTTTCTTCGAATCAGTGCGTCCGCTTCCTCTTCGGATATTTCAAGTCGTTGGGAAATTGACCGGATTTTAAACTGTTGCGAGGCGTACATCCTGAAATGAAAACAGTTTTTTAATGAATGTGTTATTACTGCGCCGCCTCGGCCAATCAGAATCACATTGCCTTTTTCCGCAAGAGACACCATATGACGGCAGATCAGGCGGAAATGGTCCTTATCTGTTTTCCAGTGAGGGGAAAATGTTGCCAGTATCTCATCCAGAAAACTTGATTTCTCGCCCAATCCCTTCAAGAGATCTTCCGAAAGATTGTGGTTTTTGGCGACCTCTTCCAGAAGTCCCTTGTCCATCACGATCCAGTTTTCATGACTGATCTTCTCCAGCTGTTTTTTCAGGTAATCCGCGACCGGATAAGCTTCACAACCGAACTCACGCGACAGCGTTATGGTTGGCCTGGTTTTTTCGATTACCGCCCGTGCGGACTTTTCGGCCATGTTCCTGCGGTTGAACTCCAATAGAGAACCCAAGCGAGCCTCGATTGCAGGTATCAGGATTTTATCCGGCATGATTAGTCCCTCCCGAAGTTTTGGATGTGATTAGTCTCCGGCAACTTTATCACCGATTGGTTGTTATGCAATATGCCACACGCGATGCATGTGAGGGCATTGACAGTGTTACACAGGAGATGTATACAAAAGACATTTTAGAACTTACTACAATTGCACGAAAGGATTAACCCCAATGATAACTCATCTTGTTTTCTTTAAGCTTAGTGATCCATCTGATGAAAACATGGCCGCCACCCGGGCCAAGTTGCTTGGCATGGAAGGACAGATCCCGATGCTGCGACATCTTGAGGCCGGGGTTGATGTCATCCGTTCCGAGCGCTCCTATGATGTGGCGTTAATCACGCGTTTTGATTCGCGGGATGATCTGCAGGCCTATCAGGTTCATCCTTATCATGCCGGAGAGGTGATTCCTTTCATGAAGTCGGTCTGTTCATCAATCATTGCTGTCGATTACGAAAGCTAAGAAATATATTGTATACTTTTTATCTTGACGAAACATATCAGTATGCGTAAAATCCGGTTCTACTCGGTAGGCCCCTGCTTTCTCTATACTAATTACCATAATAATTAGAGGTCTGACGGCTTAAAACAAGAACACGTTAATTATTTATCAATACAGGTTCCATCCCTGTAAACACAATAAACAAACAGGAGGTAGTAGATGTCTGATTACGGTACTCTGCAAGACCGCGTACGTCACAAGTCCCTTTTGAGCAAGGTCATGACGGCCGAAGAAACAGTTCAATTCTTCAAACCGGGTATGAACTTGGGCTGGTCCGGTTTTACTCCGGCCGGTTATCCGAAAGTTGTTCCGATTGCAGTTGCTGACCATGTCGAGAAGAACAACCTTCAGGGCAAGTGGAAGTTCAATCTGTTCATCGGCGCTTCCGTTGGAGCCGAGACCGAAGATCGTTGGGCAACCCTCGATATGATCGATCGTCGTTGGCCGTACCAGACCGGCAAGAATATCGCTGCCGGCATCAATGAAGGGCGAATCCGCATGGGAGACAAACATCTCTCTCTCTTCGCTCAGGATCTGGGCTATGGTTTCTACACCAAGGATTCCGAGACCGGCAGGCTTGATCTGGCCATCATCGAAGTTTCCGCTATCACCGAAGACGGCGGCCTGGTTCCGACTTCATCATGCGGCGTTATTCCTGAAATCCTGATGATGTGCGACAAAATCATCATTGAGGTCAACACCGGACAACCTTCCTTCGAAGGCATCCATGACATGGTTTCCTGTGGTACACCGCCGAACCGTCAAATACTGGGCATCACTTCGGCTGGCACACGCATCGGTTCCACCTCGATTCCCTGCGATCCGAAGAAGATCATCGCCGTGGTTGAGTCCAAATTGCGCGACAAGGGCCGTGCCTTTGCCGATCAGGACGATACATCGGAAGCGATTGCCAACCACGTCATCGACTTCTTTACTCATGAAGTTAAAATGGGCCGTCTTCCGGATAACCTGTTGCCGCTCCAGTCGGGCGTCGGTTCCATCGCCAACGCCGTTATCGGCGGCCTGGCCAAGGGGCCTTTCTATAACCTGTCGGTTTTCACGGAAGTTCTGCAGGACACCATGCTCGACCTGTTCGACTCGGGCAAGTTGGATCATGCTTCTTCCTGTTCGCTTTCGCTCTCCGAGACCCCCGGTTTCCCCAAATTCTTCGAGAACATGGACAAGTATTTCGACAAGATTACGCTACGTCCGCTCTCGATCTCCAATGCACCGGAGCCGATCCGTCGTCTGGGATGTATTGCCATGAATACTCCGGTTGAGATCGACATGTATGCCCATGCCAACTCGACCCTGGTTGGCGGTACCCGCATGATCAACGGCCTGGGCGGTTCCGGCGACTTCCTGCGCAACGGCTATCTGAAAATGATGCACACCCCCTCAAGCCGTCCCAGCAAGACCGATCCGACCGGCATCTCATGCGTTGTGCCGCATTGCTCGCACATTGACCACACCGAGCACGACCTTGACTGTGTTATTACCGAGCAGGGTCTGGCCGACTTGCGCGGTCTCTGCCCGCGTGACCGCGCCAAGGTCATCATCCAAAAATGCGCTCATCCGGATTACAAGCCAATCCTGACCGAGTACTACGAAATGGCTCTTTCTGAATGCCTCCGTCGTAAGGTTGCGCATGAGCCTCAGTTGTGGGACCGCGCCTTCAAGATGCATCTCAACCTTGAGAAGAACGGTACCATGAAGATCAAAAACTGGGATATCAAGTTGGATCTTTGCGAATAAGTTGTCCATGATTAAAGGACTGATAAAGCCCCGCCGGTATCCCGGCGGGGCTTTTATTATGTACAATATGACATTCATACTTGAACTTGAGAAGATGTTATGGTTTAAATAGCACGCTTATCTGTAAGATGATGCTTTATATGACTACTTCAGCGACAGGTTGACAAAGATGTCAGAAAACATCACTGGTTTTAAAGGAGCTGTTGCCGGTCTTTCACTGACGGACGTCATTCAGCTTAAGGGGCACAACAAGTATACCGGAGCAATTACCGTTGAATACGGTGATAGCAAGGGTGTTATTTATTTCGTTGACGGTGAAATAATCCATGCCGAACAGGGGCAAGAGTCCGGTGAGCAGGCCATATATGAAATAATCAAGTGGCCCGGTGGTACTTTCAATATTCACCCCGAAATGACTTCCAACGTTTGCACGATCCACTACCGTACCGATTTCCTGCTTCTGGAGGCGTTGCGGAGAATGGACGAGGAAAATGCCGGTTCCGCGGTGAACAAATCGGCCGGCCCCTCCGTGACTCCCCGTCGAACCATGAGCAAAATCGCGGCACATCTGCAGGAAATTAACAATATAACTTATGCCGTTTTGCTCGACAAGCAGGGGGTGCCGATCCAGGATTCAAGTATTGAGGCTGTTGCTTTGGCTGCCAAAGGGATGTTTCTGGCAAAAACCGGCAATCAGCTCGGCGATTTGATGGGGTTGGGAGAGATAAAGGCAGCAGCTGTGCATACGAGCAACTTTCACCTGCTGATGTACGATTCAAAACAACATTATCTGAGCATAGCGGTCAAGCCCGATTGTAATCTGGATAGTGTTGAAAACGAGATAAAATCTGCGCTTATGCCTGGCAAGTAGGAGGGTCGTCTGATGCAGGAAGTCCTGCAACATGTAAACAGGGTCGAAGGTGTGATCGGAAGTGCGGTCTTCAGTCAAAAGGGAGATGTATTGTCGCACGCCTTTCCTGCTCTGATAGATACAGTTTCTCTTAAAAAGGCTGCGGGCCTGACCTTGGAATGTGCCCATGGTCTGCAGATATCTCAAAGCCTCGATATCCTTGACATGCGCTACAACGACGGGCGAATTATTCTAAAAAGATTACCAAGCGCCATGCTGTTTCTTTTGTGCACCAAAAGCATTAACCTGCAAGTATTGTCAATAACGCTAAATCTGGCTGCTAAAAAGCTGGAGGCGCAAATGCCCCCAGAAGCTTCGGTTGACCAGCAACCTGACTCAACATCAGAACCGGCCAAATCAACTGATACCGATGGTGTACTCCGTCTTCGAATAAGCCATTTAGCCAACAAACAGGCCAGTGCCAGCTTTGATTCGCTTGGTATGATAGCGATCAGCCAGCCTACATCGCAATATATTAATGACTTCTACAAAGCAGGTTTTAAAAAGCTTACTCTCATAAATGTAGTTGCCGGCACAAATGGCAGCTTTCCGGTAATGGTGATGAAAGACATGGATCCGCAGTATGACGGTACCATAGTTGTTGGTCCTGGTATCGAAAAGAAGCTAAGGGTAAGCGAAGGTGATAAGGTGGAGGTTAAACTCTGATTTCCGCTGATCTGGCATCATGTTAAATGAAACGGGGAATGGGGCGACTCATTCCCCGTTTCTGTGTCAAGGTATTTTATTTGGTTCTGTCTGCATTGATGTGAAGCTGGCAGTGCAGGCAGCGTCGCAAGTAAAGCATAGACATGCCATTTACGTGGAAATAGTTTCCGCAACGCGGACACCTTGTAACCGCTGACATCATACAGGTGATGAGGAGCAGCACTACCCAAATTCCGATTGTGGTGAACATTGTTTTGTTGGTAGGAGATATACCGTGAATGATCCATATGGCTGGAATGTAGATCAGAACGACCCCAAAGAAGTATTTCCGACGCCTGCGTATCAGGTTTAACGCCGGCCCATAATCCGGTACTTCTTCTGCAATAGCTTCCGATGCTTCTCCCATATGATGTCTCCCTTGTTTCGTTGTTTTACAATACGGGATAACTGTATAACGATTATGTACAGGATCACATTTGAGTATATTTATAATAAAACGCCATAAAATCAAGAAGTAGAACCCGCAAGCATGTAAATTAATATACTAGTCACTGTATATGATTCCTATACTTAATATTCCCTGGTATTCAGATCCGCTGCGACCTCAAAATACTGTTGATAAATATAAACCAACGATATCAGCTGTCTGCAAGAATTGTTATAATATTTAAATCATTTGGCACGCTCGATGCTTTAGTAATAATCAGAAGACGGAAACAGCAGAAACAATTGAAGCAGGAAGGGAGATAGTCATGAGAGCCATATCAGCAGCAACATTTACAACAGCAATGATCGCCGCCAGTCAGGCATTGGCAGCCGGCGGAGCAGCCGAAAGCGAAGGTATCGGTATCCTGGCAGCTTGCTTCATCGGATTCGGCGCCATGATTATTCTTTTCCAGTTCATTCCCGGCATCCTGATGATGGCCGGCATCCTGAAAGGGATCCTGTCACTGGGCAGCACCGATGCGCGCCAGGCATCGACCGGCAAATAATCAAGCAATAACAACCAGCCATATTTCAAACGGCTATCAAACATATAACTGACAGGAGGATGTCATGAAAGCAC
>MGZK01000093.1 GCA_001802125.1 Geobacteraceae bacterium GWC2_55_20
ATTGCGCCATGCAAAATCCGAAATCGGTACTTCGGAGCCCATACAATGTGGTACTGACAATGCCATACCGTATGTGATAACTTACGAAACCGGCTGCTCACTGTTTCCTCCTTTACATTCGAAGTTGCGGCAACAACTCGACAAAAGAGTAGCAGTGAGCGGATTTTGGAGGAGCTCACGGGCGAAAACCGTACCCCCCCACCCGTTTTATCCTCCGCACCCTGCTCTTCGTCCCGGCCTGGAACTTCACCAGTTCACTCGTCTGCCGAGGGCAGGCACGACCAACAACTAAAATGACACTACCAAACAAAAGCCGCACGTGATATACTATTGATATATACCTGATAGAGGAGGCTCCGATGAACACGGCAAAAATATTTCAGAATGGCCGCAGCCAGGCAGTGCGGCTACCTGCCGAGTTCCGTTTTTCTACCCATGAAGTTTTTATTGAACGCCAGGGAGATGCAATCATTCTCCGACCGAAGCCCGAAAGCTGGGACGACTTCTTTTCGCGCCCTTCAAAAGTGCCAACTGATTTTCTTTCCGACAGGAACGATGTCCCGCCTGAAACACGGGAGCTTTTCTGATGCGCTACATGCTTGATACCAATATATGCAGCTACATCCTCAAAAATCATCCTCTTGCGGTAAAACAGAAATTTGAAGAGGTTGGCGCCGGAAACATCTGCATATCATCGATTGTGCTAGCTGAATTGTATTATGGCGCAGCCCGCCATCCGAAAGGAATAGTCATACGGCGTGAGATCGATGACTTTGCATCACGTCTGGTCATTATTCCGTGGGATGAGATTGCAGCGGATCATTATGGAGCTATCAGAGCCGACTTGGAAAAGGCCGGCACTCCCGTTGGCGCCATGGATATGTTGATTGCCGCCCACGCCAGAAGCTGTGGTGCTGCGCTCGTCACCAACAACCTGCGGGAGTTTGAACGAATCAAGGAGCTCACGGTGGCAAACTGGGCTTGATCGCAAACTGCCAATAATCACCTGCAAGCCGGCAAATCCACCTTGTTCCAATTTCATTTACCAATTTGCTCCAACACATCCACCAACACCACCCGTTTTATCCCCCCCAGCCTGCTCTTCGCACCGGCCTGAAACTTCACCAGTTCACTCCCCGGCCGGGGCTGGCCCGCGGCCACATAACCAGACTCTAACAACAATGAAAATCATTAACGCCAGTCCGAAATTTCATGGCAAATCCTCCGCGCTTTCGAAATAAGATGATGATATAATTAGTCATCAAACTGAGAAAGGACAACGATCATGACTACAAACACCGTCAGACTACACCGTGTTATTCGCGCACCGGCCGCAAGAGTCTATCGGGCGTTTCTCGATCCCGATGCGATGGCCAAATGGATGCCACCCCATGGATTTACCGGCAAGGTACACCATATCGACGCCGAAGTTGGCGGCACCTATAAGATGTCGTTCACTAACTTCTCGACTGGCCATACGCACACTTTTGGAGGAAAGTATCTTGAACTGGTTCCCAATGAACGCATTCGCAACACCGACGCGTTCGACGACCCCAATTTACCCGGCGAAATGGTGACAATTGTTTCCCTGCGCGAGGTGTCGTGCGGAACTGAGCTGGACATAGTGCAGGAAGGAATCCCCGAAGCCATCCCGGTAGAGGGGTGCTACCTTGGCTGGCAGGAATCGCTCACACTGCTGGCACAGCTGGTAGAGGCCGAGATCCCGGGGTGATGCGCTATCAGCTTCATTCTTGCTCTTGCCAGGAAACGTCCCGTCCTGTACCTTGCTTTGTGTAACTCGACACTATCCACCAGACCAAAAGCGTACAAGGAGGACCGTACATGTCTAAATTTCTTCGTCTCATCCTGACCATCAGCGCTTTCACCCTCTTGTGCCTCGCAACCCTCGCCCAGGCCGAGGCCCCCATGGTCCAGGCCCAGGTACCGGGTTACTACCGTATGATGCTGGGGCAGTTCGAGGTCACCGCCCTGTATGACGGCGCGATCCAGCTGGACACCAAGCTCTTGCACAACACCCCCGCCGAACTGAACAAGCTGCTGGCCCGCATGTTCGTCGCCTCGCCCAGGATGCAGACCGCGGTGAATGCTTTCCTGATCAACACCGGCAAGAACCTGGTGCTGGTCGATGCCGGCGCGGCCAAGCTGATCGGCCCCTCGCTCGGCTTCGTCCTGCAGAACATGCGGGCAGCCGGCTATGACCCGGCCCAGGTGGATACGATCATCATTACCCATCTGCACCGCGACCATATCGGCGGGCTGACGGATGCCGGCGGCCAGCCGGTCTTCCCCAAGGCCCGCATTTTTGTCGCCAAAGAGGACAACGATTTCTGGTTGTCCCAAAAGGTTGCGGACGGATCACCGGAAAAGATGCAGCCCTCCTTCAAAGCGGCCCGCGACACTGCGGCTCCCTACCAGAAAACGGCACAGTGGCAGACTTTCAGTGAGGGGAGCGTTCTGGTACCCGGCATCAAGGCGGTCAAGGCCTTTGGCCATACTCCGGGGCATACCGCCTTTAGTGTGGAGTCCGAGGGGCAGAAGCTGCTGATCTGGGGTGACATCGTGCATGCCCACGCCGTGCAGTTCGCCCGGCCGGATGTCTCCATCGAGTTCGACATTGATGAGAAGCAGGCCATCGCCACCCGCAAGGGCATCTTTAAAACCATGGCAATCACTAAATCCCTGGTGGCCGGCATGCATCTGCCATTCCCCGGTATCGGCCATGTCCGCTGGGACGGCAAGGAGAGCTACAGCTGGGTGCCGATCGAGTTTGCACCGCTGGCGATTCGTTAAGGCCCGGACAACTGGGCAATAAAAAAGGCTGCATCCGGAGATGCAGCCTTTTTCATCACTATGAAAGTGGGATTACTTTGCAGCAGGAGCAGCTTCAGCAGCAGGAGCGGCTTCTTTCTTCTCTGCTTTGGCTTTCTTTGCTTTTTTGGCTTTCTTTACTTTTTTCACTTCTTTTTTCTCTACGGCAGGCTTGGCATCAGCAGCAGGAGCGGCAACTGCAGGGTGACCGGCAGGCATTTCAGCAGCGAAAGCGATTGCGGAGAAAGACATGGCAACGAGAGCGGCAACGATTGTGGAGAGAACTTTTTTCATTGGTAAAACCTCCGGAAAATTTTGTGAATCTGTGTTAAGTCATAGCATTTGTAATGCCAAGTATGGCGTATTGCGTAACGCCCTTAAATTCATGCATTAATATATTTTTTTAATATCGCGGCCCAATCCACACAATCTCATATGCTCGATTCAATACCCGATACGGGGTATATTTATCCCGGAATGGCATCTGCATCAGCCGACAACTCCAGAACGGAGGTTTTGAACCATGAGCTTCATCCTTGCACTTGATCAGGGGACTACCAGTTCCCGCGCCCTGGTATTCGACCATGACGGAAATATCCGTGGTCTGGCCCAAAAGGAGTTCCGCCAGTTCTTTCCCGCACCGGGCCTGGTGGAGCACGACGCCGACGAAATCTGGGCCTCACAGCTGGGAGTGGCGGTGGAGGCGATTGCCCGGGCCGGACTGACCGCCGCCGATATCGCTGCGATCGGCATCACCAACCAGCGCGAAACAACCGTGGTCTGGGACCGCAAGAGCGGCAGACCGATCCACCATGCCATCGTCTGGCAGGACCGGCGTACCGCCGGCGAGTGCGACCTGCTCCGGACCCGGGGGCATGAGCCGACCTTCCGGGAAAAGACCGGGCTGGTGCTGGACCCCTATTTCTCCGGCACCAAGCTGGCCTGGCTGCTGGATCAC
The DNA here is from genome assembly GCA_001802125.1 of Geobacteraceae bacterium GWC2_55_20. GTDB lineage: Bacteria > Desulfobacterota > Desulfuromonadia > Geobacterales > Pseudopelobacteraceae > JACRCG01. The sequence continues at coordinate 3,788 of MGZK01000093.1, forward strand.
GTGCCGGGTGCCCGCGCCAAAGCCGAGGCCGGGGAGCTGGCTTTCGGCACGATCGATTCCTGGCTGGTCTGGAACCTGACCGGCGGCGAACGACATCTGACCGACGCCAGCAACGCCTCGCGCACGCTTCTGTTCAACATCCACAGCGGGACCTGGGATCATCAACTGCTGGAACTTCTGCGGATCCCTCCTGCGGTGCTGCCCGAGGTTGTGGATTCCAGCCAGGTCTACGGCACGACCGCGGCCCGCTTCCTGGCCGCGCGGGTGCCGATCGCCGGCATCGCCGGCGACCAGCAGGCGGCGCTGTTCGGCCAGCTCTGCGACCGCCCCGGCATGGTCAAGAACACCTACGGCACCGGTTGTTTCATGCTGATGCACACCGGCAACCGGCCGGTTATTTCCGGACAGAACCTGCTCACCACCGTGGCCTGCCGCCTGGGGGGGGAGACCGAATACGCGCTGGAGGGGAGCGTCTTCGTGGCCGGGGCGGCGGTGCAGTGGCTGCGGGACGGACTCGGCATCATCCGCTCATCAAGCGAGGTCGAAACCCTGGCAGCCTCGGTTCCCGACAACGGCGGCGTCTACCTGGTCCCGGCCTTTGCCGGCCTGGGAGCCCCCCACTGGGATCCCTATGCCCGCGGCGCACTGCTGGGCATCACCCGCGGCACCACCGCCGGACACATCGCCCGGGCCACGCTGGAGAGCATCGCCTTCCAGACCGCCGACCTGCTGGAGGCGATGGAAGCGGATGCCGGAACGCCGCTGGCCGAGCTGCGGGTGGACGGCGGCGCCACCGCCAACGACCTTTTGATGCAGTTCCAGGCCGACCTTTTGGGGTGCCCGGTGGTACGACCGCAGGTGCGGGAGACCACGGCGCTGGGTGCTGCCTACCTGGCCGGACTGGCGGTCGGATACTGGCGCGATCGCGCGGAAATCGGCCAAATGTGGCGAGCGGAGCGCAGCTTTAGCCCCAACATGGAGCGTGCACAGGCGGCCGAACTGCGCCGCAACTGGAGCCGGGCACTGGACCGCTCCAGGGCATGGGTGCAGCCATGAGAAGCATTCGGCAATCAACTGTTCCAGTAAATCTCCCTCCCATTCAAGGGGAGGGCCGGGGTGGGGATGGGCTAGATTGGGGAATTGCATTCGTGTGGTTGCCATGATGCCGGCATGTGGCACCTTCACCCACCCCCCGCCCCCCTCCCGTCAAGGGCGGGGGAGCCTGTTGGCTCAACTGGAAGATGAATCCTGGGACATGATCGTGATCGGCGGCGGCGCCACCGGCCTGGGCACGGCGGTGGAAGCGGCCGGCCGCGGCTACCGCACGCTGCTACTGGAACAGGGCGATTTTGCCCAGGGCACCTCCAGCCGCAGCACCAAGCTGATCCATGGCGGGGTGCGCTACCTGCAGCAGGGCAACCTGTCGCTGGTGCTGGAGGCGCTGCACGAGCGCGGCCTGCTGATCCGCAACGCCCCGCACCTGGTACACAACCAGTCCTTCGTGGTGCCGCTCTACGACTGGTGGGAAGGCCCCTTCTACGGGATCGGCCTAAAGCTGTACGACGTGCTGGCCGGAAAACTGGGATTGGGACCGTCGCGGCTGCTGTCGCGGGAGGAGACCCTGCGCTTGATCCCGACCGTGGAACCGCACGGCCTGCGCGGCGGGGTGATCTACCACGACGGCCAGTTCGACGACTCGCGCCTGGCGATCAGCCTGGCCCTGACCATCGGCGACCTGGGCGGCGTCGCGCTCAACTACCTGCCGGTGACCGGCATCATCCGCGAAGACGGGCTGGTGACCGGGGTACTGGCACATGACCGGGAAAGCGGCCGGGAATTTTTCATCCGCGGCCGGGTGGTGATCAACGCCGCCGGCCCGTTCATCGACGGGGTACGGCGCATGGCCGATCCCGAAGCCAAAGAGCTGATCACCCCCAGCCAGGGGGTGCACCTGGTGCTGGAGGGCTCGTTTCTTTTGGGCGACAGCGCCATCATGGTACCGCACACCGACGACGGCCGGGTGCTGTTCGCGGTCCCCTGGCACGGCCGGACCATCGTCGGCACCACCGACACCCAAATACCCGAAGCCACCCTAGAACCCCGCCCGCTGCCGGAAGAGATCGACTTCCTGCTCTCCCACGCCGACCGCTACCTGACCCGCCACCCGCAACGCAGCGACGTGCTGAGCGTTTTCGCCGGCATCCGGCCGCTGGTTCGCAACGATGCCGGCGGCGACACAGCCTCGCTCTCCCGCGACCACACCCTGCTGGTGGAGAGCAGCGGCCTGGTCACGATCGCCGGCGGCAAATGGACCACCTACCGCAGGATGGGGGAGGACACGGTCAACGCAGCGGCACAGGTGGCCGGACTGGAAGAACGCCCCTCCGTCACCGCCAGCCTCAAGATCCACGGCTGGCAGGAGGGGGGCGACCCGGCCGACCCGCTTTTGGTTTACGGCAGCGATGCCGCGCAGCTGGAATGTCTGTTCATGGAAAATCCGGCCTGGAGCGAGTTGCTGCACCCGGCCCTCCCCTACCGCTTCGGCCAGGTGATCTGGGGGGTACGATGCGAGGGAGCGCGAACGGTGGAGGATGTGCTGGCCCGCCGCACCCGGGCGCTGCTTCTGGATGCCCGCGCCGCCGTCGCCGCGGCGCCGCTGGTGGCCGGACTGATGGCCGGGGAACTGGGCCGGGACCAAGCCTGGCAGGAGTCGCAGGTTGCCGCCTTTACCGAACTGGCGGTCGGGTATCTGCCGGAATGAGGGAAACTTCCTGTTCCTTGTAAGTCACGGCAAACTTGCCCAGCGCATGGAGCCATGCTATTGATAGTTCACAATTGTCACTCAGCGGGCGATACGTACCAGGAGGAGCTTAATCCATGGCCATAGCAGCCAACCTGAAGATCGAGGAGAACCCCTTTTCCGGCAAACTGGGGATCAAGGAGTGGCAGAGCCGACAGTTCATCCCGCCAAAGCCGGAAGAGTACCTGATCGACAAACTGATCCCGGCCAATGCGCTGGTTTCACTGCAGACCAGTGACATATTCGGCAAGACCACCCTGGCGACCCAGCTGGCCATGTCGGTGGCATTCGGTCTGCCTTTTCTTGACCGTTACCCCTGCCTGCAACCGGGCAAGGTGCTTTTCATCAATGCCCGCGACACGGACGAGGACAGCCATCGCCGCTTCAAACGTCTGGTAAGGGAGTGGCGCAGCGTGCCGCAACTATCTTCGCGCATCGACGACAACATCGACAATTTCACCCACATCTCACTGTTCGACGAGTGTTTCGGGGTTTCGCCGCACCTGATCGACGTTTCCGGAAGCATGACCAAAACCTATGCCTATCTGCACCAGTTCAGCGAATACTACAAATGCAA
>MGZK01000094.1:0-4580 GCA_001802125.1 Geobacteraceae bacterium GWC2_55_20
CTCTTCCATATCTTCCAGCAGGATCGTTTCGCTATTGCGGCTGAGCGCCTTCAGCGAGGCATGGCGGACAACATTCATGATGGTGCCTCCGGCCAGTTCATGCTTCTCGGCGATCTGCCCGAGATCGATGCGCTCCTCCAGTATCGCTTTCTGCGGAAACGCGCCCTTCCAGATCCGCAGGCGCTCATCCGGACCGGGCATGGGAAAGTGGATTACCGCCTGCAGCCTGCGGTTGAAGGCTTCATCGATATTGCCCTTCATATTGGAGGCCAGGATCACGACCCCGTTGAACTCCTCGATCCGCTGCAGCAGGAAGCTGATTTCCTGGTTGGCGTAGCGGTCGTGGGCATCATCGACCCTGGTGCGCTTGCCGAACAGCGCATCGGCTTCGTCAAAGAAGAGTATCCAGCGCTTGTGCTCGGCCATGTCGAATATCCTGGCCAGGTTCTTCTCGGTTTCGCCGATGTATTTGGAGACGATCATGCTCAGGTCGATCCTGTAGACATCGCAGCCGCACTGTTTGCCCAGCAGGCCGGCCGAGAGGGTCTTGCCGGTGCCGGGCGGGCCGTGAAACAGGCAGGTGCAGCCTGGCTGCAGCCTCCCTTCCATCCCCCAATCCCGCATGAGCCGGTCTCCGTACAGGATCCAGTGCCCGATCTCCTCCAGCTGTTCCAGGGTGGTCCGGGGCAGCACCAGCTCTTCCCATTCGAGTCCGGTCGTGATCAGACGCGCCGGAAATTCACTGTTGAAATTCGGTTTGCGCACGGTGGCGGTGGTCAGCCACGAGATGTATTCGCGGGAAAGGGTCAGCGCTCCGCTCAAGAGCGGTTCGCCGGCCGTTGCCGGGGAGAGTTGCAGAATCGCATGCAGCGCGAAGATATGGTCGCCTTCGAACATTTGCGTCACTTCGAAACGGGCGGCCAGGTCGTCGCCGGCCAGGATGAAGGCGGCGGTCTCGCCGGTCGGGATCAGGCCGCCGTGGGCCGTGCCGCGCAATCCGCCGAACTGGGTGAACCCTCGCCCGGTTTCCCTGTTGGTGCTCCAGAGCACGTCCAGCAGCTGCGGGCGGACGTGGGGGATCAATGCCAGCAGCAGCACCAGCCGTTCAGCGGGCTGCAGGTCGTAGTGCCGGATGAAGCGGGCATAACAGGAGTCGCTTCCGCCCAGGTCCGGCGGCGGGATCGGGGGGAGGGCGCCGCAATCTTCGCCGAAACAGGCCTTGATCCGCTCCTCCAGGGTCCGGGCAAACCATTCAAGCTCCAGTCCGAGATCACGGGCGTTTTCATTCATGGGGTCACCATTCTGTAAATATCGCTCGTTTCATCCACGGCAGTTTGACGATGCCGATGCCCCAGGGGAGCTGGCCCAGCAAAATGTCATATGATTTGCGCTCCAGGTTCAGTTTCCAGCCGCCATCGTTCCTGCGCAGCAGTCCGTGACGTTCGATGAAGGCGGAGCGCAGGCCGCCGGCCGAGGTGTTCTTGAGTGCGCTCCAGTGTTCGATGGCCGACTGCAGCACTGTTTCGGCCTCTTCGCGATCCTCGGCGCTTAGCAGTCCGGCGCAGACCGGCAGAGCTGTCCCTGGATCGAGCCCCAGCAGTATCTTTATCAGGCCGAGTTCGTATTCATAGAGATCTTCGCGTCCGGTGGCCAGCAGATGCAACAGCGCGGCGGCACGTGGCAGGGAGGTCGGGCGCAGTTCTTCCCTGCCGACCTCCTTGACGTGGGAAATCTCGAAAAAACGGGCCAGAAAGGGATGCAGCAGCACCAGTCCGGCCTGGTGGACCAGCAGCGGGTACAGACCCTCCGAAACCTCGGCGCGGGTTTGATCGCTTCGACCGCCCGGAGCGGGCGGATCGTCGCATTTCCCGTCAGCGGCTCCTTCATCTGTCCGAGGTGTCTCAACCCTGTTTTCAGATCGCCGTTCCCGCTGCCACACCGGGTCCGGGCTGTCCGGCGCTTCGACAATTCCGGCTCCGGGAGTGGATTCAGCCTCCCCGCCAGCGCTGCCGGACTCCTGCTCCGGTGATAACGGCGCGCCGGCCGGTCGCGGCATGGCCGCGACGGATTCTTTCAGCAGGTGTCGCTCTTGCGGCGGCACCGTGCTGGCCGCCATCTTCAGGAGTGAGCGGGCGGTGGTTTTTTTCTGCCAGGCAATGCTCTCGGCCAGGACGCCGGCCATCAGGCTCAGGCGAGTGTAGTGACTGTGGCGGAAGCGCTCACTCTTGCCATCCAGAAGCAGCGCCAGGCATTCCATGGCCGTCTCCCGGAACTCCTCCGGGATCGAGTCCGAGAGCACCCGGATCAGCATTGCGTACTCATTCTCCGGGAGCAGCTGCAACAGGCGGAAGTAGAAGGGAGCCTCTTCCCGGACCGCTTTGAGGAGTTCCAGTATGCGCGGCCATTGCTCCCGGCAGGTTTTGCTTAATTCCAGCGCCTGATCCGTTGCGCTGCCGTCGGCCGCCTGCCAGGGGAGCGTGCCACTCCGCAGGTAGTGCAACAGAATCTCGAAGCGGCTGTACTCTTCCTTGACCGCTTCGCCGGGTGGGGCTTGCGAGCTTGCCTCGTCGGCCGTCATCATGAGCCGCAATTGCCTCCTGAGCTGATCCAGCATCGCACCGGGGAGCAGCTTCTCCAGCTCCTGTTCGGAACCGAGCCGGATATGCAGCTCGACCTTCGGGATGTGAATGACCCGCTCCTCCGTGGCGGCTTCATCAAGCCCCTGTTCGAGCGCCGGCAGCAGCAGATCGGCGCCCTTTTCCCGCAGCAGCGCGCGCCAGGAGAAGGCCGTGGCGGCCGTTTCCGCGCCGACCTGCCAGCGCAGCGAGCGTATCCGGTGCTGAGCGCCGTTCATGACGACCTCATCTCCTTCTGATCTCAAGCATCGAATCCATGATCAGGTTCAGCCCGCTGTTGTTGGAACTGTTCTTTATCGTGCCAAAACCGTCGGTTACCATTGCCACGGCCTTTTCGTCTGTCATGGTCCGCAGGCTGTTTTGCAGCTCCAGCATGGCTGACATCCCCTCGCTGCCGACCGAAACATCGGTTCTCGACTCGGCCACATACCTGGTTGCATCGGTAATCGCCAGCGCCAGATCGGATTCAGCCTCCTTGGCCTGCTGTTCGTAAAGCGTGCGTTTCTCGGCCGGCAGGTCGCTCTGGACGGACTTCTTCCGCAGATAATCGGCCACCAGCTGTTTTTCCCTGGCATCAACTACCTTCTGTTCGAGGGCTTTGTCGGAGAAACCGGCCAGGTTGGCGTCGGCGGCAATCGTCATATCCTTGCGCGAAATCAGCGCGTTGCCCAACAGATTGACCGATTCTTTCATGGTTCCGAAATATTCCTTCTGCTGTGAATCGAACTTGCGGTTCCAGTCCTGATCCAGTTCTTCCTTCAGCACATCCACATGTTTGAGCTTGAAGTCGTCCAGCCTGCTCTTAACGAACCCTTCCAGCTGGTCGGTCTTGAAGATGTTCAGCCGGTCCCGTACAAACTTGTCGCGCGACGGCAGTACGCTGATGCCGTTGCCGACGATCCAGCCGGGACGCAGCCCCGGTTTTTTCAGCGGCGGCTCGGCCGGTTCCTCTTCGATCGTATCCGAGCAGCGGTAGGGGAGCGTGAAGTCGGCCACCACAGTCCGGTCTTCGTCGTAAACCAGCACCAGGGTGCCGCCGCTCGTGACTCCGCCGCTGTGCTGCAGGCCGGGATGTTGCGAGACAAAGGTCGAGAAGAGCAGTTTTGTGTCTTCCCGTTCCTCCCGGGCCTTGATGATGTCGTCCAGCCAGTCGAGCCACTGGATCTGCGTATTGCCGATCAGCGAGTCGAAGGGGGTGGCAAACTCCGTTTTCACCACCTCGCCCAGCCGGGACTTGAACTGCCCGGCGGCCTGCATGGCGGGGGCCACGTTCTGCTTCCAGCTGCTGTCGGCCTTGTAACCGGAATAGCCGCGGTTCAGTCCGGACCTGACCCGGGCGGCGTTGCGGGCCACGATTGCGTTCTGGTCCTTGGAGATGTTTTCCAGGGTTTTGCCGTTTTCATCATCGGGGGCGTCGGTGATCAGGTTGTCGCGTACCGCCCGATGCACCTTCTGTTTGAAGTTCTGGCTGAAATTAACCACTTCGCCCAGCTGGTGGCTGACGTCCTGCCGCAACAGGTAATGGAAACGGTGCAGGTCCGTGTAGCGGATGCCCGGTTTTTTGACGATCCGGCTCCGGTCCGGTCCCAGCATCACCGCATGCACCCAGAAGGGGAGATTCCAGTCGACGATCTGTTTTTCAATCGCATCGGTCACGGTTTTGAGCGACTGTCCCAGGTGCCCTTCGACGCGGAAGAAACCGAAGCGTCCGATCTGCGCCGCCAGCGGAGCGGCCGCGGCTCCCGTGGCCCGGTACAGCGGGGCGTTGTAGGAGTAGTTGCCGCTGTCCATGCCGCAACGGTGGAGTCGATGGTTCCAGTTGCGATGAATCGGGTTGCCGGAATCCACCCGGTAGTAATAGGGTATGGCCCGTTCTTCCAGCGCCTGTTCCCCGGACAGGCTGGGGGTGATGCGAATCGCGGCCCCCTGTGGCTCCGGCAGCCG
>MGZK01000094.1:4618-32843 GCA_001802125.1 Geobacteraceae bacterium GWC2_55_20
AACGGGCATGATCAAGCTGCTCGACGGTCCGGCTAGCCAGCAGCGACGGATAGAACTGCGTGCGGTTCTGGTCCGGGTCGCCGCCGCCGGCCAGATTACCCAGCAGCAGATGCTTGGGAAAGGCGGCCGGGTCGGGGCAGCACCAGCTGCGCTCGCCCGGGAGCAGGCAACGGAAGTCATTCCAGGTTTCCACCAGGTCCCGCAGGAAATCGTAGTAGTATTGCATTCCGAAAGCCTGGGCCGCGAAGGCGGCATTCAGCTCTTTCAGCGCGGCGACCCAGGCGTCGGAAGGATCGCCGGGGAACAGCCCGCCGAGAAACGCTGAACAGTGCCGGTACAGTTTGGGCAGTTCCGTGGCCAGTTTGCCGTGAATCGTGTTGCAGGCCGAGCGGTAGCGCTGCGCCAGCAGGCCGGGGGCATTGACCGACGCTGTGAAGAGCGGACGCTCGGCCACGATCTCGTCCAGCATGCTGAAGGCCTGGTGCGGGGTGGCTACGTTATCCCGGAGCGGGCCGATCAGGCTGTTGTCCATCAGCAGCAGCCGGATGCTGTTGAGGCATTCCTGCCCCAGATTGTCGCAGTCGGTTCCCGAACAGAGATCCCGGTCGGTCACGTAACTTTCCATGTACAGAAGCGCAACCATGTCGTCCAGGCTGGCGGCGGTGCTGGCGGTGAAGTTGCCGAGCGCTTCGGCGCGGCTGTCGCCGCTCTCTCCTGCGCCTACCAGTTCGTAGACCGGCAGCATTTCACCGGGGACGGTACCGCCCGCGTAAAACGGCGCATAAGCCGGCTTTGTGGCGTCGTACGGGCGAAAGCGGTCATAGACCAAATCGTCGGGAATCCGCAGCAGGTCGCCGTCGCTGGTGACTCCCACCCCCCTGGTCAGCGTGATGTTGTCACCCTGCCGGGAAACGCGCAGGCCGCAGGCGATCCCGACCCCCAGCAGAGCGGTCCGGGTCAGGCGCGACTGGTCGTCCAGATGGTCGGCGACACTGTTGAGCTGATCGTGGGTCAGCACCTGGTCTTTTTCAAACACGCTGTAGCCGCTTGAAATTGCATCAAGACTTCTGAATATCTGTGCCATGGCGTAAGTCCCCGTAATCAAGATTCTTCGTAACTATCGAGCATACCATTGCAAACTGCTGACAATTACTTCCCCTCCCTTGACGGGAGGGGATTGAGGGGTGGGTGAAGTTGCCGACAGAACCGAATCTGGCAAATTCCCCCTCCCCCTAACCCCCTCCCGCAAGGGGCGGGGGGATATTTCACACGATTACTGAAGTCGTTGAGTTACGATTCTTCGGCATTCTCCGTCCCCAGCGCCGTCCTCCCCAGCACGAATTTCGGCTGTTCATCGCCCGCTTCGCACTGGTGCAGATGCTCGGCTGGGTAGACGTTCCTGACCGTGAAGAGCGTTTCGATGAAACGCGCCAGTTTTTCCGTGCGCCGCGACTTCTCCGCGCCGGCTTTCAGGTAGATCCAGTCCCGGTAATCCTTCTCCAGGCGGGCCATATCATCCTTGCCGATCCAGCAGATCTTCGGCAGGATATGGGCCGGCGTCTCGTTACGGATCACAGCTTCGGCGAAGCGGCGGAAGTCCATCGACCGGAAGCGGCTGCCGTAGGCCGGCAGAATCACGTGGATGCGGTAGCTGTAGGGGTCGTTCTCCGTGCAGACGCCGCCGCTGGATGCGGGGCAGATCGGCAGGAACGGATCATCCCCGCTTTCCGGCCTGAGCAGGATATTTTCGACCAGGTACATCCCCTCGTCGCTGTAGTTGACCCGCAGGTATTCCATGGTTTCGTCAATGGCCGCATTCATGGTCGCCTCGTCGGCGAAATACTCGATGCGACGGGCCAGCACCTCGCCGCCGTCGATCACGTTGAAGTAATATCTGCCGTCACTGGTCGTTTTGCGCTGGTAGCCGGCCGGCAGCAGCCCGGAATGGATCGCGCGACGCATTTCGTCCCGGGCCAGGGCTGCGGTGGCATAGCGGGTGCTGCTGCTGAGGATGATCTTGCCGCTGTCCCGTTTCCGGATGCGGAAGCGGAACTCGTCGTCGGGGGTGCCGTCGATTTCGGCGTAGAGGTCATAGGCGATATCGCCCAGGTTTCTGCGGTTGATGTTGCGGATACCGAGCAGTCGCGCCAGCCGCCGTTCCAGCCCGGAGATGTTGGCCGAGTTCCACAGGTCCGCATCTTCCTTCAGGCTGTAATTCCAGGCCAGCGAGCGTTCGCTGCTGATGGCCGGGTAGTCGTTCAGGAATTCGCACTTGAGGCTGGCCATCTGTTCGGGGGCGGCGCCGAAGGCGGAGTACATGATGCTGGCGAAATCGTTGAAGCGTTCGGCGAAACGGGAGATCAGGTGGTCGAGGAAACGGTTGCGCCGCTCCGCCAGCAGCCCCTTGTTCTCGACCGAGTCCTGGATCGTTTTCACGATCATGTCGGCGTCGTCCGTGCCGTACAGCTTTTCGTACCCGCTAAACGAGGTCACCGCCTGGTGGAAGTAGGTGCGCCGTAGCGCCGGGTCGCTGGAGAACAGCTCTTTTACGTGTCCCAGCTGGGCAAAATAATCGGCCATCAGCTGATCGAAAAAGAGCAGGTAGGCTTTCAGCTGTAAGGCTTGCGCCCGGCGTTGACCGTCGGCGGCGCTGCTGAGGCCGGCATCGCCCAGCCCGAACAGGGCCGGGAAATGGTTCTGGAACGAATAGTAGGAAGCCGGATCCCTGAAGCTGCCCGCCGGAATCTCGAAGTCATAGGGGAATTCCAGGTCGGACCTGGCAGCGGCGGCGTCCCGCAACTGCTCCAGGAGGGTTTCGACCGCGCTGTTGTCGGCCATCACCGGCATGCCGCGCTTGTAAAACACGATCCGCGAATGGTCCTGGTTCAAGAGCGCCTTCTTCCCCGCCGCAACCGGAACCAGCCATTTGTTCTCCAGCGCTCCGGGGAGTCCGTGCGGATGCAGCAGGATGTCCCGAACCGCCTTGACCCCGCTGATATCCATGATGATGCCGATCACGTCGGAAAGGCGGAGTTCGCTGCGTAGCTCGGCCCGGGCCAGCTCCCCGTCGTCGATGAAGCCGCAGGAAAGCGCCGGGCCGTCGAAGATCTCGTCGGCGGTATAGCGGCTGCCGTCGCCTTTCTTGCGCTCCAGCATTTCGGCCAGGGTGTGGTTGCGGACCGGCGGCGCCAGGTACTCCTGCACCCGGAACAGTACCTCGGCCTTGATTGCAGCCGGGTCGGCATCCGGTTCCAGTTCCAGCTCGCAGCAGAGGTTGAAGGGCTGGGTTTCGACCCGCTTGAATTCGATGAAATCCTCGCACAGGTTGCGGTTGGCATGCAGCAGCGCTTCGGCCTCCTTTTGCACCTGCAACTGTTGGTCGGCATTGTCAGAGTCATACTCGATTGTCACCGCGTAGAGGCCGGAGAGCCGGATCTCGCGGGTTTCCGGCGTGCCGGGGTTGTCCCGCAGCAATTGCCCCCGGGTCGTGTCGGCGTAGTAGCTCTCGGTTACGGTTGCCAGCCAGGCGTTTCTGACCCCCTTGATGTCAATCAGCAGCTTGCGGTAATCGGACATGGTCAGCGGGCGATTAGGCAGGATTTTCCGCGCTGTGAAAAACTGCTTCTCCATCTCCCGTGCGTTATCGCCGGCGCTGGCCAGCAGGTCCGGCAGGGGGAAGGATGCCCGGTAGCCCAGATCGGTCAGGGCGTAGCAGAGCAGCTCCAGGATCGTGATGCCCGGATCATGCACGTTGTAGTCGGTCCAGATGCGCCGGCTCAGCCGCTGCACGTGTCCCAGTCCGATCGCGTTCAGCCGCCGGTGGTCGAGCGCCGTTTCAGCGCTGTTTTTTTTGGATATCGTTGCGATCATCGCTATCACACTTCCCGGATGCTGTGGTTGCCGGCCGAAACCAGGATCGCGTCGGGGGTTTCCGGTTGCGCCAGGTTGATGTCGATCATGTTGGACGTTTCTCCCTGATAGCTGTACATCCTGAAATCGGTGACATAATCCACGTATTCCAGCTCTTCCACGAAATCCAGCAGCACCGATTTATGGATCGTGCCGCCGAAGGAGATCCCGCTTTCGGCCTGGAATGCCCAGGGGGACAGGTAGCGGATCAGCGCGGCATCCAGCTCCCGGCAATGGAAATTGGGCTCATAACCGGTCCGGAACCTGACCCTGAAATCCAGGCGGACCTTCTGGTAGCGTGGATTGACGGCCTGCACCCCGACCTGCATGCCGCAGCGCTGCCGGAGGTGGGCGGTGATGCGGTCGAGCGTGTCCGAATCCGCCCTGGGCTCCAGCGGGTTGACCGCGTTTCTGTTCCTCAGGTCCGGCACCACCACGATCAGCACGTTTCCCGGTTTGAGCCAGCAGTCGCTTGTCGCATGCGGGATGCATTTGACCCTGTGCAGCCCGGGGAAGGCTTCCAGGATGATCCGTTCGTAATCCCAGGGGGTGATGCAGCGGTTCTTGTGGCGAAGCCGTTCCGACACGCGGGTATGGAACAGCTGGTCCTGTTCCGGCGGGCGGCCGCCGAACGATGCGTAGGGCTGCCTGACGGTTTTTAATTCGGCCGGCCCGTTTTTCATTTTGCTGATAGAGCCTTTTTCAAGCGAGGCCGACGATTGCCGGGGGGCGTTGCCGTTATCCATGAAACGGGCTTCCAGCGCGTTGGCGGCCACATCGATCAGCAGGCTGAGCGCGCCTGCGTTGCCGGTTACGCCAGCTTTCAACCAAATCCGCTCGCCGGGGAGTATCGTGTTAGTGGTGGTAGCTTCGGCGGGAATCACAAAGGTGATGATGCCGCTGGTAAGCAGTTGGTTGGTCGTGTCCAGCAGCACCTGGCTGCGGTCGAGCGGTTTCCAGTAGTTGTCGCACAGCGCCGACCAGCCGACCTGCTGCCGGGGCAGCTGCGGGTCGGCGCTCCCCTCGGCGGCCTGGAACAGCACGCTGACGCTGTCCCCGCCCCGCAGGTCGCTGAAACCGGCCAGCAGTTCGCCCTGGTTGCCGTAGCGCGGGAGCAGGTATACGTTCTTGTCCCGCAAAAAGCCGAACTGGTTGCGCTGGTAGCGGTGCTCGCGCATCTGGCCGAAATAGGCGATCTGGAAGAAGTGCAGATCCGGGTTGGAGAAATCATCGATCGTGGCCCGCTCAAGGCCGATATTGACCGTGTCGGAAACGGCCCGGTAGGAAAGCGAGATGCCCCGGATGGCCGGCGTGTAGGGTTCGTTCAGGATGGTCAGGGTCCCGCCGTTCCTGCTGAAGGTGACGACATTTTCGACGTATTTCCTGCGATAGGCGGAGTGCAGGAAGTCGTGCTCCAGGGAAAAGGATATGAAGCCCGCGCGGGTTTCGGGAACCATTCTTCTGAAGGATTCGAAGATCGGTTTGCGGAGCAGCCAGGAACCGGCTGATCTGACCCCCCAGAGGCTGCCGGAGCTGTTCAGCGCGTGTATGCGCATCCCCTGCGAGATGCTGGCCGCTGCCGGGGAACTGCCGTTTGAAAAGCTGAAGCGATGTTCCGCGGAGGCGTTGGCGGATTCGAACAGCTGAACTCCCGGACTTGAAACGTGCCAGTTGCCGCCATCGCTGAAGGATACTTCCGCCGTGAAAGCGGCGTTGTCAATACCGCGCACATCGTAGCCGTCGTAGTGGCTGGCAAAGTCGGAGGGAGCATCCTTCCACTTGACGCTGATCTTCAGCTCGGCCAGCTTCTTGCCGAGCGCTTCGGCGCAGCCGATCATCAGGCGCGAGCCCCTGGTCGGCTGGGTGCCGAAGGGGAGGAAGGCCTTGCCCGGGTCCAGCGTGCCGTGGTCGTTTTCCAGGGCCAGTGACGTGATATTGGATACGTCCACCGTTACCGCGGCCTTGAGCAGCCTGATCCGCTTCAGCTGGTTGTAGCCGATCGTGGCGCAGTTTTCCTTCAACAGCAGTTGGATCACCGGCGCCGCGGCGTTGTAGGAGTAGCCATGAACCGGCTGGTCATAATCGATCACCGCTTTTTCGTTTTCGGGGATCGAGAAGGAGAGTGACAGCGTGGAGTTCCGGGCGGTATCATGCGCCAGCTCGGGAGTAACAGGATACGGTCCCAGCCACTGCTTTTCGCCGGTGATGAAGGCCTCGAAAGCCTCCTTGAGAGTCTCGTCATTGACGGCATCCCGGTCGAGCTGGCCCAGCGTCAGCGTAACGGTCACCCTGCGGGTTCCTTCCCGCATCAGCAGCACCGGCGAGGCCAGGGCGAAACCGGTCTCGGCCGGCTGCAGCCCGTTGTGGCCGAATCCGTGCCATTTGGGTTCGTCACCGGCCAGCTTGCCCCCCAGACCGTCGGCCGAGTTGGCTATCGGCGCCTGCAGGACCCTGCCATGTCCGCTTGAATCAACGAACAGCGAGCGCAACGAATCTATCCGGGCGCTGTTGATCACGGTGGAACGGCTTGCGGTGTAGATCAGTTCCCGGCCAAGCGTATCCTTGCCGGCCGAAAAGAGCAGCTCCGGCCCGACCATGATCGGCGGAGAGTTCTTTTTCAGCTCCAGCAGCAGGTGGACCCTGTCCGGCAGGGCACCCTTCTTTTCGAGCCGCAGCACGTCCCGATAGTAAAAATCCAGATGGCGTCCGCTGATGCGGTTGATAACCTCCCGGGGAATGCGGTACAGCTCCAGAAATGCCAGAAACAGCGCCAGATGTGGCTGGGTATCGCCCGCGCCGTTTTCCAGCGCCTTTTTGATGGCTTCATCGCCGACGGGAAAGAAGTTGGACCAGTCTCCCTCGGGAGTGTCGGCGTCATTGCCGAAATAACCGATGTAAGCCGCCAGCTTGCGGGTAAAGCGCAGCTGCTCTTCCGGTGTATGTTCATCCAGATCGGCGTGGTGAACCCCCAGCTCCACCGGCATGCGTTCGCCCTGGCTCTGGCCCGGCTGGAAGATCATGTTCCTGATGATGTCTTTTTCAGCCATGTCGCTTCACCTTCAAGGGTTGCTAACCTCAACGCTCCTGCGCACCTCGTTGCCGTCTGAGACATAGAACGGATAGACCAGATTGTAGCGCGAGTTGGTGGCCCGAATTTGATAATCCAGAATCCATGTGATCTTCCCTTCGTACTGAGCCGTCGTGTCCAGTTTCAGCGAGAGCAGGTTGATGCGTGGCTCATGGACCAGGATGGAGGTCCTGACCCGGTCTTCAAGGAAGGTCTTCATGGTGGTGCCGAGCGGTTCGAATAGCATTTCGTGCAGGTCGAGACCGTATTCCGGATTCAGGAAACGCTCGCCGGCAGCGGTTCCTAGCAGGATCTCCAGGCTGGCGCGGATATCGTCCTCATCCGAGGTCATCAGCACCTGGCCGGTTTCGCGAACGAAACGGGGAGGAAAGCTCCAGCCGCTGCCGAGGAACGAGGTCTGCTGGTTGTCTGGTGCGTTGTTGTTCATGGTAAGTGCCTTCAGTTAATTATCACGGTCGGTTCACCGACCGCCGCCATTGCGCCGCAGATACAGGCGTCTGTCGTTCGCAGGGCCGGCATGCCGCCGATCAGCACCGTCGCGCTGCCGGCCGGGAATACGCTGGCGGTCGGCTGATGCCCGCTGGGGGGGAGCGAACAGACGTGGCTGTCGCCCGCCACCGCGGCCGGCATGCCGCCGATCAGCACCGTTGCCACTCCCGGGCCGACGATGGTTCCGCCATGATTTGTCACGTCTCCTACCCGTGCAGCGGCCGGCATAAAGTTCCTTTCGAAATTCTGCTGATCACATTCAAAATCAAATCCCCCTCAATCCCCCTTTGCAAAGGGGGAAGCTTTAAAGTCCCCCCCTAACGAAAGGGGGGTTAGGGGGGATTTGCCTTTCAGTTCAATTGCAGCAGACTCCCCTTGACCTTGGTCACCCCGCTGCTGGAAACCTCGGCGCCTGAGGTTCCCGACATTTTCAGTTCCGTGCCACCCTTGACGTTCAGCGCACAGCCCGACTCCAGCTTCAGCTCCGTGCCGGCCTTGAGTGTGATGGCTTTGTTGCTTTCGATGGTGATGCCGTCCGGGGTCATCTCCAGCTTGTTGCCGTTCTGGTCGACGATCTTGACGGCCTGGTCCTCTTCGCTGAGCGTGATCATGTTTCCTGCCGGAGTTTCCAGGCGCATGACCTTGGTGTCGTCGTTGAAGTAGAGTTTCATCTGCGAGCGGCTCTGGTAGAGCTTCTCGTGGTTGTCGTCCGAGCCCTGCAGCGGCGCGGCCTTGGCGCTACTGTGCAGCATGCCCAGCAGCACCGCCTGGCGCGGATCGTCATTTAAAAACCCCAGCACTACCTCGTCGCCGATCTCCGGCCGGAAGAAGAAACCGCGCTGATCCCCGGCGTCAATAGCCGCCACCCTTGCCCAGGTTCCATCCCCCTGCTGGTCAACCAGCGGCATCCTGACCCGTATCCGGTGCTCGCCGTCCGGGTCTTCGTTGCCGGTTACGATCCCGATCTGCAGGCCGCAGATCCCCGGCAGCAGCGCCGAGGCCTTGGGCGCGGAGACCGCCTGTTCCTCCCCCAGCCAGCTGTCCAGGTTGCCGAACTGGAGGTTGGTTTTCCACCCCTGCACCAGGTCGAAGTCATGGCGGACTCTGCTGACGAACACGTCGCCGTTGTAGCGTTCGCCGATGCCGCCCAGCGTGACGGTGTCGCCAGGGTTGACCGTGGCGATGCCCTCGCATTTGACGCGGCCGTTGACCCTGCTGAATTGTGATTTCAGCCAGCGGGCATCGGCCCAGGCCTGGGCCTCGTCCCCGGCCAGCGCCGCATGCTGCAGGTGGTAATGGTCAAGCCCTGCCACCGCCGCCAACTCGCCACTTCCCAGGTTGCCGGGACCATTGATGCCGGGATCGGCGGCCTCCTTCTCGACCAGTTCCTGTTGCGCCGCATCCCAGGTGGCTGATTTCACGGAGCTGTACTGCTGGCGCGCATCGATCTGGGTATCCATCTCCAGGATCGTCGCTCCGAACTGCAGCGAGCAGACCGCCGGAGCGCCGGTTGCCGGGCTCTTGACGATCACCCTGTCATCGGCGGTGAAGACCAGTTTGCCGTTGGCTTCGGCCCGCATCAGCAGGAAGTCCCAGTCGCTGCAGCTGTACTGCACCTGCTGCTTGTGGGTCACGGCCGTGTTTTCCACCTCCGCCTCCAGGCCGGCATTCCGCAGCAGGCTGTCGATGATTTCGCTGTCCTTCCGGTCGAGGAAGTAGGCGTTTTTGGGTCCGACCGTCAGCTTGACCGCCTTGTGCCGGCATTCCACCACCAGCTGTGGCGCGCAATGGTCGCGCACTTTCAGACTCTGGCGGATCGCGATCCCCTTGAAGAGCGTGACCGGGTCGCCGGTTGTGCCGGCCAGGATTTCCACCTCCCGCCCAGGGACAAAACTGTCGGAATTGCTCAGGGGGAAATCACCGGAAGCTGCGGCGCCGTCCAGGTACACGATCCTGGCCGAGGAGATCCGGTTGGCCGATTTGGTGACATTGACGGCCAGCAGCTGATGCTCCCGCGCAATTACGACACCATCCACCTTGACGGTGAATTCGCGGTGCTCGGCGGGAATGGGTATCGACCGTTCTTCTGGAATGGCTATTTCTCCAATGGCGGAAAGATAATCCTGACGCCGGGCGTCAGGTTGCGGAAGTCGTCGATCCGGTTGGCGCGGGCCACCTCCAGGTAACAGGACGGATCATTGTAGATTTCCCGGCACAGCGCCGGCAGGGTGTCACCGGCTTTTACCATGCGCACATGGGTCAGGTCGGGGGATTGGTCCTGCGACATGGCCACGCGGGTCTGGTCGTCCGAGTTGTCGGTGAAGCTGGCGGTAATAACCGCCCGCAACGGCACACCGTCCGGCTGGAACAGCTTGTAGGCGATCGAGGCGCTCTTAAGGACGCAACGCTTGACCTGCAGCGTACCCCAGACAACCTTGAGGTAGTTGGGGCGGTGGATGTTGCCGTTATAGCCGGTCACGGTCCGGAACAGCTCCACCTGCTGCTGCACGTCCGCCGTCCGACCGCTGGCCCCGGTGCCGTCGATGAAGAAGGTCAGCGACATGTCGCCCGGCTTGATCTTTTTGAAGTTCATCCGGCTGTTGTTGGTTCCCGAACCCTGGGCGCTGTCGTATTCCATCTCGTAGGAGAGCGTGATCTCGTTGGGGTTGACAAAGGCCGTGAACTCGGATACCGGCTGCCCGGCATACCTGGGCGACTCGTAGGCCCTGATCAGCAGTTTTTCCAAAGTACCCCGCCTGCCCATGGTTCAGCGCTCCTTCTTCTGCCGGAGAATGTCCAGCACCCGTTCCACGCATTCGGCTATGATGACCTGCTTGTCATCACTCGCCGACGGAGCGGGAGCGGATGCGGCGCCGCCGGAGGCCTGGTTGGAAACTTCAACCGAAATTATGACTTCATCGATAATAACCGGCATGGGTCAGCCCTTGTCCACGGTGAAATATTGATAATACAGCTGCAGAGTTTCGATCGAGACCGCGTTGTTGGCGGCATTCAGGTCGCTGACCGACCATTTGGTCGGATAGGCGTTGACCAGATGCCAGGTTACCAGCGGCTGGTGCTGTTCGTTTAACAGCTTGATGTCGATATTTTTGGGTTGGATCCTGTAGTCTTCGATGCACTCCCTGACCCAGTTCACGATCTCCGAGTTCAGCAGAAGACCGCGCTTCAGCACCAGTTCCGGGTACTTGGCCTGGGTCGGGTATTTCTGGATAAAGCGGTTTTCGCCCCCCTCGGGCACCTCTTCGGTACCCATCTCCACCGAGAGTCCGCTGACCTCGGTGAAGCGGACATCGTTGCTGATAGGGGACAGTCCCAGCACCTCGACCTTGAAATGAAAACTGACGGGGGGGTAGTAATTAGCCATCAGTCATTCTGTACTTCGAGGCCTTCGTGGGCAATTTCGATCGATTCGATCGCGACTTCATTGGCCGAAGCCTTCAGTTGCGGACCTTCCACCTTGACCGGAAAGGCATTTTGCACCTTCCAGACCATCACCGGCTGGTGCTCCTCGTTGAGCAGGCTGATAACCAGGTTGCGCCGTTCCACCGTATTGAGCTTGACGGTGCTGAGCCACTTGAAGAATTCGTTGTCGCTTTTGACGATGCCGCGCTTGAGCGAGATGTTGCTGAATTTGCGGAGTCCAGGCATTTTTATCGATGAATATTCCGGGAAGGAGCCATCACGGTATTCGATGGCCTGATTCTCCTGGGTCAGTCCGCCGACCTCCGAAAAACCGATGCGTGTGCCGCCCCATTCGACAATGAAATGAAAAGATGGAAGAGGATATTGTTTAGCCATGGTGTCATCCTTTTAGTGTGTATTTGGGTGATGAAATAGCTTCTTGTGATTTTACAACCAACCCCCCTCAATCCCCCCTTGTCAGGGGGGAGGCCTTGAAGTCTCCCCTGATATGGGGAGATTTAGAGGGGGTGTGGCATTAGATATTCCATGGCATTACGATGTCTGCAGTTTGTGCGAGAATTTCAGGATGATGAACTCGGCCGGCCGTACCGCCGCCATGCCGATCTCCACATTCATCCTGCCTTCAAGAATATCCTGTGAAGTCATCGTGATGCCCAGTCCGCACCTGACAAAGAAGGCTTCCTTGGGGGTTGCGCCGGCCAGCGCGCCTTCGCGCCATTTCTGGGTCAGGTAGTTCTCGATCATGCCGCGCACCTTGACCCAGGTGTTGGCATCGTTGGGTTCGAACACGGCCCAGTAGGTTGATTTCTTGACCGACTCTTCCACCATGTTGAAGAACCGTCGCACCGGCACGTAGCGCCACTCGTTGTCGTTGCCGGCCAGCGTGCGCGCCCCCCAGACCAGGGTGCCCTTGCCCATGAAGGAACGGATCGCGTTGATCGATTTTCCCGAGGTGGCATCCACGTTCAAGCCGTCCTGCCTGGCGTTATCCAGTTTTATGGCAGGTTCGATCACACCCGCCAGGCTGACGTTGGCCGGAGCTTTCCAAACGCCGCGGTTGCTGTCGGTGGCGGCGTAGACCCCGGCCACCGCGCCGCTGGGGGTCAGCGTGATGAAATGGTCTTTCAGCACGGTTTTGACGAAGTTGTACAGTGCGGTATTGCTGTTTTTGAATGTGGACAGGTCGGCCGCCGGATCGGCGCCATAGGTCACATCGACGTTGGTTTCAGCGCTGTTGACGAAGTAGTTCATCGTGCTCTTGACGAACGGGTAATAGGCTGCGGCGTACTTCAGGTAGTTGTTGCCGAAGTAGCCGCGGTTGTTGCTCAGTCCGGTGGCGTCCAGGTCGCTGTTGCCGTCGCGGATATCGAAGATGGCGAAACGGTCGCGGAGCGTATTGCACTGCAGCAGCACCGCCTGAACCAGCGTGGTATAGTCGGCGGTGGAAAGCTGGACCGCCTCCGGGATCACGATCAGGGTCGGCTCGTCTTCCAGCTTGACAGCTTCCAGGCCATCCTGCAGGCCGTACATTGTAGCCGGGTCGCTGGAGGCGTCGCCGGTCAGGTCGATCACCGCCGGGGACTGGTAGGCGCCGACCGAGACGATGTAGCACTGCCCGCCGCCATTGTCGAAGAACATCTTGACGCTGTAGTAGAGCAGGTATTTCACGGACGGCTCGCTGAAACTGCCGACCGTGAAGCCGCCCTGGCCGTCATCGGCAACGGTTACCGCAATTGCATCATCCTCGGCAATACCGTAGTAGCGCTCGAAGTCCTTCAGAGAGTAGATCTTGGTCGGCTTGAGGATCAGGTCGTTGTCGGCGTTTTTCCGGGCGGATTCGCTGTATCCGATGAAGGCCGGAATGGCCGTTTCCACTTCCGCCACCGAAGGGGGGAATACCGAAATTTCTTCCACATACACGTCTGGTGTCTTGTAGGTTGGCATAATCTTCCTTCCTTTACAGTTTTTAGTCTCTTGCAACTTGAGTCGTTACATTTGTGAACAAAAAAATCAGCAAGACAATATTGATTCAGGTTTCTCCCGTTTAAGGCCTGGAAATATGTATGATCATGTCTCCGCTTGTTTTGTCCGCCCCCGGTTGGGGCAGGTGCTTGATCAGCACATCGCCGTTTCTGCTCAACTGAATTTTCTTGCGCGCTTTTTCATGTCTTGCTACAACCGTCTGCGATTTGAAGAGCACCACCCTGTCCCCGGTTTTTGCGATCATCCCCGACGGAATCTCGTCGGAGGTGAAGGAGGACGACGGAATTCTGGTAAAGTTTATCCGCGAGCGCCCCTCTTCGGAGAAACCGTTGTCCACGACAGCCAGATGATTGAATTCGCTGGCGGTGTGGTTACTGGCAACCAGGTAATACTTGATCGTTTCCTGCTTTGCATTGAAGTTGATCGTAAATGATGGCGGCAAGTTGTAGAAACCGCTATCGATCCTTATTTCAACCATCCCGAAGATGCCGTCCTGCAGCAGCTCCGCATCAAAATAATAGGGGACCGTTTCAAGTCCGTACGGGTATTGCTCCGTAACCATGTACAATCCGGGCGTCTGTCCGGTCAGATCGAACGAAACCGTTGAGCGGTCGTTGTCAGCGGTGATGCTTTCTGCCTGCAACGGTTGACCGGTTGGCGCATTGACCGTTACCGTGACCGGCCGATCGCTTTTGGTGACGGCATGGCTGAAGAGTCGTCCCGTCATTGCCACTTCCATTGCCGGGGCAAGGCTTCCCGCAGTGAGGCTGTTCCGGTAAAGCGGGGTCGGGACGCTAAAATCGGTGATGTTGCCGAACAGCGGGTTCCGGAGTTTCAGGCCGAAGCGCAAACTGGCCCCGGTCATCTTGATCAGCGCTGCCCCAGCATCATCCGCCTCATACAAGACATACAACATACCGTCCCGAACCTTGGCGAGCAGTTTGCCGTTCCTGAGTTTGCCGCCGGTGTCGGCCGGTACGATAAAATCGAAATCCCGGCAATTGTCGCTGTAATAGCCATGGGCGACGTTGATCGTGAACAGTATGCGGAAGCTGGTAATCATCGGTTCCGGATGGTTGCACTGATGGTCGTAAGTGGCGGTTGAACCGTTGTTTGCGCCTCATCCTGCAGCGTCACCATGCGCACTTTATAGACTACCGACGGCAACTGCCTGCCTCCGATGAAGGCCCAGATCTGGTTTAGCTGTTCATAATTGAGCGACAGGAGTTCCACGGTCAGTTTGCCGATCTCGTTTGGCAGAGCCGGATATTCGTCAGAGGCGAATACCGGATGAGCCTGGAAATAGGTCAAGGCGTAGGAGATGTATTTGAGGGCCTGGTCGTAGTGCGTGAAGTTTGCCGCGAACATCACGTGCAGGTTGAGTTTGAGCTCCGGCTCCAGCACGATGTGCTGGCCGTTGACGTTGGTGTAGTCGGGGAGATGGAACTTCATGATCCGCTCTTCCTCGATGTTGATGATCGTGCAGCAGATGTTGTCGATATCGAAGGCGTACTTGCCCGATTCATCAACCAGCTTGCTCATGGTTGCCTTCACCGAATCGGAACCGGTCCGGGTCAACAGATATGAGTTCAGTTGATCTTTAAGAAAAGTAATGGCGAGGTCTAGCATTTCGATCCGGCTGCTTTCTGATCGGAGACGGCACAACTGATCGTCTCAAATATCCTTTTGCCTGAAGCAAAACAAAAAAATGGTCGAATTCCAGCGGTGCAACCATTTAATAGCGGCTGTTTCCGGCAATTCGACCAACTTGGGGGAGAACTATTCAAGTGCTGTGGATAAATGGAACCCAAGTCCAGTGTGAAATCCGGCCCTTCGTCACCATAAATTCATAAATTTTAATTTGCACAATATCATAGAAGAGGGGGGTGTCAAGCGAAATAATAAATGATACCGGCAACATCAGGAGAATGTGCCGTGTCAGATAAATGGCTCGGAAATTTCTGAAAACAATGTGTGTCAAAAGTTGCACACTCTGTGAAACTTGTGTATTGTAGATAAAAATACAGATCAGCCAATTCAAGGATTTTGTCGGGACGGGAATCAATGGAACCCATTATCACCTATAAGGAACGCTGCCGGCGTTGCTACTCTTGTGTGCGCAGCTGTCCGGTCAAGGCCATCAAGGTTGACCAGGGATTTGCCCAGATCATGTATGACCGCTGTATCGGTTGCGGGAATTGCCTCAGTTGCCCGCAAAAGGCCAAGGTGGTGGTTGACCGCATGGTTAAAACCCAGGAGATGCTCGCGTCCGGAGCGCCGGTTGTGGCGGTGCTGGGGTGTTCGTTTCCCACCTTCTTTCATGCACTGATGCCGGGCCAGCTGGTCGCGGCACTGAAGAGCCTGGGGTTTTGCGAGGTGCATGAGGGAGCTTATGGGGCCAGCATGATCGCCAGCAGCTATCGTGAAGCCCTTCAGTGCGCAGACAAACCATTGATATCATCTCACTGTCCAGCGGTTGTTGACCTGATTGAGCGCCATTATCCATCGCTTCTTCCCAATATCATGCCGGTAGTTTCTCCGATGATTGCCATGGGTCGCTTCATAAAAAGCATTCGTGGTGAAGACACCAAGGTTGTTTATGTCAGCAGTTGTATTGCAGCCAAATTTGAGATTCAATCCGAGGAGTCGAACGCCATTGATGTGGTGTTGACTTACCAGGAAATTGACAAGTTGCTGAAAAACCGCAGGATTACTCCCGCTTCTCTGGCGGAAATGCCTTTCGATGGGCTTGACCCGGGCTCTGCGCGTCTCTTCACCTTGACCGGTGCTCCACTCAAGGTATTCGGCTTTGAACCTGATCTGCTGGATACGGAAACCGTCAGCGCCGAAGGGGAGTCGCATACCATCGGAATAATCCGTGATCTGGCAGCGGGCAGGGTTTCCCCATCGTTTGTCGATCTCCGCTTCTGTGACGGAGGTTGCGTGGACGGGCCGACCCGAGATTCTGATCTGAATTACTTCTACAAGCGCAAATTGATAGTTTGCCACAGCAACAGCAAGCTTGAATACGCCACCGCTCCGCATTATCGACCGGCGTTAGTGATGCCCGGCCTTGCGAGGTCGTATTCGGACAAGTCGCGCAAACTTGCCACTCCGGGAAAAGACGATGTCAAACGTATTCTTCAATCCACCAATAAATTTACTCAAGGTGACGAGATGAACTGCCGGGCCTGCGGCTATAACACCTGCCGGGAACATGCGGTGGCCGTATTCCAGGGTTTGGCGGATATAGAAATGTGTCTGCCGCACAACATGCAACAGATTGACGAAGATCGTGGACGTTTGATGCAGAAATATGAACTGGTGCGGCGTGAGCTTGACCGCCAGGCTGGAGACGACCTCATTATCGGGAGTGATCCGGGGATACATGAGGTGATGGGGCTTATAAGCCAGGTTGCTCCCACTCCGACGACTGTGTTGATCAGGGGGGAGACCGGCACCGGTAAAGAGTTGACGGCTCGTGCCATTCACCGCATGAGCCTGCGTAACGATAAGCCGCTAATGACGGTCAACTGTACGACGATTACCGATTCATTGTTGGAAAGCGAGCTTTTTGGCCATAAAAAAGGATCCTTTACCGGAGCAATATCAGACAAAAAGGGGCTTTTCGAGGCTGCTAACGGCGGCACTATTTTTTTGGACGAAATCGGCGACATTACTCCCAAGCTTCAGGCCGAGTTGCTGAGGGTGCTGGATCTGGGAGAAGTGCGTCCGGTCGGCGGCATCAACGCCCGCAAGGTCGATGTGCGCCTGATTGCCGCCACCAACAAGCATCTTGAGATGGGCGTTCGAGAGGGGTGGTTCCGGGAGGATCTTTACTACCGCTTGAATGTCTTTTGTATTGCGCTACCTCCGCTTCGCGATCGAGTGGAGTCCGTGCCGGAACTTGCGCTGCATTTCATCGAAAAAGCCCGCAAGAAGCTTAATAAATCAATTGCAGGTATCGAAGAGCGTGCCATAAGGGCCATGCAGCACTATCCCTGGCCGGGTAACATCCGCGAGATGCAGAATGTGATTGAACGGGCTGCCGTCCTTACCAAGGAGGGGCCGGTCCGATTGGAAACCCTTCCTACCATTTTCAGGAGCACCTATGAGACATGCCATGATGACGACGCCAACCGTCGCCGGATTTCGTTCAAGGCGGAGCGGGAGCTACAGGTTGGCCGTACCGAAAAGAATATTATTTTACGCTATCTTGAAGAGACCGGCGGAAACGTTGCCAAAGCTGCCCGGCTGGCCAATGTTCCGCGCCGCACGTTTTATCGCATGCTAGTAAAACACAGTATCGAAGTGATCCGGCCGCTAAACAGCCATGATTAAAGCCCTCTCAGAAATTATATTCTCCCAAGAAGCCCTTGTTATAAAACTGTGTATACTTTTGGCCACTAATGTGCCACTTTTGTCACATATCTTTACCGCCCACATAATCGGCACTTATTCCTGATTATGCAATCAGCTGATATAATTGAATTTTATATTTTTTACTGAAATTGGCACGATATTGGCTAGTGTAAACGGTACATTCGTTCGAAAACGCACGAAACAAACCATAAAAATACCAGGGAGGAAGATTACAATGGGAAGAATGAGAGAGAATCCACGTTACAATGTTATTTCAATGAGAGTCAGTGACGAAGAGCGCGAGCACTTGGAAAGCCTGATGAGTACAACCAATAAGAGTATTTCCGTGATCATGCGTGAAGCCATGGAATACTTTACCGCACATTATCAGCAGGATACCCTGAACCAGAAGGCCGCCTAACAGCTTAAAAGGTATTTACGTCAAATGGCGGTGGTTACACCACCGCCATTTGACATAATTAATTTATTGTTTCTTGCCCGTTCAGTTGATCAGGATTTCAAACTGTTCCTGGTGGAAGCCCGGCTTGGCGCGCACCGTGATCCGCTTTTTGAACTTCTTTTCCAACTCCTCAAGCCCACGTCTTTCCTCGTCATACAGCAGATCCGCGACAAGCGGATGAACTGTAACGGTTGCCTTGGTTCCTCGTATGTCAAGCATCTCACGGCGCAACTCGCGGAAGATTTCGTGGCAGATGGTCGTTTTGGATTTTATATATCCACGCCCTTCACAGTAGGTGCATGGTTCGCACATCATGCGGCCGATACTTTCACGCACCCGTTTTCTGGTCATCTCCACCAGCCCGAGTTCGGATATTTTCAGTATATTGGTTTTTGATTTGTCCGCCTTGAGCGCTTCTTCCAACGCGCCGAAGACCTTTTCACGATTTACCTCTTTTTCCATGTCAATGAAGTCGATTATGATGATGCCGCCAATATTGCGCAGGCGCAGCTGGTAGGCGATCTCCTTGACCGCTTCCAGATTGGTCTTGAGGATTGTGTCTTCCAGGTTGTGTTTGCCGACGAAGCGGCCGGTATTGACATCGATAGCGGTCAGCGCCTCGGTTTGCTCGATGATGATATAGCCGCCTGACTTGAGCCAGACTTTCCTTCCCAAAGCACGGCTGATCTCGACCTCTAGTCCGTAGTGGTCGAAGATCGGTTCTTCCTCGTCGTATAGTTCAATCGCATATTTCATTTTTGCCGCGAAAGTGGAGATGAACTGCACGATCCTGTCATAGTCGGTCTTGGAATCAACCACGATCCTGTCAACCTGTTCCGTAACGATGTCGCGCACGACCTTCTGAACCACATCCAGATCTGAGTGCAGCAGTGAGGGTACGGCAGCCTTGTCCTTGCGGGTGGAAATCTCGTTCCAGAGCGTGGAAAGGTACTGGATATCCGCGATCAGGTCTTCTTCGCTCTTTCCTTCCGAGACCGTTCTGACGATATAACCGGAGCCGGGTTGTTTGAGCCGTTCCACGACTTCACGCAACCGCTCCCGTTCCTCTTCGTCCTCGATCCGGCGTGAGATGCCGATATGGTCTACGGTAGGCATGTACACAAGATGCCGGCCTGGAAGGGATATGTGGGAGGTTATGCGGGCGCCCTTAGTTCCCAGGGGTTCCTTGGAAATCTGCACCAGTAGTTCCTGTCCCTCCTGCAGCAGGTCTTCGATCGGATGCAGCGGGCGAAATTCCGGGTGTCCGCCCGGTTCCTGTTCGTCGCGAGACTCGTCATCTTTTTTGTTGCCGCTGTCTAGCAGTGACTCATACTCTTCAATTGCGTCAAAAACGTCGGCAACATACAGAAAAGCTGCTTTTTCGAGACCTATGTCAACAAAGGCCGCCTGCATTCCGGGTAGTACCCGGATCACGCGCCCCTTGTAGATGTTGCCCACGATCCCCTTTTCGCGGCTGCGCTCGATGTACAGTTCGGCAATGGTGCCGTTCTCGATCAGCGCGATGCGGGTTTCGTGGGAGGCGGCATTAATTACTAACTCTGCTCCCATGTTGGTTTTCTCCGTATATGTAAAATTGAAATTGTGAAAAACTTTATTGGACGAATATGACTTCCAGTTTCTCTATCCGGATATCCTCGCCCTTGAGCATGTCGTTACCACTGATGGCCCTGGCAAACTCCAGCGGTTTGCCACGTTTTGCAACCAGCTCCAGAGCCCGCCCGTCCGTGCCCAGTGATACGGTTTCGCTCCGGAGATCTACTTCCTGCACGTCACCTTTTTTGGTGCGCTGAATTACGAAAGAATCATGTGCCAAAAAACGCACACATAGATCCACCAGCTGACCGGCCGGGACGGAATCCAGGTATATCCGGTAACGTGTGGCATCGATCAGGGTCGAGATCGATGGCGCTTTAAGATCCACATCGAATGATTCAAGTATATTAAGACCTTCCGGAAGCACGCTGTTAAGCCGTTCCTGCACATCTGCAGCTGTGGTTCCGGCCGCGATAAACATATCCATGTACTCGGCCCGGGATTCAACTCCGACAGATGTGGCAGTGCCGAAAGAAAAACGGGGATGCGGGTGAAAACCCTGTGAAAAGAGTATCGGCACTCCGCCACGGCTGACAGCGCGGGTGAAGACCGTGATCAGTTCAAGGTGGCTCAGGTAGCGCATGGTGCCGTTTTTGGCAAACCTAAGTCGAACCCTGGCGGGCTGTTGTCCGGCATCAGGGATTGTGATTCGGGGCTGCGGATCGGATTTCTGGGTGAGTCTGGTGGTCACCTCATTGAAGTCACAGACGCCGCAGGCGGTACAATTGCCATTCCGGCAGTCCTCTGTAGCAGCTTCATTGAATGCCCGCTCTCGTTCAGCCAGCAGGAACTCGCGGGTTACGCCGCAATCCAGATGTTCCCACGGCAGTATTTCGGTCAGTTCGCGCCGACGCAGGTACCATTCCGGCTGGATACCACAGTCGCTGAACGCCTGCTGCCATCGCTCCAGAGAAAAATGGTCGCCCCAGCCGTCGAAGCGGCATCCCAGCTCAACCGCTCTGGCCAGCACCGGCGCCAAGCGCCGGTCGCCGCGGGCAAAGACCCCCTCCATCAGCGACAGGGATGCATCCTGCCATTTGAATCTCAGTTTTCGTTTCTTCAGATCACAGTGTAGTTGGTACTGCAGATCAAGAGTTTCCTGTTTCGAAATCTGCGGCTCCCATTGAAATGGGGTGTGGGCCTTGGGTACAAAGGTGCTCACCGCGACATTGACATCGCCGCCTGCACCGGCCGCCTTGGCCTGGTCCTTGACCTTGCGTGCCAAAGCGGAGATCTGTGCCACATCGTCAACGGTTTCACCCGGCAGGCCGATCATGAAATACAGCTTTATCAACCGCCATCCGGCATTGTAGATGCTGGCGGCGCCCGCAATCAGGTCATCCTCGGAAATACCCTTGTTGATGACCCGTCGCATACGGTCGCTGCCCGCTTCTGGAGCCAGCGTAAAGCCGGTCTTGCGTACCTTCTTGATTTCTTCGATCAATCCGTCGGTCAAAGTGCCGACCCGCAGCGACGGCAGCGATACCGCCACCCTGGCCTCGGCATAGCGGGCCATCAACTCAGTTAATAGCGGCGCTACACAGGAGTAATCACCGGTAGAAAGTGACAGCAGCGATACTTCGTCGTAACCGGTCGCCTGCAGTGCTTCGTCCACAAGCTTGAGGATCGTATCCTGGGAACGCTCACGCAAGGGACGATAGATATAACCGGCCTGGCAAAAACGGCAGCCACGGGTGCAGCCGCGGGCAATCTCGACCGCCACCCGGTCATGCACTGTTTTCATGAAGGGGACGACCGGGGCCGCGGGATAGGGGGCCGAGTCGAGATCAGCGAGAAAACGTCGCCTTACCCTGGTGTATCCGGGCTTGAGCGGGTTAATCGCCGAGATGGTGCCGTCGGGATGGTATTGAGGCTCGAACAACGAGGGTACATAGACCCCTTCGATGGTGGCCAGACGCTCAAGTAGTTGTGTTTTAGACTCTCCGCACTTTTTGCCGTCCATTACCGTCCGGGCGATTTCAAGGACAGCTTCTTCGCCGTCCCCCAGCAGAACGGCATCCAGAAAAGGGGCCAGAGGCTCGGGGTTATAGGCGCAGGGGCCGCCGGCAATGACCAGCGGGAAGATGTCAGCGCGCTCACTGGCCAATAGCGGAATTCCAGCCAGTCGCAGCATGTTGACGATATTGGTGTAGGAGAGCTCGTACTGCAACGTGAAGCCGATTATGTCGCATCCAGCCAGAGGTGTGCCGCTTTCCAGCGTGGCCAGAGAATCACCGGCTTTCCTGAGCAGTTCCTCCATGTCCGGCCAGGGGGAAAAAACCCTTTCCGCCGCGATGCCGTCTACTCTGTTGAGGACATGGTAGAGAATACGCAGACCCAGGTGGCTCATGCCGACTTCATAGACATCGGGAAACGCCAAAGCAAAGCGCAGATCAGCTACATCCTTGCGGATGGAGCCCATTTCGCCTCCCATGTAGCGGGCAGGTTTTTCAACGGCAAGTAGATTCATCAATATCGTTTCAGTTCTTTGCTGGAATTTGGATGGTCTGGAAATGTAGCAAATCAGGGGTGGCTATGCAAGGGAAATAGCCGATTTACTGACTTTTGCCGGGCTATTCCCGTTAACCGCGCTTGCACTTTTACGGCATGGTGACTATGATGTGCGTTATCCTGTTTTATCAGCAAATTTAATTAACGATGGGGCCCCATGATTTTAAGACGTGCAGCCAAAACCGAGCCTTCCGCCAATCCGCGTCATGCAGCATTCGACACACTGCAGCGTATCGGCAAGCAGGATGGATTTGCCGATCGACTGATTGACAGTGAACTGGCGTACGGCGTCCTTGCCGGACCTGATCGTGGCTTGTTTGCCGAGCTGGTTTTCGGTGTCTTGCGGCGTCAGGGGACTTTGGATCATATTCTTGCCCAACTGCTTGAAAAACCGCTCAAAGAACTTGATGCACAGGCGCTTGTCATACTCAGAATAGGGCTTTACCAGCTGACCTGTCTCGACCGGATTCCAGAGTCGGCCGCGGTCAACGAGTCGGTCAATCTTGCAAAACAAATCTCCCCACGCACAAGCGGACTGGTGAATGCTGTCTTGCGCAACTATCTCCGCCGGCGGGATTCGATAACCTTTCCCGACCCGGCTGCCTGTCCGGCCGCATCGATAGCGGCCCTACATTCCCATCCGGAGTGGCTGGCCGAACACTGGATTGCTCAATTGGGTATAGAGGAAGCTAATCGTCTGGCCGAGGCATCGTCAAAGCAGCCGCCCTTGACGATCAGGGTCAACAGGCTGCGTACCAGTCGGGAGGAGTTACTGCGGGAATTCGAAAAACAGGGTATTGAGGCAGCTCCCTGCCGTTTTTCTCCCGATGGAATCGTAGTTGCCGGTCGCCATGCGATCATCAGCCTGCCGGGTTTCGAGGCCGGCCATTTTGCTGTCCAGGACGAGGCCTCCCAGCTGGCCGGATATTTATTGGGCGCGGAACCGGGGCATTCTGTCTGGGACGCCTGCGCCGCTCCCGGCGGCAAGGCCTGTCATATTGCGCAGCAGATGGATGACACCGGCAATTTGATCGCAACCGATATTTCACGGTCTAAATTAACCATAGTGAAGGAAAATGCCCGCCGTCTCGGTATAAACTGTTTGTCCACTGCGGTTGCCGATTTGCACCGGACTGATACGTTACCAGCCGGAACTTTTGACAGGATTCTGCTGGATGCGCCCTGTTCCGGTTTAGGCGTAATCCGCCGCAATCCGGAAGCAAAGTGGCGCCTGAATCATGGCGATTTAACCCGATTGGCGGCGGTACAGAAAATTCTGCTGAAAAACGCCGCAACCTTGCTGAAACCGGGCGGCTCACTACTCTACTCGACCTGTTCCACTTCAGTTGAAGAAAACGAGGAGGTCGTGGAGGAATTCCTTTTGCATCACCCTGAATTCGTGCTAGAAAACCTGAACGAACTTTTCCCGACCTGGAATGAGCTGTTCGAGTTTTACGGCATGTTCAGGGCCTGGCCTCACCGTCACGGCACGGACGGTTTCTTTGCGGCACGCATACGCAGACAGCAATAATCCAAGACGGAGTCTCCAAATGAAAAAAATTGCACCCTCGATTCTTTCCGCAGATTTCTCGCGCCTCGGCGAAGAAATTCGCGCGGTTGAAGCGGCCGGCGCCGACTACATCCACATCGATGTAATGGATGGACATTTTGTTCCCAATATCACGATCGGTCCGCTGATTGTGGAAGCAGCCCGCAAGGTGACCTCGCTTCCGCTGGATGTGCACCTGATGATCGAAAACCCCGATCTCTACATCGCGGACTTTGCCGCCGCCGGAGCAGATATCATCGTTGTACACGCCGAAGCTGTCAATCATCTGCACCGCTCAGTGCAGTTGATAAAATCGTTCGGCAAGAAGGCCGGCGTTTCGCTCAATCCAGCCACATCGCTGAACGTACTGGACTACGTTATTGAAGATCTGGATCTGGTGCTTTTGATGACGGTTAATCCCGGATTTGGAGGGCAGAGTTTTATCGAAGCCTGCCTGCCGAAGATCCATTCGTTGAGGGCCATGCTTGACCGGCGCGGTTGTGAGGCCGAACTGGAAGTAGATGGTGGGGTCAAGGCCTCCAATATTGCCCGCATAGCGCACGCCGGAGCAGATGTTTTTGTTGCCGGCAGCGCGGTTTTCAACAGCAACGACTATGTTGCAACGATAACCGAAATGAAGCGGTTGGCCAAAGAGCCGCTGCTCTGACTTTATTTAGAAGATCCACAGAGATAGCGATTTTTAAAATTGAGTTTCGGCGGTAATTGGGGTAGAGTCCGGAAAAATGGCCAACAGCGTTCTTATCATAGATGATTCCAGCACGGTTAGAGAGCGGATCATAAAGACTCTTGAAACATTCGATCTGTTTTCCCGTTACTACGAAGCGGAAGATGGACTGGAGGGGTTCAAGAAGCTGCTTTCCGCTCCGGTGGACATCATACTGTGCGATTTGGAAATGCCGCGCATCGACGGTTTCAAGTTTCTGAGCATGCTCAAGGCGCGGCCTGATCTGCAGGATGTACCCGTCCTGATCCTGACCGGAATGAACGATCGTGAGCTTAAGATCAAAGGACTCGAACAGGGGGCCAGTGACTACATCACCAAACCCTTTGATCCAGAAGAACTTGTCGCACGGGTAAAAGTCCATCTCAAGATCAAGAATCTGCAGGATGATCTGAAACGCTCCAACGAACTGCTTCTGGAACTGTCAAATACCGATCATCTGACCGGCCTGTTCAATCGCCGCTACATGATGGAGGCACTGGACAAGGAAGTACAGCGGTCCGTCCGGAAAGGCGGCCATCTTTCGCTGATCATGCTGGATATTGACCTTTTCAAGAAAGTTAACGATACTTACGGACATCTTCAGGGTGATGTGGTGCTGCAGAGGGTAGCAACCCAGTTGCAGAAGGAGTTGCGCAGTTATGACTGCGCTGCCCGTTACGGGGGTGAGGAGTTCATTTCCATTCTGCCTGATTCGACTCTCAAGGAAGCTGTATTTGTCGCTGACCGGATACGCCTCTCCGTGCAGGCCCTCAAGTTCAGCGGGGCTCTTTCCCCGCTATGTATTACCGCAAGTCTGGGGGTCGCAAGTTTTCCGATTGCCGGAGTGTCAACGGTGGATGCCTTTATCAAGCTGGCCGACGATGCTCTCTACCGTGCCAAAAGCAACGGCAGAAACCGGGTTGAATTCCATGAGCCATAATTCCACTCGACCAATTACCTTATGATAAGTGTTTCGTAGTTGTTGCGTAATTCAGAAGAGCTTGAAGTCCGTGAAGATGGCAATACCTCGAACCAGTGCAGCCTGAAATCGGTGTAGAAACACCCGGAAGCGGATAAAACCTCGATATTCACCGAATAAACCAAGTCACAACCGGATCAAGGACGCCACCGAAATCTCTCAGGAAACTGGCTTGATGATCGGTGGCGTTTTTAGTATCACGCACAAAGGAACCTTCAATGAACACCTGCAGCAAGTTGATAACCATACTATTACTGTTGATGTGCGGCGTGCTGAACGTATCGGCGGCGCCGGCCAGGAAGATAGATAAACCACCCATCTCGGAACGTTGGTTCGGTATTTATGTCGATACCGACCGGGTAGGTTTTTACCGGCAGACAATCAGTGAAACAGCTGATGGCTATTGCATGGAAGGCTTCGGCAGCGTTCGCATGAAGGTGATGGGGTTCTCCAAGGATGCGTCGATGCGCGAGACATACCTTGTGTCCAGGGGAATGGGATTGCGCTCATTCGATGTGGAACAGACCATCAACGGAGCCTCATCCCGTGTCAGCGGCAAGGCGGTTGAAGGGGCAATCAGGCTGAAAAACGAAACCGGCGGTAAAGTTGTCGAGAAACTGCTCAAACGCCGGGGCGAAATCTTTCCCGGCCCGGCCCTCAACATATATCCGCTGATGCATGACGCCGCACCGGGCAAGTCCTACAAACTTTCGGTTTTTGATCCCGAGGAACTGAAAATAAAGGACGTGAAGATATCCGTGCTGGGGGAGGAAAAAACACCCGAAGGAATTCCGGCGATAAAACTTCGCAACAACCTGTATCCGTTTGTCAATAACGACATCTGGATCGACAGCCAGGGTAACACCCTGCTGGAATCGGTGCGGGACGGGTTGGTTACGACCAAGGCCGAAGATCCGAAATTTCTGGGATCATTTGTTGGAAACCTGGCCCTGGCAAAGAAAGACCTGATCTATGATTTCAGCCTGGTGAGGATCGACCCCCTCATCAGGGACTTTAAGAAGCTGACCGCACTGGAGGTGGAAATCAGCGGCTGGAATGATGCCCTGCCCCTGCTTCAGGAGGGGGGGCAGCTGGTTGAACAACGAGGCCCAGGCAAAATAGACATCAAAACCGGTTCGCTGGTTCAGGTTGCTGCTGCGGCAAAAGCGCTTGAAGTATATCTTGAACCGGCCGACAAGATCGAGTCCGATGCGCCTGAAATCGTTGCCCAGGCCAAAACGTTGGCGGTTGGCGCGAAAAACCGGGAGGAACTGGTAAGGTTGATGGTCTCGTGGACAGCGGAGTGGCTGAAGGATACAGTGGATGATGGCGGCGGCGCTGTTGAAAGCTTCAAATCACGCACGGGCAACTGTCAGACCCATGCCCGTCTATATACCGCTCTGGCGCGTGCCGCCGGTATACCGACCCGTTTTGTATCAGGCCTGGTTTACATGGAGGGCAAGGGTTTCCTCTATCACAGTTGGGCAGAAAGCCATATCGGCGACAGGTGGGTTTCGGTTGATCCCACTTATAGCCAATTGCCGTCGGACCCGACGCACCTCAAGCTGCTGGAAGGTCATCTGCCCGAAAATATGGCTCCGATCATCTCAATCATCGGCAGGATAAAGATTAATGTGCTGGATGCCAGGTATTGAGAAGCATGTAAAACACGACTTTCAATAAGCAGCATCCCGGTATGAAAAGGCAATCCGGCAACATTACGGCCATAAAAATATACTGCACCGGCAGTGTGGAAAGTATGCAGGAGAGTCCATGGAAAACACCGCCACCATTCTGGTTGTAGACGACGAACCGATGAGTGTTGAAATGTTGATAAACCTTCTGGAAGGCGAGTACCGGGTGATAACGGCGCGCAGCGGACAAGAGGCGTTGGAAATTGTCAACAAGGAGTCCATCGACCTGATTCTTTTGGATGTGCTGATGCCGGAGATGGACGGATACGAGGTTTTTCGCGCCATCAGGAAACTGCCTGCCCACAGGGATACCCCGGTGCTTTACATTACTGCGCTGGGTGAGGAAGAATGCGAATATGAAGGTCTGGAGTTGGGTGCCGGAGATTATATCCATAAACCCTTTAATCCTTCCCTGGTGAGACTCCGGGTAAAAAACCACATGGTATTTCATCAGCAACGGGCCATGCTCGCCGCTCGCAGCGCAGAGCTTGAGACTATCAACCGCAAGCTGGCATTGGAAATCGCTCAACGCAATATCATACAGGAGTCAAACGAACAGCTTATACTGGAATTGCGGGAATCGTCCGCAAAAGTGAAAACCTTGCGAGGTCTGATCCCGATTTGCGCCGCATGTAAAAAAATCCGTGATGACAAGGGGTACTGGAACCAAATCGAAGCCTTTCTCAGTAAACATACGGATCTGATATTTTCACACGCGCTTTGCAATGAATGCATTCAGAAGCTTTATCCAGGATTTGCCGAGAAACGGCCGAGGGATGGCGAGCTGGAGGGGTGAAATCAGCTTGCCACCCGAATCGATCCGGCGCCCAGATGTAATTTCACTCCGAGGAGTTAGCGATGCCTTTAAAACCTGAAACTTTGAGTGCGTTGAACACAACCGAAGAGCGTCTGGCCAGAGTACTTACCAAGGACGTGCAGGAAATATTTTCCTCGATGGTAGGTGTGGAAGACATCATGTATCTTCCGCCACAGTTGGACCTGACCAGCCACTTCAAGGATTGCCTGACCGCGATGGTCGGCCTGGCCGGTTCCTACAGCGGTCTGGTGAGCATCCATGTCCCCTGGCCCCTGGCTATTTCCTTCACCTCGCAGATGCTGGGTATGGAGGTGACCGAGATCGACGATGACGTCAACGACGCCATGGGTGAAATCGCCAATATGATTGCCGGCTCTTTCAAGCAGCACCTCTCCAAGGGAGGGAGTGACATCCAGCTCTCGACCCCTTCCGTTGTTAACGGTTCCGACTACACCGTCACTTCCGGCAGTAACATAGAAAACATCACCCTCAAGCTTGCCACCGATGAAGAGTGGTTCATTGTGTCGCTCTCCCTTGAAGACTGATAATCAATTACATCGATAAATGCCATTGTTGCCACATCCGATACTGGTTGTTTCATA
>MGZK01000095.1 GCA_001802125.1 Geobacteraceae bacterium GWC2_55_20
TGACGCCCATATTCTCTGTACACCGGAGCAGCTTGACGCCGAGATCAAAGGCGTTATCTCTTTCGTGAACGATGTGATGAATATCTTCGGCTTCGAATACGAGATGGAATTGTCTACGCGTCCTGACAAGTCCATCGGCTCGGATGCCGACTGGAAGCAGGCTACCGATGCCCTGCTCGGAGCATTGAAGGATTCCGGGCGTCCCTATGAGATAAACGAGGGTGACGGCGCATTCTATGGGCCGAAGATCGACATCAAGCTGCGCGATTGTCTTGACAGACGCTGGCAGTGTGCTACTATCCAGTGCGATTTTACCCTGCCCGAGCGCTTTGACCTGACCTACGTCGCTTCTGATGGCGAACGCAAGCGGCCGGTTATGGTTCATCGTGTAATCCTTGGTTCCATAGAGCGCTTTATCGGTGTTCTCATCGAGCACTTTGCCGGTAGTTTCCCATTGTGGATCTCTCCGGTACAGGCGGTTATTGTTACGGTAACCGAAAACCAGGTTCCGTTTGCCAAGGAAGTCTACAAGCGTTTGCGCGATGCAGGTATCAGGGTACAGAGCGATCTCCGCAATGAAAAGCTGAGTTTCAAGATCCGCGAGGCACAACTGCAGAAGACGCCTTACATGCTGGTGATAGGCGATAAGGAAGTTGAGCAGGGCACCGTGACTCCTCGCTATCGCGATGGAAAGAACCTGCAACCGATGAAGCCGGAAGAGTTTATTGATTTTGTATTACAGGAATGTAAAGAATATAAATAGATCGTATGAGCAGGTGACAGCAATCTAAGCTGCCACCAGGAGGTGTCGCCATAGCAAAACCGACCGTGAATATCAACCAGGCTATCCGGGTTTCGGAAGTACGCGTCATTGGCGCGGATGGAGAAGCATTGGGTATCATTCCTGTCTCCAGGGCGCTTGAGCTTGCCGAACAGCAGCAGCTTGACCTTGTGGAGGTATCACCCACGGCAGTTCCCCCTGTCTGCCGAATCATGGATTACGGCAAGTTCAAGTACCAGCAGAGCAAGAAACTGCAGGAAGCCAAGAAGAAGCAGGTCCATGTGTTGCTCAAGGAAGTCAAGCTCCGTCCGAAAACCGATGACCACGACCTTGATTTCAAGATCAAGAATGTCAAGCGTTTTCTGGAAGAGGGCAATAAGGCAAAGATAACCCTGGTGTTCCGGGGCCGGGAAATTACGCACATGGATGTTGGTCGTGCTGTTATCGAGCGGGTTGCAAAAGAGTTGCAGGATGTGGCGGTTATTGAGAACCAGCCGCGTGTAGAGGGGCGTAATATGTATATGATTGTTGCTCCTAAAGTAAAAAAATAGCGAATTTCAATCCATAATTCAGTACATAACAAGAAGGAGCTAATTCATGCCAAAGATTAAAACTAACCGCGGCGCTGCCAAGCGCTTCAAAAAATCCGCTACAGGCCGGATCAAGCGAGGCAGCGCATACACAAGTCATATCCTGACCCCCAAGTCAACCAAGCGCAAGCGTAACCTGCGCGGTGGTTCCATGGTGGCTGCTGTTGACCAGAAAAACATTGCACGCCTGATCCCATACAAATAAATAACGATATCCCTCCACCAGTGGTGAGGGGGTACACATGCCAAGAACCATGAGGAAATTGTCTCCCCTTATGGATCTGGCCATTTTACCGATGAAGGAGTAGTAAGTATGCCACGCGTAAAAAGAGGATTTAAAGCGAGACGCAGACGTAACAAGGTTTTAAAGCTTGCCAAAGGTTACCGCGGCGCACGGAGCAAACTGTTCCGCAGTGCCACTGAAGCGGTTGACCGGGCTCTGAATTATGCCTTCCGTGACCGTCGCGTCAAAAAACGTGATTTCCGCAGTCTCTGGATCGTCCGTATCAATGCGGCTTCCCGTCTCAACGGACTGTCATACAGCAAGTTCATTTTTGGGCTTAAAAAAGCCGACGTTCAGATCGATCGTAAAGTACTGGCAGACATCGCCGTGACTGATCCCAAGGGATTTGCGCAGATCGCGGATGTAGCCAAGGCAAGCATCTAGGATATTATCGTGTCGAACCGAAAAAAGGGAATGGGACTAAATCCCATTCCCTTTTTTGTAGGTTGATCGCGTCACCATTAAACTCTGTCGCAAAGGTAATCAAACTATGCGGGAACAGCTAGAAAAATTAAAAAATGAAACTCTGACTTCGATAAAATCAGCAGGAAATGTTGAGTTACTGCAGGATATACGCGTCAGAATGCTTGGCCGAAAAGGCGAGCTGACCGCTCTGATGAAAGGCCTTGGAGCGCTTTCCGCGGATGAGCGTCCGATAGTCGGGCAGTTGGTCAACAATGTTCGCGACGAGATCGAATCCGCTCTGGAAACCGCGCTTGCAGCGGCCAGGGAGCAGGCCAAGGTCGAGCGTCTCAAGTCGGAGAGGATCGACGTTACTCTGCCTGGAAGACATGCCTCCAGCGGTTCCAAACATCCTGTCTCCCTGATTATCGAAGAGGTCTGCGAAATATTTGCCGGTCTCGGTTTTGCGGTGGCCGAAGGGCCGGAAATCGAGCATGACTGGTATAACTTCGAGGCTTTGAATTTCCCCCCGGAACATCCTGCCCGTGATATGCAGGATACGTTCTTTGTCGAAAACAACCTGCTGTTGCGTACCCATACCTCGCCGGTGCAGATTCGTACCATGCTCAAGCAGAAGCCCCCACTGCGAATCATCGCTCCCGGCACGGTTTACCGCTGCGACTCCGATGCGACCCACTCCCCCATGTTTCACCAGATAGAGGGTTTGATGGTTGATTCCGGTATCACATTTGGCGATCTTAAGGGGATTTTGACGGTATTCACCAATCAGCTGTTCGGCCAGAAGACGGGAGTGCGCCTGCGTCCCAGTTTTTTCCCGTTTACCGAGCCGTCGGCCGAGGTTGACATCGCCTGCGTGATTTGTGGCGGCAAAGGGTGTCGGGTCTGCAAAAACAGCGGCTGGCTGGAGATACTCGGGGCCGGAATGGTTGATCCCGAAGTATACAGGCATGTCAATTATGATGCGGAAAATATTTCCGGATTCGCATTCGGAATGGGGATCGAGCGCATTGCAATGTTAAAGTACGGCATTAATGATATGCGGCTACTCTTCGAAAATGACGTGCGTTTTCTCCGGCAGTTCTAATCCAATAACACAGATGGTGTCCTGATATGAAAGTTACCTACAATTGGCTTAAGGAATATGTTGATTTCGATCTGTCTCCGGATCAGCTCGCGGACCTGTTGACCATGCTCGGGCTTGAGGTCGAGGCGATGGAGCGTCTTGGTGAAGGATTTGACGATGTAGTGGTCGCGCTGGTCGAGGAAAAACGCCAGCATCCCAATGCCGACAAGCTGTCGCTCTGCCGGGTCAATAATGGCAGCGAAGTGCTGGACGTCGTCTGTGGCGCCCAGAACTTCAAGCAGGGCGACATGGTCGCACTGGCCCAGATCGGCGCCGTATTGCCGGGAGACTTCAAGATCAAAAAGTCGAAGATACGCGGTGAAGAGTCCTGCGGAATGCTCTGCTCGGAGAAGGAGTTGGGTCTGGCCGACGAAAGCGCCGGCATTATGGTCCTTCCCGGCAGTGGTCTGGTTCTGGGCACACCGCTGTTTTCTGCGCTGGGATTGAAGGACACGCTCTTCGAAATCGGCCTTACGCCAAATCGTGCCGACTGCCTCAGTGCAGTGGGTATCGCTCGTGAAATAGCCGCGAAACTTGGACTGCAGGTCAGATATCCAGCCTCAGCCGTGGTTGAAAGCGGAGAAGCGGTTGAATCCGTGATCGGAGTGGTGGTTGAAGCAGCCGATCTCTGCCCCCGATATGCTGCCCGCTACATTTCAGGATGCAAAATATCGCCTTCACCGGAATGGCTGGTGAAGCGGCTGAATGCAATCGGCATCCGTTCAATCAATAATGTCGTGGATATCACCAACCTGGTGATGATGGAGTTGGGCCAACCGCTGCATGCTTTTGACTGCGACCGGCTTGCAGGAAAACGGATCGTCGTGCGCCGGGCGGGAGAGGGGGAGCCGTTTACAACCCTTGACGGGCAACAGCGCGCACTTGTTCAGGATGACCTGGTGATCTGCGATGCCGAGCGTCCGGTGGCTCTGGCCGGTGTCATGGGCGGCCTGAATTCGGAAATCGAGAATACAACCACCTGTATCCTGCTGGAGAGCGCCTGCTTCAAGCCGGCCGCCGTCCGCAAGACCAGCAAGCGGCTTGGCCTGCATACCGAGTCGTCCCATCGTTTCGAGCGTGGTATCGATATCGGCGGAGTTGCGCGGGCGCTTGACCGTGCCGCCGCGCTGATCGTGGAACTGGCCGGCGGGACCATGGCCAGGGGTGCGCTGGATGTTTATCCCGGCAAGTGCGAACCGGTCTCGATCCCTTTCCGTCCGGAACGGGCAAACAGCCTGATCGGGATTGATCTTGCCAGGGAAGAAATCCTTGATATCCTGACTCGTCTTGAATGCCTGGTGGTTGAAGGCGCTGCCGGAATCGTGCAGGTGGAGCCGCCCAGTTATCGTATCGATATAGAGCGCGAGATAGACCTGATCGAAGAGGTGGCCAGGCTCAACGGTTTTGACCGGATTCCCGCCAGCATGCCGATTGCCAGGATTACATCGGATCGTCCTTCACGACACCAGCAGCTTGAAAAACGGGTTAGGAACATCCTTGTTGATCACGGCATGAACGAGATCATCAATTTCAGTTTTACCGATCCCGGGTCCGCGGGAAAACTGATGCTGCGCGAGGATGACCCGCGTCGCAATGCAATCCGCTTATCGAACCCGTTGGTTGATGAACAGTCGGTCATGCGTACCACGCTTTTGCCCGGTCTGCTGGAGACGGTTGCCCGTAATATCAACTTCCGCTCGCTTGATCTGAGCCTGTTTGAAATGCGCCGTGTCTATATGCCGTCTGCCGGAGACGACATGCCGACGGAGCCGATCTTCATCGTGGGGGCCATGACCGGCTCCCGCGACGGTGACGGCTGGAGTCGTCCCA
>MGZK01000096.1 GCA_001802125.1 Geobacteraceae bacterium GWC2_55_20
ACCGTTTTACGCGATTTCGAACAACGGCGCAACCAATCTTCCTGCTCACCGTAATACCCATTCGCACTGACGGACCGCTGTTTTCTCGCCACACAATCAGGAAACCTTTTACCGTGGTTTTAGATTGTGCATTGGAAAGAGACAAAAACTCGGTCCGCTTCCGTAAACGTAATGTTTTCGGAAATGCGGAGCCTCCGGTTCCTAAAGACACAGCAGGAAGATTACTTGGATGCAATTCTTACGGACAGATTTTTGCGGCCTTTGGCCCTTCTGCGCTTGATAACCAGACGACCATTCTTGGTGGCCATTCTTACAAGAAAACCATGGGTGCGTTTACGACAAATATTACTTGGCTGGAAAGTTCTTTTCATCTTTGTTTACCTCTACTCAAATATTTTTCAGGAAATGGGTTATTAATCACAAGTGCTTGTCAGTGTCAAGGTTTTTATTATACAGTTGCCATGTTTGTGAAAAAGTGATTTGACTTGAAAAACAATGGCGCCTCTGGTAACCTGCCACCCTGGAATAAACTGATTAGTCTCGCAATCAATACATATATTATTGTTATTATTAAAGAATTAAGTTATCAACAGCTGTTGAAAAATTTGTTGATAACTCTCACAGTAAAAAGTGGATCATATTTCTAAATAATTTAATCCACTAGCGCTTATACCCTAACCGAAGCTGTTGATAACCACTATTTTAACGCGATTGTGATATAGACCAAAATGTTTGAAGCATGGCAACAGGCTACCGAAAATATCGAAAACTTATTATCCGAGGGTGATTACGTAACCTGGATCAAACCGGTCAGATACAGTCACCACCAAGGTTCATCAGTTTATCTGTCGGTACCGAACTCTTTTGTTAAAGAGTGGTTGGAAGACCATTATCTGAAAATTGT
The DNA here is from genome assembly GCA_001802125.1 of Geobacteraceae bacterium GWC2_55_20. Taxonomy (GTDB): domain Bacteria; phylum Desulfobacterota; class Desulfuromonadia; order Geobacterales; family Pseudopelobacteraceae; genus JACRCG01. The sequence continues at coordinate 905 of MGZK01000096.1, forward strand.
TACAGATGCACTTTCTGCCGCGTCCGGACAAACCGTGACTCTTGATTTCATCATCAGGGATGACGAAGAACAGCAGCCAATATCGGAAAATTTGATAATACAGAGCAGTAATGAACCGGCCGCAACTCAAATCGCACTTCCCGAACCGGTATTCACAAATCTCAATCCCAAATATACGTTCGACCTGTTTGTAAGCGGAACCGGTAATCAGTTTGCGCATGCCGCCGCAATGGCAGTTGCCAACAATCCGGCTGACACATACAATCCTCTCTTTATATATGGTGGTGTTGGACTGGGGAAAAGCCATCTGCTTAATTCCATAGGCCACACAATCCGTGCAAATTCTCCGGAATCCAATGTCTGTTACTGTTCGGCAGAAAAATTCATGTATGAGATGGTTAACCACCTGAGATTGAAAAAGATGGATCTTTTCAGAAATCGTTTCAGAAATGTGGACGTCTTGTTGATTGATGATATCCAGTTTATTTCAGGTAAAACCGGTACGCAGGAAGAATTCTTTTACACATTCAACGCTCTGCATGATTCACACAAACAGATCGTAATCACCTCAGACAAGTTTCCACGTGAAATATCCGATCTTGAAGAACGCCTCAGGTCCAGATTCGAATGGGGTCTGATTGCGGATATTCAACCGCCGGATGTGGAAACAAAAATAGCTATCCTGAAAAAGAAGTCGGAAATAACAAGAATAAAGCTTCCCGATGATGTTTATTATTTTCTGGCTTCGAGTGATACAAGGAATATTCGTGAACTTGAAGGAATGCTTATCCGATTGGGAGCATTCAGCAGTCTCCAGAATATTCCCATAACTTTGGAGATGGCCAAGGAAAACCTCAAGGATATACTTGGCGACCGGCGCAAGGAAGTAACTGTCGAACTGATACAAAAAACTGTTGTCGACTACTTCGACATGAAACTGGCCGACCTGAAATCGGAAAAGAGGCTTAAAAATATTGTCCTAGCCAGACAGGTTGCAATCTGGCTTTGCAGGGATATGACAAAAGCATCCTACCCTGATATAGGTTTGAAGTTTGGCGGCAAAGACCACTCCACGATAATTCATTCGTTCAAAAAGATAGATAAGGCAATTGCTGATGATACAAAACTATCTAAAATTCTTGATGAAATTAAGTATATCCTGTTGAAGTAAGTAAAAGCTGTTGATCCGGTGTGGATAACTGTTGATAAAGTTTTAGCCTGTTTAAAAAATTGATTTGGACAAAATGATATCAACAGGGATTGAACAATACTTTTTATAACAGATTCAGTGTTTTAAGCGATTGTTACCTGTTTCCACAGCACCTACAAAGTACTACCAGTCTTTTAATTATTTTATATAACTATAATACTAGCAGTCATAAGGAGTGACGTATGGAATTCAGAATAGAAAAAGAGCAGTTCCTCAAGGCACTTCAGAAGATACAGGGAATTGTTGAAAAACGGACTTCGATGCCGATTTTATCAAATGTCCTGCTTGAAGTGGGAATGAAGAGCAGTTATTCGGCTGAAGTGGCTTCCACCGGTAAAATTACCGTTTCAGCCAAGAAGCTTTATGAAATAGTCAAGGAACTGCCGAACCAGCAGATTATTTTTTCCACAAAAGAAAACGACTGGGTCGAAATAAGATGCGGGAAGGTTCAGTTCAATATTGTCGGACTCTCACCGGATGAATTCCCATATTTCCCGGATGTAAAGGAAGAGAATCTCTTCGAAATAGAGAGCGCTTTACTGAAAAGTATGATCGAAAAAACCTCCTATGCCATCTGCACCGATGAAACCAAATATAACCTCAACGGTATATTTGCAAAGGTGGAAGCAAATCAGGACGGAGTCAACTGTCTTAAAATGGTTTCCACAGATGGTCACCGGCTTTCCATATCTTCCGGAAACTTCAAAGGAACCGCGGGTCCCGAGCTTTTAAAAGGTGTCATTTTGCCTAAAAAGGGCATCTACGAGATGAAGAAAATTACCGATGAAGAGGGCGGCACTCTGATGTTCGGTTTCATGGATAACAGTGCGGTTATCAAGCGCGGTGATTCCTACATGGTCATGCGCCTTGTGGATGGTGAATTTCCTGATTACAACCGTGTCATACCAACGGCGAATAATCAGGTTGTTACCGTAAACAAGGAAAATTTCAGCCATTCGGTGCGTCGCATGGCAATTCTGTCCAGCGAGAAATTCAAAGGAATCATGCTGGAAATATCCTCGGGCGGCATCAAGATTTCTTCCAGTAACCCGGAATTGGGTGATGCGATGGAAGAGATCGATGTTGACTACGAAGGTAGTCCTATTTCGGTACGTTTTAACGCCCGCTACCTGCTTGACGTCCTTTCCGTTGCGGAAACGGAAAGGGTTGATATGAAATTCAAGGATGAATTGTCGCCATCCATAATAGTCCCTGAAAATTCGGAAAGTTTTCTGGCGGTTATCATGCCGATGAGGCTTTAAAAACGGTCGATGCGTCTTAGACATCTGGCGGTCAGTAATTTCAGAAATATAAGTTCCATTCGAATTGAACCGGGAGAAAGGTTCAATCTGTTTTACGGACTGAATGGTCAGGGAAAAACAAACCTGCTGGAAGCGATACACCTGCTGGGGAGTCCCCGTTCATTCAGGGCAGCCCGGTTGCCGGAATTGATCAGGCATGGTGAACCCATGTCCCAGGTTCATGGAACAGTGGAATCCAACGGGATCAGGAACCAGATGCGGCTGTTGCTGGAAGCGGCCGGTCGCAGGGTCGAAATCGACAGCAAGGCGGTTCATCGCGCTTCCGAGCTGCATGGCAAATTGAATACGGTTGTTTTTTCACCGGATGATTCCGGTATGGTCAGGATGGGTCCCGAGACCCGGCGTCGTTACATGGACCGGGCCGTCTACATGAGTGACCTCGGTTATCTGCACAGTTGGCATGATTATCAGCGGATTCTCAAGCAGCGCAACGTGCTGCTGAAGAGCAGCGACAGAAGCGGCCTGGATATCTGGACCGAAAAACTGGCCGATACCGGCGCGGACGTAATTGAGCGCAGAATCAGATTTGTGGCAGTGCTGGATCAGAAACTGCGGAAACATTACGCCACTATCTCGGGCCATAGCGAAACCTGCGGCATCAGCTACCGCCCGGAAGGGGTCAAGTCAACCGAACGGGAACAGATCCGCAATGAACTGATCGAGCTGTTTCAGCGCCATGAACGATCCGACGAACGCTATGGCACGACCACGGCAGGACCGCATCGGGACGATCTGACCTTCCTGTTGGAAGAGCGCTCGCTTAAGTCTTTCGGTTCACAAGGGCAGCAAAAAAGTTTTGTCATGTCGCTGAAGATGGCCGAGATGGATAACCTGATGGATATTTTCGGCGAATCTCCGCTGCTTCTGTTGGATGACATGAGTTCCGAACTCGATGCCGGCAGAAACCGCAACCTGATGGAATTCCTTATTGCGAGGGATATCCAGGTCTTTATAACAACCACGGAACGCTCTCCGGTTTTGCTGGAAGCCGCACCACATTGCGCCGTCTTTCGCGTGGAAGACGGCAATCTGACGTTCGAGGGAAATTAACCGCATGAGTGAAATGGAAAACGTTACACACGGCTCCGAAGAGTACGGAGCGGACAATATCAAGGTTCTGGAAGGTTTATCGGCGGTCCGCAAGCGACCGGCCATGTACATCGGATCAACCTCCAGCGCCGGTCTTCACCACCTGGTGTACGAAATTGTTGACAACTCGATCGACGAGGCCCTGGCTGGGCATTGCGATAATGTCAGCGTGACCATCAACACCGACGGCTCGATAACTGTTGTCGATAACGGTCGCGGAATCCCGACCGACATACATCCCACCGAAGGCAAATCTGCGGCCGAGGTCGTTCTGACCGTACTGCATGCCGGCGGCAAATTCGACAACGACTCCTACAAGGTTTCCGGAGGTCTGCACGGCGTCGGCGTCTCGGTTGTAAACGCATTGTCAAAGTGGCTTGAACTGGAGATCCGCCGTGATGGCAAGGTCTGGCATCAATCCTACCGCCGGGGAGACCCGGTCGCACCGCTGGAAACCACCGGTGAGACCAAAAAGCGCGGCACCAAGGTCACCTTCATGCCTGACGAGGAGATTTTCGAGACTACCGAATTCTCCTTTGATATCCTTTCACAGCGGCTTCGTGAAATGGCTTTCCTTAATGCCGGTGTACGGATCAAGATCAGCGACGAACGGGTGGACGGCAAATCCCACGAATTCTACTACGAAGGGGGTATAAACTCCTTTGTAGAATACCTGAACCGTAACAAGACCGCCATCAATCCCAAGCCGATGTATTTCAGGGGAGAAAAAGGTGGGGTCGAGATGGAAGTCTCGATGCAGTACAACGACTCCTATGACGAGAAAATTTTCGCCTTTGCCAACAACATCAACACCCACGAAGGCGGCACCCATCTGGCAGGATTCAAGGCAGCCCTGACCCGCACCATGAACGCCTATGCGGCGGCCAACAATCTGCTCAAGAACGAGAAGGTGACCGTTTCGGGAGACGACCTGCGCGAAGGCCTGACCTGCGTGATCTCGGTCAAGATCCCGCAGCCGCAGTTCGAGGGGCAGACCAAGACCAAGCTGGGCAATTCCGAGGTCAAAGGTTATGTGGAATCACTGCTGAACGAGCGGTTGGCGGTTTTCCTGGAGGAAAACCCGAAAATCGCTAAGGATATACTCAACAAGTCGATCGAAGCGGCCCGTGCCCGCGAAGCGGCCCGTAAGGCCCGTGACCTGACCCGCCGCAAGGGGGCCCTGGACATGGGCGGCCTGCCGGGCAAACTGGCCGACTGCCAGGAAAAGGACCCGGCGCTCTGCGAACTGTATCTGGTCGAGGGTGATTCGGCCGGCGGCTCGGCCAAGCAGGGGCGTGACCGTAAAAACATGGCTATCCTGCCGCTCAAGGGCAAGATTCTGAACGTCGAGAAGGCACGTTTCGACAAAATGATCTCCTCCCAGGAGATTCGCACCCTGATTACGGCGTTGGGCACCGGCATTGGCAAGGACGACTTCAATATCGCCAAGCTGCGCTATCATCGCATCATCGTCATGACCGACGCCGATGTTGACGGTCAACACATCCTTACTTTGCTGCTGACCTTCTTCTACCGCAATATGCGTGAACTGATTGAACGCGGTCACCTCTATATTGCCCAGCCGCCGCTCTACAAAGTCAAGCGCGGCAAAAGAGAACAGTATCTGCGCGATGAACACGCCATGCAGGAATTCCTGCTGGAAGAAGGATCAGAAGAGTTGACCCTGCGCCTTGAAAAGGGAGACCGGACCTACAACGGCAAGCAGATCATCCCGGTCATCAAGCAGTTCATTGAAAACCGTGCCATCTTCAACAAGGTTGTCAAGAAGGGCATTTCTCCAGAACTGCTTTCGATTGTCATCCGCAGTAACGTCCCTTCCGGTTTGGAAGAGATGTCCCAGGTTGTGCCGTACCTTGAGGCGATGAAATCGCTGGCCGTGGGTTCAGATTACGAGACGGAGGAGCATCGGATTGCCTTCCGTATCGGCAATATCCGCTCGATCATTGACCAACAGACACTGTCTGTACTTTCGACCCGTGAATATGAGTTGCTGGTGGATAACCACCGTCGCATCGTGGAAACCATGGCTGACGGACGGGCCTTCGTCGAGCAGGAAAGCGGTAAGGTCATGTTTGAGACCACCAACCACCAGGAGCTGCTGAACTTCTTCCTGGAAAATGCCAAAAAAGGTCTGGCGATCCAGCGTTACAAAGGTCTGGGCGAGATGAACCCGGAGCAGCTCTGGGAGACTACCATGAACCCGGAGAACCGTGTGCTGCTGCAGGTCAAGATCGAGGATGTGGTCGAGTCGGACGAGATCTTCACGATACTGATGGGCGATCAGGTTGAACCGCGCCGCGAGTTCATCGAAACCAACGCGCTTAACGTGGTAAACCTGGATATCTAGGGATTTTGTAGGGATACCCAATTAAGCTTTTTTGGGACTCCAATTAGTGTTTTTACCCCCTACAAAAGATCGAAATGATGTTGGATAAATTAAAAGGGGTTGCCTTAACGGATAACCCCTTTTGCTTTAGGTTCGAACACACCATGGTTGCATGTAGAACCAGGATGATAATCAGTTCCTCTTGGTACACGACCTCTACTTATATTAGTAGCTATTTATCCGGTACGCCCTTGACCGGGGGCAGCGCATGCTTCCCCTTACGAACAAACTGTTCGTCAAATGTATATACAGCCTGCAGGGTGTCACTGCTGGCAAGGTGCAGAGCATCTGCAAAATCATACCCCTGGGCATAATTATCAAGTGCTGCCTCCACCTGTCCGGCACACTCGGCAACAACCATTGGCAGCCCCAGGATGTGCAATAAAGATCGGTGTATATCGGCCGGCTTCACCCGATAAGCCGCCCGTAATACCCATTCAAGCTCCAGCAGCACCGTTTTGGGCAAAAAGACGGCCTCAGAGCGTTCCAGAACTTTCATGGCACGGCGAGCCTGAAGTTCATCATCGTTGGTCAGGTAGCGCACCCAGACATTGGTATCAAGAGTAACCATCGTTTAATCCTTACGCCAAGTACGCGCAATTTCTTCATCAATCGCCGCCTGCATCTCTTCCAGGCTTTTGGCCTCGCCTTTATAGCCGATGCACCCCAGACCATTCTGCAGGCTAGTTGCAGGAAAATTGCTCAACGGCTTGAGCAGTACTCCGCCTTGAACAACTTCAACCACAAAACGGGTACCCGGCTTCCAGTGATGGCTGGAACGTATGGTTTTGGGAATGATGACTTGTCCCTTGCTTGACAGGAGTGTTGTTTCCATAGGGCGCCTCTCGTAAGATTTGGTAAGATTATAGTACCTGACCGGTAAGCCGCATACAAGCAAAATTGCTTATCACAAACAAGCCCGAATGGCGGCACCGGTGACCAGCATTAACGGGAATTGCCAGGAAGCTTCCTTGAACCAGCTTTCGAGGGTGCGGGTGAGATACATGGAAGACCGCCTATCGTCTATGTTGCATTGCTGTTGCAATACAGACGATAGGCGGTTGTTGTGTCAATGGTTTTAGAATGATAGATAGACATGAATAGAGGCTGAAGGGTTTATGGGGTAGGCGTGTTCTCCAGTTCAGCGAGAGCCCACTATTTTTCTTGTCTTATACACTTCCGCCATCTCCCGTTTACTTTGCTTCAGCAATTCTATCTCTGATGGTGTCAACATCCGGGGAGCGGGCGAGATACCGAGCTTCTGATTGAGTAAGGCAGTCGAAGGAGTGACCATAGTTTTTTTGCCACCATGTTTCGAGTTCGGTTCCATGTGTTTTCCTCAGTTCTTGCAATTGAGCTTCATCCAAAGCCAGTTTAGCTGAATACGGTTTTCCCGTCAATGTTACCGCGCCAATGACCTTGCCACCATGCGCTTCGATATAACCGCGTAAATTGGTAAGTGTACCGCCCATGCCGACAAAATCGTCAATCAGCACGTAATCCTGTCCGTGCGTGACAATTCCCTCAAAAAACGGTTGCCGTGCAAGTCTGCCAAAACCGTTAGCGCCCGTATGCGCCACGACATTGGTTTGCACGATGCCACTGTCAACAACCAGGTTTAGGCGTTGCGCCAATTCATCTGCAAAAGCTTCCGGTATGGCGTTCACCCCCTCCGCCTCATATGCGTGAGCACTTGCCAGCAATGGTTCTCTACCACCCAGCAGTTTTCTGAGATTCTCTACCTGTTCATCATTAATCGTTGCCTGGACAAGTTCAATAGCAGCCTCGCTGTCACCTGATTTGGCTTCCTTGTAGCGAGGATGCTTCTTGACCGCCGTCTCAGCAGCATGGATGATGACACCAGGGAAACCATGAAGTGGTGTTCGCACTACTTTGAGGAGCGGTTCGGCCTGTTGCTGTTCTATATCCTCTGGAGGTAGGTTCATGTTCCTCCTGATATTTCATTTGCCGTTAAAAGTTACGCACTATTGTTGTCCCGCGACTTGCAATCTTATTGAATGGTACTGAGAACTACAACATCATTCATATCCTGTCAAACATGTTGATTGCTTATGTCATATTCTGTTGCATACCATGCAGGCGGCTGATCAGCTATTCTTCAGCGCCTGTTTGACCGATTCCATCCTCCCGGCAACAGCGGAATCATGCCGCGCCTTGTCTGTCATACGTTTGATGCAGGCGCTCAGTGTGGATATATCGCGTCCGAAGATCCGGCCCACCTCGCTGATTGTGCCAGCGGAGAATTCCGCGACCGCCCAGGCCGCGAGCGTGCGCGCTTCAGTGGCTGCTCTGCCTCGCTGCCGCGAACAAAGTGTCTCGTTATCGATGTTACATACAGTCTTGATGGTTTCCAGCACCTCACGGACGGTCGGTTTCTGTTCACGACGCAGTTGCGCCTTCTCCAACGCTTCATCGACAAAGCTCTCAATGCCGAGCAGACGACTGTCAATCGCTCCTCCCTGATGAAACTCGTTATTGCGTCCGTCCCCCGTCCTCTCCCCGACAAGCTGCGAGAAGAGCCTTGCCGCCTGCCCGCGTTGCGTGCCAAACATCGACAGCACCTCTTCCGTGGTCAGCCACGGTACGATTTCCGTGCCGAGGTAGGCTGTGTGACTGCTCCACGGGTACTCTTCCGGATCCGTTACCATGGCCGCACGGACAGGATTCAGGTGGATATAGGCGACAAGTTCAAGCAGATATGAGTCGGCATCGACAAGAACCGCCTTGTATCGCCCCTGAAACAGGTGGCCGCTTCTGTTCATGTGGCGATTGATCCATGTGGTATAGCGAAGGGAAAGGTTCTGCATAATGCGGGAGAGCGGCGTTTCACCTACCTGGATGGCGAGGTGTGCGTGGTTTGTCATGAGGCAGAAGGCATGGATGCGGCAGCCAAATTTCTCGACGATAGTTTGCAGAAGGAGATAAAACCTGTACCGGTCGCCATCCTCGAAGAAGATGTCCTGTTGTGCGTTACCACGCAGGATTACGTGGTAGAGTGCGCCGGGGTAATGAATGCGTTGTTTGCGAGCCATGGGGAGGTTGTACAGGATTTAAAGCAATAAAGCAAGCCTGACCCCGCAGGTGGCCCTGACCCCGCAGGTGGCCCCCTCTTGTGTTTGTTAAAGGCGGCCGATTGGCCGCCTTTATCTGCACCTAACAGTATGATAATATTAAGTAACCTCTCCAAGCAGCTGTTTTGCTAATGTTTTTGCTAATGTGGAGAGGTGAAAATGGATTGTGTAACCA
>MGZK01000097.1:0-31076 GCA_001802125.1 Geobacteraceae bacterium GWC2_55_20
AAGCCGCGCGGTAAGTCTTCCAGGTCAGCGATACGCAGCTTCAGTTCATTGACAGGCGCAGCAGCCTTGGCGGATCCAACTTCTTGCTTCTTGTGGGCAACAATCGTTTTCAATATGTCGGGTGTATCGGTTGTCATGTTCACTCTTTCATAATTTGTTGCTGTTGGCTGCAGCTAGACATCATGCCTGATTCGTCAAATCGGCGAGTTTCTGCACCTGCTGAAAGGCACGGCCCGAATCAATCGCTTCCACCGCCAGGGCAACGCCTTCTTCGGGTGTCACAACCTTACCGGCAGCCAGCAGGGCATAGGCAGCGTTCAACAGCACGATCTCCCTGCGTGGCCCTGCTTCTCCCAGAAGAACGGATTTGACAATTTCGGCATTGGTAACCGCATCGCCACCCTTGAGCGCGGACATCGGGCAGCGGGACAATCCCAGCTGCTCCGGGGTAACCGTGAACAGCTTGACTCCGGCGGGGGTAACCTCGGCCAAAAGAGTCTCGCCGGTCAGCGTCATCTCATCCATGCCGTCGCAACCATGTACCACGAAACCATGTTTGCAGCCCAGTTTGTGAAGCACCCCCGCCAGTTTTTCGACCAGCTCCGACCGGTAGACGCCCATGACCTGGCAATCGGCTCCGGCCGGATTGGTCAGCGGTCCCAGGATGTTGAAGATTGTGCGAATGCCGATCTCGCGCCGCGGCCCGATGGCGTGTTTCATCGCGCCATGCAGGGCAGGGGCGAACAGGAAACCGATTCCAATCTTGGCGATACAGTTTTCCACCGTTTCCGGGGTCACGTCCAGGTTTATACCCAATTTTTCCAGAACATCGGCGCTGCCGCAGGCCGAGGAAACCGAGCGGTTGCCATGTTTGGCCACCTTGACACCGCAGGCAGAAACCACAAACGAAACCGTGGTGGAAATATTGAAAGTATTGGTGCCGTCACCTCCGGTGCCGACAACATCCAGGATGGTTTCCCGGTCGATGTTGATATCGTCGCGGTCAATATCCAGGACACCACGACCGACCCGGATCGGAGTGGCCCGTTCACGCATTACCCGTGCGGCTCCGGTGATCTCCTCAATTGTTTCGCCCTTCATGCGCAGCGCGGTAATGAATGCTCCGATCTGGGCCGCGGTACATTCGCCGGACATGATCTGGTTCATGACCTCGATCATCTCACCTTCAGTAAGATCCTCTCGCTCGACAATCCTTGCAATCGCGTTCTTAATCATAATAAGTCCTCACAATCCTGAGATCCGGGTAAAAAAATGGGGATGTGTAAGCATCCCCATCTGCAATGATTTCTGGTATGGTCTTTCTTTCTACAGGCCTTCCCTGATCTTGCGGATGGCCTCTTTTATGAGCGTTTCGGCCAGATCGGGGACCACTTCCCAGACGATCCGCTCGATAACCTCTTTTGAAGCTGATGATATGGCGGCTCTAAGCTGATCCTCTGTCAATGCGGCCGGAGCGGCGGCAAATACCGGAGCCTCAACCACGGCAGGCGCTTCTGTCGCTGAATATTCCGCCGCTGGTGCCACAATGGTTTGTGAAGTCAGTTCCTCAACCTGTTCAGGTGGAGCTGCAAATACGGAAGACGGCTCATCAAAAACAGCAAAAGTCTGCTCGGCGGCTATGAAGGCCGGGGAGGCCGGTTCTACAACCGGAGTGAACACTGGTGCGGCAACAGTGGCGGGTTGGACCGGTTCCTCATCTTCAAACGAGATGTCTCCGAACGTCGTCTCCACTACGGGTGTAGTTTGATCGGCAATTGCAGCGGGAGGAAGCTCGGAGATGGTTTCTTCTTCAAACTCAAAGGTGTGCTCTTCGACAGGAATCCACTGCGAACCGGTATTTTGTTCCGATTGTGCGGATGTCACGGCGGGCTGAACAAGTTGAGCATCCGATTCTTCCTTGACGATTGCAAAAACATCCGGTTCTGTCTCGAACTCGAAAGGTGCTGCTATCGGTGTCGCTTCAAAAACCGGAAGAGGTGCGGTCTGCGGCTTGGATATCGGTTCAGCTTCAGTAGTGAATGCTCCCCAAATATCCGATTGGGTCGAAACGGGAGGAACTTCATTCTGTTGAGTAAACGCAGGTTCTGCAAAAGGTTCCGCGGTTGGAGCAAAAACAGCTGCCGGAGGCTCGGGTTCCATTTGGGGGATTGATTGCGCTTTCGCGGCCAACGCGGCGCTTTCGCGTGCCAGGCCAAGTTCAGCAAGTTCTTTGACCTTGCTGATAATCTGTTGTGATTCGAATGGTTTGGCAAGGAAATCGTCCGCACCGCATTTCTTGGCTTTATCTTCATCAAATGGCTCGAACGAGCCGGTAAGGATCAGGATCGGTTTGTTGGCCAATGCCGGTGTCGCGCGTACCGCCTCGGAGACTTCATAGCCGGTCATGCCAGGCATGAGGGCATCGATCAGCAGTACATCGGGGCAAACTTCTATTGCCTTCTCTATTGCTGTCTTGCCATTATCGACGACCGTCAGGGAGTAATCGTCTCCCCCGAAAATGATGCCGATTACCTTCTGGATAGTGATACTGTCATCGGCGACCAGCAGTTTGATGCTCATCGATCTCTCCCTTGCTGAGTGGATGCGGAAGAATTTTGTATGCTGAAATTAACTAGCACAGGAGTTGTAACGTGTCAAGTTATTAGAGTTTTAGGGCGCTTGCACGTTGTTTGAAATCTCGTCTGCCATGCGTGGGTGTGAAAAGATCGAAACGGCCAGCGTGGATATGTCGCTTCTTAATCTGCTGAACTGTCGAACATCCTGATAGTCAAGACGAATTGTAAGCATGAGCACAAACAGGTCCTGTTCCGGATCCAGCCACAATGAAGAACCGCTGTATCCGGTGTGTCCAAACGACATCGCCGAAAAAAGATCGCCTTTGGGGGCGGAAAAGGGTGACTTGATGTCCCACCCCAATCCCCTGACTATCCGTCCCTTGCTGTAGAAATAGGGCGCCGTCATCTGAGCTATCGTTCGTTCGTTGAACAGCCTCGCGCCTTTATAGCTTCCCTGATTAAGGATCATGGTGGCGAATCTGGTCAAGTCCGAGGCATTACTGAAGAGCCCTGCGTGTCCCGCAACTCCGCCGAGTCTCCTGGCGTTCATATCCTGAACAATCCCCGCCGAAAGAGCCTTGTTGGACCCGGCAGTCGGAGCAATCAGCGTAGCTGTATCCGCTTGCGGCAGGAACTGGGTATCAGCCATGCCGATCGGGGCAAAAACATGCTCTCTGCAGAACATGTCCAGAGGCATGCCGGAAACTCTCCGAACCATTTCACCCAGAAGGATGAAGTTGATATCGGCATAGCGAAAACGATCGCCCGGTGGCGGGCTGTTTTGTGACGCAGTTTTTATCAGTGCTTTCTTGAGTGAATCATCCGCGGAAATTTCCATGTCATCTATCCCGGAAGTGTGCGTCAGCAGGTTGAGCAGGGTAATATCTTCCCGCCCCGAGCCTTCAAGTTCCGGGAACCAGCGGGTGATGGGGTCAAGCAGGTTGATCCGGCCGTTTTCCAGCAGTTTCATCACGGCCGGTGCGGTTGCTATGACTTTGGTCAATGATGCTACGTCAAACAAGGTTCTCTCGGTAAGTGCAGGAGATCCGGGCGTCTGGAACAGGTTGCCTCGCGTGCTCGCGTATAAGAGACCGTTGCGGTTACCTACCACAACGACTCCACCGGCGATAAGGCCGCGCCTGATGGCATTGTCCAGCAGCAAGTCGATCGAAGATGCCCGGCCCGCATTCATCAGCTCATCCGAAGCAATCAGCGGAGTCGAATGCAGTATTAATGAAACCATCAGGAACAATTGTATCAGGCGCACAGAAATAACCCGTTAGTCGATAAAAAAGCCCCCAGGTGCGGGGGCTGCAGGGGATGTGTAATTAATGAAAAGCAAGTTATGTCCGGTAATCGGCGTTGATGCTGACATATTCATGGGACAGGTCCGAGGTGTAAACCTTGGCCGATCCGTGTCCCAAGCCAAGATCAACTGTGACGGTGAAGTCCTGCTTTTTCAGGATCTCGCTGCCTTTGGCTTCCGCGTCCCCGCCGGCAAAGACACCCTGACCGGCCATGACCACGTCGTCAAAACGGAGTGACAGCAGCGACTGGTCCACCTTGGCTCCGGAATATCCGACGGCGGCAAAGATGCGGCCCCAATTGGCGTCCTGACCAAAGAACGCAGTCTTGACAAGGCTTGAATTGGCGATGGCCATTGCGGCCAGTTTGGCGTCGGCGTCATCAGCTGCCCCGGTTACCCGGATTTCGACAAACTTGGTGGCCCCTTCGCCGTCACGAACAATCTGCTTGGCCAGGGACAGCAGCACATCGTGCAGGATGACCTCAAAAGCGACCCCCTCCGGAGTCGCTCCTGAAATAACAGGATTGGCGGCGGCGCCATTGGCCATCATCAGGCAGGTGTCATTGGTGGACATGTCACCGTCCACGGTTATCGAATTGAAAGATGCGTCTACCGCCCTGCGGAAAGAATCATTCAGGAAAGTAGCCTCGACATTGGCATCGGTGATGATGAATGAGAGCATGGTGGCCATGTTCGGCATGATCATCCCGGCACCCTTGGCGATACCGGCAACAGTATAGCCGATGCCGTTCATCTCCCCGCTGCGTGCCTCCATTTTCGGAAAGGTATCGGTAGTCATTATCGCCTGCGCAATATCGTCCAGCGTTCCGGAAGAAAGCCCCGCGACCAGTGCAGGAATGGCAGCGCAAATCCGGTCTGCCGGCATCTGTACACCGATCACGCCGGTAGAGCAAACCTGCACGTTTTCATCGGAAATACCTAGTTCCGCGGCGACCAGATGTGTCGTCTTCCCGGCAACCAGCAAGCCGTTTTCACCGGTGCATGCATTAGCGTTGCCGCTGTTAACGATCAAGGCTTGAGCTTTGCCGCTTCGTATGCGTTCCTCGGACAGCAAGACCGGAGCAGCCTTGACTTTGTTGGTGGTGAAAACCGCACAGGCGACCGCTGGAGTTTCGGAATATATCAACGCAAGATCCTTGCGCCCCGGTTTTTTTATGGCAGCCTCAACTGCAGCAAATTGAAAGCCTTTTATATCCATGTGACCTCCAGATAATCAGTTACTTGCCACAGCATTTCTTGTATTTTTTGCCGCTGCCGCAAGGGCAGGCATCGTTACGGCCGGCGGCTTTCTGGCTTTTGGCCGGTTCCTGGACACGATCCTCGTCTCCGGCCAGGTTGAAAACCAGCTTTTTGCTGCGCTGCTCTTCTTCCATCTCCTCGATTTCCTCTCCGCCGTGTTGGAGTTGAACCCAGTAGACACGTTCGACAACTTCTTCCCGGATACGGATCATCAGTTCCATGAAGAGATTATAGGCTTCTTTCTTGTACTCCTGCTTTGGATCCTTTTGGCCGTAACCGCGCAGGCCGATGCCTTCCTTGAGATGGTCGATATTCAACAGGTGATCTTTCCAGTGGGTATCTATGGCCTGAAGCATCATGACCTTGATCAGGTGGTCTATCAGTTCGTCACCCATTTCCTGGACTTTTGCCTCGAATATGGCCTGGGTCTGCTCCTTCAGGGTGTCGCTGAAATTTACAGGGGTCAGCCGGCTCAGCAACTCCCTTGGAAGGTCCAGTTGCAGGTTGAAGCACCTGAAAACCACATCGCTGATTCCCTGCCAGTCCCATTCGTGCGCGGGCGTTTTTTCTATGGCATAGGTTGCAACGATATCATCGATGGTTTCCTGCAGCATCTCCAGGAAACTCTCCCTGATCGCCTGACCGGCAAGGATTTCACGGCGCTGTGTGTAAATTACCTCACGCTGCTTGTTCATTACGTCATCATACTCGATCAGGTGTTTGCGTATGTCAAAGTTATGCGCCTCAACTTTCTTCTGCGCATTCTCAATCGACTTGGTGATCATGCCGTGCGTGATTGCTTCGCCTTCTTCAATTTTCAGCAGGTCCATGATCTTGGCCACGCGTTCCGATCCGAAAATGCGAAGCAGGTCATCTTCCAGCGACAGATAGAACTTGGACGAACCCGGATCGCCCTGACGGCCGGAACGGCCGCGTAACTGGTTGTCGATGCGGCGGGATTCATGGCGCTCGGTACCGAGAATATGCAGTCCACCCAGTTTGGTGACCTCGTCATGTTCAGCGGCGCATTGTGTTTTGTACTGCTGTATGATCGCCTGGTACTGTTCCTCGCTTGCCTCCGGATTGGCTCTCAGCCATTGCTTGGCCATGGCCTCTGGGTTGCCTCCCAGGACGATGTCGGTACCGCGGCCGGCCATGTTGGTGGCAATCATGATCGCGCCTTTGCGACCGGCCTGTGAAACAATTTCCGCTTCGCGCTCGTGCTGCTTGGCGTTTAGAACATTGTGCGGTATTCCCTGTTTTTTCAGAAGCTCGGACAGCACCTCTGATTTTTCAATGGAAATTGTACCGACCAGACAGGGTTGCCCAGCGGCATAATGCTCTTTGATATCCTCAATCACAGCCTTGAACTTCTCCTGTTCGGTCTTGTAGATTACATCGGGGAAATCCGGCCGCAGGAGAGGGCGATTGGTTGGAATAACAGTAACGTCAAGCTTGTAGATCTTGTGAAACTCTTCAGCTTCGGTATCTGCCGTCCCGGTCATACCGGACAGTTTACTGTACATGCGGAAATAGTTCTGGAAGGTAATCGTCGCCAGGGTCTGGTTTTCATTTTCGATCTTGACCCCTTCCTTGGCTTCTATCGCCTGATGCAGGCCGTCCGACCAGCGGCGACCAGGCATGAGGCGTCCGGTGAACTCATCAACGATCATGACTTCGCCGTCTTTCACCACATAATCCACGTCAATTTTGTACATCACATGGGCTCGCAGCGCCTGGTTCACATGGTGAAGAATCTCGATGTTGCGCGGGTCATACAGGTTGTCAACCTTGAGCAGCTTCTCTACTTTCAGTACGCCCTGTTCTGTCAGGGACGCGCTCTTGGCCTTTTCGTCGATTGTGAAGTCTCCGGTGTACTGTTTACGCTTACCGGAAAGGGTATTCGCCTCGACTTCAATGACTTCACCTTTTTCAAGCTTGGGAATGATGCTGTTGATTACATAATATTTGTCCGTCGAATCTTCGGTCGGGCCAGAAATGATCAGAGGCGTCCGGGCTTCGTCGATCAGGATCGAGTCAACCTCGTCAACGATGGCATAATTGAACCCGCGCTGAACATAGTCATCCAGATCAAACTTCATATTGTCGCGAAGGTAATCGAATCCGAATTCATTATTTGTTCCGTAGGTAATGTCGGCCGCATAGTTTATCCGGCGCTGCTCATCTTCAATACCATGGATGATGATTCCCACGGTCAGTCCCAGAAATCCGTACAGTTTGCCCATCCACTCCGAATCGCGTTTTGCCAGATAATCATTGACTGTAACGACATGGACACCTTTGCCGGAAATGGCATTGAGGTAGGCGGGCAGGGTGGCAACCAGCGTTTTACCCTCACCGGTCTTCATTTCGGCAATCTTACCTGAATGCAGCACCATTCCGCCGATCAGCTGCACATCGAAATGCCGCATTCCGAGAACGCGTTTGCCCGCTTCACGGCAGACCGCAAAAGCTTCCGGAAGCAGTGAGTCCAGTGATTCACCTTTAGAGTGGCGCTCTTTGAATTCCGTTGTCCTGGCTTTAAGTTGATCATCGGAAAGCTGGGAAATGGAAGGTTCGAACGAGTTGATTTTTTCTACTATCGGCCACATCTTCTTCAGCTCACGTTCATTCTTGCTACCGATAAACTTTTTTATAAGGGAACTGAACATTCGGTTATCTCCCGTTGTTTGTGTAGTGACAAAATAGCTTATAAAAATAACATAACCGGCATTTATCCTCAATAAGTAAATGACAGAAAACAAGGCATTTATGTAAACGTTGCAAGCTCGTAACCCAAACATGCCTTGCAGGATTTCCGCCACTGGTCGTCATCAAGGTGGTGAAAGCAAAGAAAAAGGACCTAAGCAACTAAGCTTAAGTCCTCTTTCTTATTGGTGGGCGAAACAGGGATCGAACCTGTGACATCCAGCTTGTAAGGCTGGCGCTCTCCCAGCTGAGCTATTCGCCCTCTATTTTATGGCGGGGTTGACGGGGCTCGAACCCGCGACTTCCAGCGTGACAGGCTGGCACTCTAACCAACTGAGCTACAACCCCCGATGATTACTTTTTCTTCTTAGTCACAACTACGTTGACAGCTTCTTTCAGGGTTTTGCCGGGCTTGAACTTCGGAACAGTTGCGGCAGGAATGTCGATCTTCTTGCCGGTTTGCGGATTCTGGCCCTTGCGTGCTGAACGTTTGGAGGTAGAGAATGTGCCGAAACCGACCAGGCTTAATTTATCTCCGCCTTTCAGAGCAGTGGTCACGCTGGCGATAAATGCGGCGACAGCTTTTTCTGCTTCCACTTTTTTCAGACCGGCCTGTTCTGCAACTGAACTGATCAATTCTGCTTTTGTCACGGTACACCTCCGATAACTTTTAATTATGATAACAAAGCGACACAGTGTTTATCAGATTTCTGTGAATCGTGTCAAGAACAAATTCGTGCAAAGCTGCAGTTTCTGGGCAATTGGAACGGTTTATCAAAATAAGAATGAAACATACAATGTCTAGCTGCGCACACTGAAATTATAACCAGCTGAAAAAAAAGATAATACTATCAGGCAGCGTCTTTAAGTTCCTGTTCATATACTACAATCGGTTTTTCCTTGTGGTAAATCACATCTTCGTTAATAACGACTTCCTGCACGTTTGGCTGGGATGGCACGTCGTACATTATGTCCAGCATCGAGTTTTCAAGAATCGCTCTCAGTCCGCGAGCACCGGTGTTCCTTTTAAGCGCTTCTTTTGCAATTGCAATCAGGGAGCCATCCGTAAAGCGCAGACGAACATTCTCGAGGTCGAACAGTTTCTGGTACTGCTTGACCAATGAGTTTTTGGGTTCTTTCAGTATCTGCACCATGGCTTCTTCGTCAAGTTCAGTCAGGGTTGCCAGCATGGGAAGCCGGCCGATAAACTCAGGGATGTATCCGTATTTGAGAAGATCCTCGGGTGTCAGGTTATTTAGCAGTTCACCAAGCTTCTTCTCATCACGTTTTTTTACATCAGCGCCGAAACCGAGGGTTTTCTTTCCGATCCTCTGCTGTATTACCGTTTCGAGTCCTGCGAATGCGCCACCACAGATGAAGAGGATATTGGTGGTATCAACCTTCATGAACTCCTGTTGGGGATGCTTGCGCCCGCCTTTTGGAGGTATGCTGGCAACGGTTCCCTCAATTATCTTGAGCAGGGCCTGCTGGACTCCCTCTCCGGAAACATCCCGGGTGATCGAGGGTGAATCGGTTTTGCGGGCGATCTTGTCAATTTCATCAATGTATACGATGCCTTTCTGGGCACGTTCCACATCGTAATCAGCGGCCTGCAACAGGCTCAGGATTATGTTTTCGACATCCTCACCGACATATCCTGCTTCGGTAAGGTTGGTCGCATCGGCCATTGCAAAGGGTACTTTCAGGATACGCGCCAGCGTCTGCGCCAGCAGCGTTTTGCCTGATCCGGTCGGACCGAGCAGAAGAATGTTGCTTTTCTGCATTTCCACATCACCCGGCTTGCCGCCGGAATCAATACGCTTGTAATGGTTGTATACAGCGACGGAAAGCACTTTTTTCGCTTTTTCCTGGCCGATTACATACTCATCCAGAATGTCTTTGATTTCACGAGGTTTCGGAAGCTTCTTCAAGTCAGGTCCGAGGGTTTCTTCCATCTTCATCTCTTCCGCGATAATATCATTGCAGAGTTCGATGCATTCATCACAGATGTAGACTGCTGGTCCGGCAATGAGCTTTTTGACGTCTTCCTGGCTTTTGCCACAGAAGGAGCATGTCAGATGTTCCTGAGGTGTATCTCTACGACTCATGGAGTACCCCCTGTTACAGGTTTTCTTGAGAAAACCGCGTCTATCAGACCGTATTCCTTGGCATCTTCAGCTGACATGAAGAAGTCTCTCTCGGTGTCAGCTTCAACCTTCTCTTTCGTCTGGCCGGACAGGTTTGCAAGAATACCGTTAAGCTCGTCCTTCATGCGCAGTATCTCTTTTGCGTGGATACTGATATCAGTCGCCTGCCCTTGGAAACCGCCCAGAGGCTGATGGATCATGATTCTGGAATGCTCAAGACTGTAACGTTTTCCTTTTTCACCAGCGGTCAACAAAATTGCGCCCATTGAAGCCGCCTGACCGACGCATATGGTTGAAACCGGGGCTTTGATATAACGCATCGTATCATATATGGCCATGCCGGCAGTGACCACGCCACCAGGGGAATTAATGTAAAGATGGATATCCTTGTCTGGATCTTCGGCTTCAAGAAATAAAAGCTGGGCAATTACCAGATTGGCAACATTGTCATCAATAGCTCCGCCAAGGAAAATAATTCTTTCCTTCAGCAGGCGAGAATATATGTCGTATGAGCGTTCGCCACGTCCGCTTTGCTCTACAACAATCGGGATATACATGTATTCTGTTCTCCTCAGGCTGTTTTCAATTCAGAAGCATCAACTTCGGTGATTACAGCGCTACCGATCAGTACCGAGATTGCCTTGTCTTCCTTGATCTCGGATATGATTGCGTTCTTTGCGTTGTGATTGGCTGCGTAATATTCCTTGATCCTCGTGAGCATGTCGGGATTGCCGGCGGCAATCTTTTCATAACGCTCATTCAGGTCCTCGTCGGAAACGGCAATATTTTCTTTTTCCACCAGGGCCATCAGCAGCAATCCACCCCTGACCTTGTCTGCGGCATCATCACGGAATCGCACCTTGAATCCCGCCTCGTCAAGCCCCATCATATCGAGCGACATCTGCTGGCTTTTGAGCCGGTTCTTCAAATTTTCAAGCATGTAATCGAGTTGGCGTTTTACCATGGATTCCGGAACATCCAGCGGATTCTTTTCGATCAGCGCCTTTATGATGCGCTCTTTTAGTTCGCTTTCAATGCGCTCGGTCTCATGTTTTTCATGATATTCAACCATCTTTGCCCGCAGATCGGCGATTGTGTCGTAGTCACCGAATTGCTGTGCAAACTCATCGTCGAGTTCCGGTAGTTCCTTGCGCTTTATCTCCTTGACGGTTACCTTGAAAAGCCCTTCTTTGCCCGCTGCTCCGGAATTACGATATCCTTCCGGCAGCAAGAGAGTGAACTCCTTGGTTTCTCCTGCCTTCAAGCCGATCAGTTGCTCTTCAAAACCAGGAATCAGGCGGTTTGCCCCAACTTCCACCACTGCATCCTCGGCAACAGAGCTCTCCTCGGGGAACCCATCCACTGAAAACGAGTAATCCACGGAAACCGAGTGTCCGTTCTCTATGGCGCAATCGCTATCGGCGGGGATAAGTTGCGCCATGTTCTCCTGCATGCGTGCAAGCTCGCCGTCAATGCTTTCGGGTTTGGCAACATACTTTTCCTTGCTGACCACAAGTCCGTTATAATCCTGAAGCAAAATCTGTGGCATTACCTCTACAAGGGCACTGTATTTGAAAGGTACTCCCTGCTCGATAATATCGCTTTCGATCGTTGGTGGGTCAATTGGCTCGATCTTATGATCATTAAGGGCTTTATATAGTGTCTGCTCGTAGAGGCGGCGCATCACGTCATCACGCATTGCATCGCTATAGGTGCGCTTTATGAGATTCATCGGAGCTTTGCCGGGACGGAAGCCCTGAAGCTTGGCTTTTTTCTGGATAACCGAGTACGCCTTTTCTATCTCTTCGTTTACCCGTTCAGCCGGGATTTCGATGTTAATCTTTTTTTGTACCGGACTGATCTCTTCAACGTTTACCTGCATGGTGACTGTCCTCTTTTAAATGAAATGTAATGTTTGTCATCTGGAAGATCAACTAAACAAACACCTGGAAATAGTGTGGTGCGAGAGAGGAGACTTGAACTCCTATACCTTACGGTGCCAGATCCTAAGTCTGGTGCGTCTGCCAATTCCGCCACTCTCGCTGAAGATAAGATAATGATATTATTGTGATACTGATTTGCGGATTTTGCCATTTTACATTATCAGCTCTCTGCAGTAAGTGCTGTGTAAAGAAACTCTATAGCACGCCTATTCCATTAATGTCAACCTGTCGTGTCAGTGACGAAATTATTATGTTATCTGCTATTCCGGTTTTAATGCTGATTGATCAAATATTCCAGGATACCGGTTGGAATAGCGTGAATTCAATATGGGTGTTGCAGGCGACACTTTTTTTTTTGATATGCGCGGATTTATGCTAATCTCCACCAACTGAACCATATCAAGGTATTTGTGGGGAATAACAGATGGATGCGACCCTGTTGGCAAATATTTCGGGTGACTGGCTTGAAGCGCTGCAGGCGGATTGGAAGCGTGAACCGGATTCCGTTCCGGCGGAATGGTCCGCTTTTTTCAGCGGATTTGAGCTTGCTTCCGAATGTCCACCAGTATTATCCGAATTTGGCGAAAAACATGCTCTGAAACAATCCGGCGTACAATCACTCATCTATCGCTATCGAAGTATTGGGCATCTGCTGGCCTGTACGGACCCATTATCTCACTGCTTGTTACAACACCCGCTTCTGGAGTTGGCCAATTTCGATCTGGATGACAACGATCTGGACACAATATTTTCATGCCGCAGATTTATGAAGCCAAAGGCAACTCTGCGGGAGGTTCTCGCTGTCATGAATGAAACCTATTGCCGTGAGATCGGTATTGAATTCATGCATATCCAGGATCCCGATGAACGCCAATGGCTGATAGACGGGATGGAGTCTGACCGTAACATTCCCAGGCACAGTGTGCCTGAAAAACTCCACATCCTGGAAAAACTTCACCAGGCGGCACTATTCGAGTCGTACCTTCACCGAAAGTTTATTGGCCAGAAACGATTCTCACTTGAAGGGGGTGAGATTCTTGTTCCGTTACTGGACCGGATGATAAGGTGTTGTCCTGAATCCGGTGTCACGGATCTGGTGATGGGAATGTCTCACCGGGGACGCCTGAATGTGCTGGCACACATATTTAATAAACCCTATGAGTCAATATTTGCCGAGTTTCAGGATACATTGGCATTCGGTTTTGTTGGAGACGGTGATGTCAAATACCATAAGGGGCATTCCTCTGAAATAGATCTGAATGGCCATCGCATTCACTTGACCCTTGCCGCCAACCCCAGTCATCTGGAGGCGGTCAACTCGGTGGTTGAGGGCAAGTGCCGTGCGCGTCAGGATCATTATGGAGCCGATGGCTCTTCGCGTGTCCTGCCACTGCTTATCCATGGTGACGCCGCATTTGCCGGTCAGGGCAGTGTCATGGAAGTTCTCAACATGTCCCGGCTTGAGGGTTATGGGACCGGGGGCACCATTCACATCGTTCTCAATAATCAGATCGGGTTCACTACCGCCCCAAGGGATTCGCGTTCTACCCGGTATGCGACTGATGTTGCAATGATGCTGGGCTGCCCGATCTTTCACGTGCAGGGTGAAGCGCCTGATGCCGCGCTTCATGTCGCTGAACTTGCTATGGAGTACAGGAAAGTGTATCGGCGCGATGTCGTCATCGAGCTGATCTGTTATCGCCGCCATGGCCATAACGAGGGGGATGAACCATCATTTACCCAGCCGCTCATGTATAAACAGATATCAGCCAGGCCCCCGGTCAACCGGATTTATCTTAATTCTCTTATAGAGGAAAGAACAATTCCCGCGGAGGTTTTGTCCGCGGTCGAGCATAGAGTCTTGCAGGCACTGGACTCCGCATTCAGCAAAAAACCGCTTGAGACAAAAGTCGGTTTTTCGGACAAGTGGCAAAACATCAGCCGCGTTTACAGCCAGGAGTATGTTGCGACAGGAGTCTCCACTGAAACATTGTTGACTCTTTCCAGAAGACTTGCCGAGCTGCCGCCAGGTTTTATGCCGCATGCAAAAGTACACTCCCTGATTCAGAAGCGCTTTGAAGCCGTGCTGAAAGGGCATGGAATAGATTGGGGCAATGGCGAGACACTGGCTTACGCGACACTGCTGAACCAAGGTGTTTCGGTACGTATATCTGGGCAGGATTCGCGCAGGGGAACTTTTAACCACCGTCATTGTTACGTGATTGACAATAATGATGAACGTTCGTATACGCCATTGAAAGCTGTTGCAAAGGAAGACACCCGCTTTGACGCCTGGAACAGTTTGCTCTCCGAGTTCGGGGTGCTTGGGTTCGAGTACGGTTATTCACTGGAGACGCCCAACTCATTGACTATTTGGGAAGCACAATTCGGTGATTTCGCCAATGGGGCCCAGGTTATCATTGACCAGTTTATTGCCAGCGGGGAAACCAAATGGAATCGTGCCAGCGGCCTGGTCATGCTGCTTCCCCACGGGTACGAAGGGCAGGGGGGGGAACATTCCAGCGCCCGCATGGAACGCTTTCTACAACTCTGCGCTCACGGCAACATGGTGCTGGCCTGTCCATCGTCGCCGGCCCAGATATTTCATCTTCTGCGTCGCCAGGTGCTGCAATCGTTCAGGAAGCCGTTGGTTGTGTTTACCCCCAAAAGCCTGTTGCGTCATCCTCGCTGTATTTCATCGGTTGAAGATCTGACAAACGGCGCTTTTATGCCGCTGATCGCTGATCCAGTGGAAGCTTCGGAAGTGCGGCGAGTACTGTTCTGTTGCGGAAAACTGTATTATGAACTGGTTGATGAAAGAGAGCGGCTGGGAATATCTGATACCGCAATTGTCCGGATTGAACAACTCTACCCAATCGAAGTTAGCGCATTGACTTCCATGATTTCGGGTTTCCCGGTTGACTGCCGCTTTATCTGGGTTCAGGAAGAACCGCGGAATATGGGCGCCTGGCATCATATTCACGGGATTTTCGAAGACATGTCAATTCCCGTCAGTTATGTCGGCCGTCCTCCCGATGCCTGCCCCGCGGTCGGGTCGCACCAACTTCATCTTGCACAGCAGGCTGATGTTGTAAACAAAGCCTTTTCCCTTTAAAACTTAAGTTCCTTCAAGCGGATATCACAGCCATTGCTGTTGACAAGCTACGTTAAGCCGTGTACATATCAGCAAATTTGGATTAAAAGGTTATTCATGCTCAATTTGCTATTCATATCAAATAGTCCCAAAGCACATTACATGAAAAGTGTACTGCAACCGATGCTGAAAGTTATCATCGATGTAGTTCCGGACTTCGACCATGGCTTGAAGGATGTGTTCGAAAAACGGCCGGCAACAGTCTGTATCCAGGATCATATTGCAGGTGTTACCGGGGAAAGCGTTGCCCGCCATATACAGATGCTTCTCGGTGCCGGCTCTCCAAGATTTATTCTCATGCATGAGGGGAGCGGCAAAGCCAAGTCCATCAATGGTCTTTTTGAGTATGTGATCGACTTGAATCAGACCGAAGCCAGTCTTATTGATAACTTCCAGAATATCCTTAAATCATTGCTTGGTGAACAGTGGGCAAAAATATATGTGTCACCCAAACAGACCGTGGCATCAATCAGGTCCGCGGTATCCATTCCTGAAGAATCGAAGGCTGATGCCGACAGGTTGGTCGATGACTTTTTATCGGGTCTTGACACTGGTCATTCAATTTCCGAAGGAGAAACCGTTGAGGCAGACCCGTTTGTACAAGAGTCAACCGAGTTAAGAAGTCCTGATGAAATAGCGGAAATGCTTTTAGTCCAGGCTCGAACACAAAATAACGAGATCACCACCGACAAACCGGTTGAAGTGTTTGCCGAGGTCGAGGACGATAGAGTTATTGAACCTCTTCCAAGCATTGCAGAAAATGATTCCGTACGAACTCTTCCGAAGTCCGGAAATAATGAGAGCCCTTTGCTCCAAACACGGGAAAAGCCTGTTACAGCAGTTCAACCTGAAACAGTCAAGCTCCGGATTCCCGTCAATGGAACACCCATTTCTCCCCCAACTTCAAAAGTCCCATCTTCTGTTTCCAAGCCCGATAAAATTGTTGAGACTGATGTTGCTACTTCGATCTCAGCGGTCACCCCGGCGGAGTTTAAAATCAAAGATGAAACAGATTCATCGGAAGATTTGATACCGGAGGAGCTTTTACAAGCTTTTGAACAGAATTACCGCTCTGAATCAGCATATATGAAGCGAAGTGTTCTGGCGCTGTCGATGCTGTTGATTGTAACCGTCGCGGGCGGTTGGTATCTTCTGAAACAAAAACCGCATCTGCTGGACTCTTTGAAACAACGTATACTTCCATCCAAGACCGCAGTGCAAAAGCCGGCATCTCCCGCTTCCCAATCTCAAAAACAACCTCTATCGAGTCAACCGCCAAAACCGTCTGCAGACACCGTATTGCCCCAATTTATCCCGCTGCAGGGTCATGACAAGAAGTACGCAACAAGTAATCCGGGCTGGGAACGTTATGTAGGCAATAATGTTGAGTTCAGGGTGTTTTCTTCTGGAAATGCAATCAAGGCGGTTCAGGTCCGCTCCATTACGGGCAGTGCCCTGCCGGAACAGCTTCTCAAGTCCGTGCTCACCCAGTTGGCAGGAAGTTCGGACTATAAGGTCGAATCTCGAAAAAACATTTCAGGCGTGACTGAGTTGCGTGGCGCCGCCGGACAGAAAGCGGATATTATCATATACAAAAAAAATGAATCAGTGCGTGCGTTTGTAGTCTCCCTCAAATGATTGTGGCAGGTGTCTCATTTGACTTTCCATAAGGTGTGCAGTATAAGAGCCCTGACATTTCTCTGATATTCGTTTAATACTCAAGACCGAGCCTGGTGTGGAGATGTGATGCCATTTTTACCTGAATTCCGCTTTACCATTGTTAGCGCTTGCCTGGTTGCATTATTCGCAGCTGCCGATTCCGGCGCGGTTATGGACCCTCGTTTCGAGATTGATCCCCAAACACTTGTATCACCCGCACCAAAAGCAAAAGCGCCCGGCGGAATTCATAAACAATCAGCTCGCTCCACTGCCGGTAAAAACTCACATATCACGGGCAAGGGAACAACCTATACCGTAAAAGCTGGAGACCACCTCTTTAAGATTCTGATGCGCGATTATGGCCTCAGTAATAACGAGGCCGAATCCTTCATTGAAGAAATCAGGCGTGAAAACAACATCTACGACATAAAACGTCTTAGAATTGGTCAAAAAATCATTATTCCGCCTGTTAGAAGGCGTGCGGATGGTTCCCTGAAACTTATTCAGCCAGTTCATCCGCCAGCGGACCGACCCGAGGGAATTGAAGCTACGGCCGGCCAGACCTTCGTGCTCGAATCCCCGGTTCCCAAACTTGACTCACAGGAAGCATTGGCGAAACTTCGTGAAACATGGGACAAGGTTATACCCCAAAAAGTTGATCAGCAACCGATCTCACTGCAGACGCCAGCATTTTCACTCTCGCTTGATCCCCAACGTTATCCTTCTTTTTCAGGCATGAATGGCGCACGCATACTGCTGGATCAACACTCCAGCATTCCGCCGCTTGTCAAAGCTTTAATTGAAGAAAAAGACCCTGCCATACGGATTATCAACTATTCTAATGCCGGCACCAAACAATTAGTATCAACAATGTTGGAAGCGGCTGGCTTTTACTCTGTCGAAGAAAACTTCACCCTTGACTTTGGAACAGACCCGAAATTGACTGTTCAGTCCGATTTCAAGGTTGAAAAAACACCCGAGAGTCTTATCAAGCACGATGTGGTTCTGTTGAACAGCGGACATGTCTCCGTGCCACCCGTGCTGAGCAATTTCCTTAAAAATGAAGGATTCACGCTTTACGAGCCTTTTGCCTCTCTTAAAAGCGCTCCCTCGCATGAAGCTTACCCCATTCACGTGATAACGGCCAAAAACCAGCCCGGAATGGTGGATGAGATACTATCGGCGCTTTCGATACCTGCCGATCGTGATCGCAGATTGGACGTTTTTGCCGCTGATAACAACGGCATATCTCTGGCAGTGAAAGCTGAGAGGTACTTCGAACGAGGTGGCCACCGTTACATTGTTACCCGGTATGATGGCGATCCGGTTAATTATACTCTTTTTAGAATCCTGGAAACAAAAGGGTATCGCGTAGTAATTCTCGAATCACGGGATGACTTTCGCAAGGTCTCTGAAAAAATTGTTTCCCGTTTGAAGATAAATGGCTCTTTTGCACAGCACAGTTTGCTAAAGGACAGGTCCTTGGGCTATTCCCTGCAAATGTCCGGCATAAAAGTTGATGACAGTTCACTTCCGGGCGGCGGTCTTTTCCTGACTAATTTGACGATCGACCGTATAATCCGAGATCTGTTGACCGAGAACGGGTATAGCTTAAACAACCGCTAAACGATTTTACTTTCCTGAATTTTCTGTTATAACGCTCGAACCTTACACAAGGACGAGCGTTTTCTGTTTGATCGGGAGCAGGCGGCATATGAGTATCAAAAAAGTTGGTGAGTTGTTGGTTGAACAACAGCTGGTAACCCAGGAACAGTTACTGGAAGCGCTTGAGCTGCAAAAGCTCTTTCCCGATCAACCGATCGGTCAGTTATTGTGCAAACTGGGTTTTATCAAGGAGAGCGACCTGAGTTTTGTTCTTGATCAGAAGAACAAACGTCTCAAGTTGAGTGATATTCTGCTCACCGATGGGGTAATAGATCAACAGAAGCTGCTGCAGGCGCGCGATCTGTCCAAGCAGAACGGTATAACCCTGGAAAAGGCCTTGCTGAAATTGCACTACGTTGACGAGGATATTCTCGCGAAAGCGGTTGCAGCCCAGTATGACATGCCTTACATACACATAAACCTGTCAGATATCGATCAGTCCCTTTCCCGTTATATCAGTGCCGTATACGCACAGAAACAGCGTATAGCTCCAATATCAAAAATAGGAAATACGATAACATTGGCGATGGTCCATCCGCTCAAACCGCATGATATTCGCGAGCTGGAAGACAGCATCCGTCTTAAAATTATTTCCGCGATTGCGACCGAGGCAAGCATATCCAAGACTCTCAAGCGTCTTTACAATATCGACACGGTCAGTACTACCGATGCGGACGATGAGGTCAATCTTGATATAGTACCGGACAGCATCATTGAATTATTAAGTAAAACCTCTGCCGATGAGCCGGAAATTGAAGAAGAAACAAAGAAAGTTACCGAGAAAGACAGTGTTATTGTCAAGCTGGTCAATAAGATTGTGTATGATGCCTACATGGATAAAGCCTCGGATATACATATCGAACCATACCCTGGTAAAAAGGATGTTGTCGTCCGTACCCGTGTCGATGGCCAGTGCTCGATTTACCAGAGAATCCCGTATAAATATAAATTTGCGATCCCCTCGCGCATAAAGATCATGGCTAACCTGGATATTGCCGAGAAGAGGAAGCCGCAGGACGGCAAGATAGAGTTCAAAAAATTCGGGCCGCTCAATATTGAGCTTCGCGTTGCAACCATGCCGACCGTCGGGGGCATGGAAGACGTGGTTATTCGCGTTCTGGCGAGCGGAGACCCGATCGGATTTGAAGAGCTGGGATTGACTGAACGCAATAAAAGAGTTTTTTATGAAGCGTTGAACAGTCCGCATGGGTTGATTCTGGTGGTTGGACCCACCGGATCGGGCAAGACCACCACGCTGCATTCGGGCCTTGCCTTGATCAATCAAACATGCCGTAAAATCTGGACCGCCGAGGATCCGGTCGAGATTACCCAGCCCGGTTTGCGCCAGGTACAGATCAATCCGCGGATCGGATTCAACTTTGCCGCTGCTCTGCGTTCTTTTCTGCGGCTTGACCCGGATGTTATCATGGTCGGCGAAATGCGTGACGAGGAGACCGCCAGCATGGCCGTCGAAGCCTCTTTGACAGGGCATCTCGTCTTTTCCACGCTGCACACCAATTCCGCGCCTGAAACCGTTACGCGGTTGCTTGAAATGGGGTTGGACCCATACAGCTTTTCCGATTCCCTGTTATGCGTTCTGGCGCAAAGGCTCGGCCGCAGGCTCTGTAAGGATTGTAAGCAGAGTTACCAGCCGACTTTGAATGAGTTTAACGAGCTGGTTGATGAATATGGACGAACCGATTTTGCTAATACCGGAATCGACTATAGCGATATCAGCATGTTCCATGCGGTAGGATGCAACCGTTGCAACAATACCGGATACAAGGGCCGCCTTGGCATTCATGAAGTGTTGGAGTGTACTCCGGAACTGAGGGGGCTGATAAAGCGCCGTGCCGATACGGACAGTGTCCGTGCTCTTGCCGCCAATGATGGCATGACAACCCTTAAACAGGACGGCATCATCAAGGTGTTTCAAGGGCTGACTGATATTCTTGAAGTGCGTCGCGTCTGTATAAAATAACCGATCATTCTTTTAAAATATGCTTGCATATCAAGGCGTAGCATGCTACAACAAGTAAAATTTATGTTCACTCGCAGGTGAGCTCGCAAGGCTCACCTTTTTTGTTTTACGGGGTTTGTGATGGCTGCACCAAAAGAAGATACTTGTACTTATGTTAAAGGAATTGCGCTGCCGATTCTTGAATCACTGGGGATTGAGCTGGTGGATATTGAATTCGGCAAGGTTGGACGGGATGCGGTTCTCCGGCTGTTTATCGACAAGGAAGGCGGAATAATGCTTGACGACTGCGCTAATGTCAGTCGTGAACTGTCGATGATTCTGGATGTGGAGGATGCGATTTCATGTAATTATACCCTGGAAGTTTCTTCTCCGGGCCTGGACCGTCCGTTGAAGAAATCTTCGGACTATGAACGATTTACCGGCCGTTTGATAAAGGTTCGCACATATGAGCCGCTGCAGGATGATAAGGGCAACAAGCGTAAGACCTTTTTGGGAAAGCTTGAAGGACTTTTTGACGGTGTTATCAGGATGACACTCACGGAGGGTCAATCCGCTTCGATACCGTTGGAGCGGGTTGCGAAAGCCAATCTTGAATTCGAGCTCTGATGGAATATAAACACGCCAGCAAGGAGAAGCAATCGTGGATACAATCATAAATCTCAAGCACGCCATCGAACAACTTGTCAAAGAGAAGGGTATTGATCGTCAAGTGGTGCTGGAGGCGATGGAACAGGCAGTTTTGACGGCGGCAAACAAGAAATATCGTAATACCCGAGATCTTGAAGCCCACTATAACCACGAGTCGGGAGAGGTTGAGCTGTTCGAGTTTGTTACCGTTGTTGAAGAGGTGCAGGATTCCTACAAGGAAATTTGTCTTGAGGAAGCGCATGAAATCGACCCGGAAGCAGAAGTCGGTGATTCATTGGGCGAAAAGCTGGATTCCAGCGGGTTCAGTCGAATTGCCGCACAGACCGCAAAGCAGGTCATCATACAGAAGGTTCGTGATGCTGAACGTGAAACAATCTACAATGAATACAATGATCGCATCTGGGAAGTTATCACCGGCATGGTGCGCCGTTTTGAAAAAGGTGAGTTGCTGATCGATCTGGGACGCGCGGAAGCGGTGCTCCCCGCCAAGGAGCAGATGCCGCGAGAGGTCTACCGTCCCGGAGACCGTATCCGTGCGATTATCACCGAAATACGCATGACCACCAAAGGTCCACAGATCATGCTTTCGCGCACACATCCAAGCATGCTGGCCAAGCTTTTTGAAGCCGAGGTTCCTGAGATTGCGGAAGGTATTGTCGAGATCAATGCAATCGTCCGTGATCCGGGCAGCCGCGCCAAGATTGCTGTTTCATCCAATGATCGCGATGTTGATCCGGTTGGAGCGTGCGTAGGCATGCGGGGTGCCCGCGTTCAAAATGTGGTTTCGGAACTTCGTGGTGAAAAGATCGATATTATTCCCTGGTCTGAGGACATTGCGCGGTTTGCGTGCAACTCGCTTTCTCCGGCTCAGGTTTCAAAAGTCTTTGTGGACGAGGAGAAGCGTGTTCTCGAAATAATCGTTCCTGACGACCAGCTTTCGCTAGCGATCGGTAAGCGTGGACAGAATGTGAGTTTGGCGGCCCGTCTGACCGGCTGCCGGATCGACATCAAGAGCGAATCAAAAGTGGCCGAGGCCGAGTTGCAGGAGTTTGCATCATACGACGCGACCATTGCCGATGAAGAGCCATCCGTGACGCAGGAAGCGGACACCGAAGCCAAAGCCGATGATCAAGCGGAGTAACGTATAATTAATGGCCCGCCACGGAGTTACAGAACAGCCTCAACGCAGCTGTCTCGGATGCAGGACGAGCAAAAACAAGGACCAGCTTATCCGTTTTGTTCTTTCCCCTGACTCTGAAGTGATGCCGGATCTGGATTCAAAGCTGCCCGGCCGAGGGTCTTATACCTGCATAAACAAGGAATGCCTTGCCGCTGCTTTGGTAAAGGGCCAGTTCAAACGTTCTTTCAAGCAGGATGTTTCTTCGATGCCGCCCGACCAAATGGTGGAACATGTTCGCCAGCTGCTGTTTGACAGAATCTTCGGATTGATCGGTCTGGCTAATAAGGCCGGCTGCATCATCGGTGGCGGCTCGATGGTAAGCGACGCTCTTCGCGCTAAAGTAAAGCCGGGTCTTATCCTGGTCGCAACCGATGTTTCGGAAACAATAGGCGAGAAAATTATTTGTATTGCCGATGTCAATCATGTTCCGCACCGTATCATCATTACTAAAGACGGTTTCGGAGCTATTCTCGGCAAGGCTCCGCGTAGCGCGATTGCCGTCAAGCAGGGCGGTTTTGTAGCTCCGCTGCTTAAATCAGTTGACAGATATAGAAACTTCCTGGGGGAGGTATAATTAATATGGGTAAGATTAGTGTTGGGGTTTTGGCAAAAAAACTGGGTGTGGAGCCCAAAGAGGCAATTGCCAAACTCAAAGAGATCGGTATTGATGCAAAGACGGCCACTTCACAGGTCGATGAAGATGTGGTGAGTCGCTTGACAGCTCCTCAACCCAGAGAAAACGGCACGGATGAGGTCAGGGTAGCTTCGAATATTATTCGGCGTCGTGCTAAAATCATCCCCCTGTCAGATACACCCGAACCTCAAGAGGTACCGGTCAATGTTTCCGAGACGGTAGTTGAGCCAAGTGCCGTTGTTGCACCTGAGCCGATTCCTGCTCCGGTTCAAACTCCGGTCCCGACTCCGGTTGCCGCGGTCACGGATGTAAAAGTACCGGTTGAAACTGCAATCAAGAGTGAACCTGCTGAAACAGTTGAGCCAGTTGCTGTTGCCAAGCCGGTTCCGGTCGCCAAACCCGCAACGCCGGAACCACAAAAAGCCGGACCCAATCAGGCCAGAATACTCGGCATGATTGAAATACCGGGTGTTACCAATCGCCCGACTCGCGTTGTTACCAAGGAAACCCCTGTTCAGCAGAGAACCGCTCCCGCCAGGCCGGCATCCGATACAGCCCAGAGAAGACCGGCGCCTGCTGCTGACCAGAGAAAACCGGCCGGAGCGTATGAGCAGAGAAAGTCGGCGGCTCCCACACCTTCGGCTCCTGCAACCGAGATAGACCGTTCCCGGATGAAACAGGTTCAGCTTGCACCCGCCGCGCCACCGGGCGGCGACAATCGTCGTGGCGTCAAAAAAGACGGACCTGGTTATGGTGACGCCGGCAAGGGTGGTAAAAAAGGCGCTCCACCTAAGAAAAAAGAACAACCCAGAAAGAATGAAATTCTGGAAAAACGTGAGCGCACTTTTGACCCGGTCTATAAAGGTTCAAAGAAAAAGGGCGGCAAAGAGCGTGCTCCCGATACGAAAAAAACCGAGATTACCGTTCCCAAGGCGATCAAACGCATTATCAAGATATCCGAAAGCATCACTGTCGGCGAACTTGCCAAGCGGTTGGGCATCAAGGCCAACGACCTGATCAAGTCTCTTATGAAAATGGGCATGATGGTTACGATCAACCATCCCCTGGATTTCGATACAGCTGTTATCCTGGCGTCGGAATACGATTATGAAGTTGAAAACGTAGCGGTGGATCTCGACGAAATCCTGGAATCCACTCCGGATGCACCCGAAACACTCGAAAAACGTCCTCCGGTCGTAACGATCATGGGCCACGTCGATCATGGCAAGACCTCGCTGCTGGATGCAATTCGTGAAGCCAATGTAATCGCCGGCGAGGCGGGGGGGATTACCCAGCACATCGGCGCCTATGACGTTGAGCTGAACGGCCGCAAGATAACCTTCCTGGATACACCCGGTCACGAAGCCTTTACCGCGATGCGTGCCCGCGGAGCAAAAGTCACCGATATCGTTATTCTGGTTGTTGCCGCGGACGACGGTGTCATGCCGCAGACCCGCGAGGCGATCAACCACTCCAAGGCAGCCGGTGTCCCGATCATTGTCGCCATAAACAAGATCGACAAGCCTGATTCCAAGCCGGAGCGCGTCAAACAGGAACTGACCGAGCAGGGCCTGGTCTGTTCCGAGTGGGGCGGCGATGTAACCATGGTTGAGGTATCCGCCAAGAAACGCATAAATCTTGAAGGATTGCTGGAGATGGTTCTGCTTCAGGCCGACCTGATGGAGCTTACCGCCAACCCCAACAAGCCGGCCAAGGGTACTATCGTCGAGGGCAAACTCGATAAAGGGCGTGGTCCGGTTGCGACGGTTCTGGTTCAGGAAGGAACACTCAAGGCCGGTGATTACTGTGTTGTCGGTGTGCATTCCGGACGCGTTCGGGCCATGCAGAACGACCGGGGTGAAAAGGTAATGGAGGCCGGGCCGTCGATGCCGGTTGAGTTGGTCGGTCTTTCAGGTGTTCCCGATGCCGGCGATATCTTTGTCTCGATGAAGGATGAAAAGCAGGCCAAGGAAATTGCAACCCTGAGGCAGATCAAACAGCGTGAAGTAATATTTTCCAAACATACCAAGCTTTCGCTCGAAGACCTTTACAAACGCATCCAGAGCGGCGAGGTCAAGGATCTCAACGTAATCGTCAAGGCGGACGTGCAGGGTTCGGTTGAGGCCGTGGCGGAGTCGTTGCGCAAACTTTCAACCGATGCGGTTCGTCTCAACGTGATTCACTCGGCGGTTGGCGCTGTAACCGAAACGGACATCAACCTGGCGGCGGCATCCAATGCCATAGTAATCGG
Source organism: Geobacteraceae bacterium GWC2_55_20 (assembly GCA_001802125.1). GTDB lineage: Bacteria > Desulfobacterota > Desulfuromonadia > Geobacterales > Pseudopelobacteraceae > JACRCG01. The sequence goes on from MGZK01000097.1 coordinate 25,114, forward strand.
ATTCAACGTCCGTCCGGAAGTAAAAGCCCAGGCCCATGCCGAAAGGGAAGGGGTTGACATCCGGCTGTACAGCATCATCTATGATGCAGTCGAGGATGTTAAGAAAGCGATGGAAGGACTGCTTGAACCGACCTACAAGGAGAAGTTCCTGGGGCGTGTCGAGGTTCGCGAAGTATTCTCGGTACCCAAAATCGGCAACGTTGCCGGTTGTTATGTACAGGACGGAAAAATGCTACGCAATGCACAGGTTCGATTGCTGCGCGACAATGTTGTAATCTACGAAGGTAAAATGTCATCGCTGCGTCGTTTCAAGGACGATGTCAAGGAAGTTTCCAGCGGCTACGAATGTGGTATCGGCCTTGAAAATTACAATGACATCAAGCTGAACGATATTATTGAAGCTTTCGAGATGGAAAAGATCGCCACTAAATTATAGAAACCGTACAAGCGGGGGTAACGTTGAGCTGACGACTTTACCCCCGCCTTTAACACTAACTTTTATCTGATTTGGATTTTATTATGCACAAACGTTCCGACAAGGTCGCCGAGACCATACATGAGTTGATTTGCTCGATACTTTCACGTGGTTTAAATGACCCGCGCATCGGTTTCGTCACGATTACCGGTGTCGAAGTCATCGACGACCTGAGCCTGGCAAAGATCTTTTTCACCGTGATCGGTGATGAAAAGGCCAAAAAGGATTCCGAAGCAGGCCTTAACAGCGCAAAAGGCTATATCCGCCGTGAAATCGGCAAACACCTCACCATCCGCCATACACCCGAACTTGTCTTCAAGTACGACACCTCACTGGATTACGGCCAGCGGATAGAATCACTGCTCAAGGAGATACATACCGGGCATGACGGAAACAATTCAGAAGATCATTGAAGTAATTCGCAACAACTCTTCCTTCTTATTGACCAGCCATGAAGGGCCGGATGGCGACGCGGTCGGTTCGACCCTGGCGCTGGCGTCATTTCTTCGTAAAACCGGCAAGGACGTCACGGTTCACTTCAGGGATCCTGTTCCCGATCTTTACGCTTTTTTACCTGGTTGCAACTCTGTTCAGGCGCATATTCCGGACCGGTCTTTTGATGCCGCCTTTGTGCTCGATATTGGCGAATTGCGTCGTGCCGGCGACGAATTCTGCAACTTCAAACGATCAGGTATTCTCGTCAATCTCGACCACCACCTCTCCTGTGACAACTTCGGCGATCATAACCTGATCGATTCCGGAGCTGCCGCAACCGGAGTGCTGGTACACCGTATCGCCAGTGCCTGCGGTTATGACTTCGATCGGGAAACAGCCCTCTGTCTGTATGTTGCCATAATAACCGACACAGGTTCCTTCCGTTATTCCAATGCCAACCGCGAGGCTTTTACGATTGCAGGCGAGATGATTGAATGCGGAGTCAATGCCTGGGATGTGGCGGAACAGCTGTATGAAAATCAGCCGCAAAAGCGACTGGAACTTCTTGGCCGTTGCCTGCCTACCCTGGAGGTCTTCAAGGATGGAATGGCGGCATCCGTCACCGTGACACTGGATATGTATGCCGCCACGAATTCGAGTGCCGAATTGACCGACGGTTTTGTCAACTATCCGCGCTCTATCCGGGGAGTGGAAGTTGCTATATTTTTCCGCCAGCTGGAGGAACGCAAATTCAAGATCGGTTTCAGATCAAAGGGCAAGGTTAACGTGGCGGCTTTTTCCGCGGTGATGGGGGGGGGCGGTCATCACAATGCGGCCGGCTGTACCCTGGATGGGACGCTTGAGCAAGTCAAGGCCGCTATCTACAAGGTTGTGGAAGAAAATCTTTGATAAATGGATTTATCATCATCGACAAACCGCCCGGCATCACGTCTCACGACGTTGTCAGCCGGGTTCGGCGTATTATCGGCACCCGCAGGGTCGGGCATACCGGAACCCTGGATCCTTTTGCCACCGGCGTCCTGCCGATAGCGGTCAACGACGGCACCAAAGCCATCCCCTTTCTCGATGAAGGCGTCAAATGTTATGAGGCGCTGATGCAGCTTGGAACGGCAACCGACACGCTTGACATTACCGGCCAAGTGCTGTCCGAACGTGATTTTACATTCGTCAGTCGGGAAATGCTGCTGGATACGTTTGCAAAGTTTACCGGAACCATCAGCCAGATCCCGCCCATGTTCTCGGCCATCAAGCAAAACGGCCAACCGCTCTACAAACTGGCCCGCCAGGGTCAGCAGGTGGAGCGGGCAGCGCGTCAGATCGAGATCCATTCGCTGGAACTGCTCTCGTTCGAATCCCCCTTTGTTTCATTTCGCGTAACCTGTTCCCGCGGCAGTTACATTCGTACACTGGCCGATGATATCGGTGTCATGCTGGGTTGCGGCGCCTGCCTGAAGGAGTTGCGCAGGACCGCCAGCGGGCCGTTCATGATGCAAAATGCGGTTACATTGGATCAGCTTGATAATGCTTCCAGGGAAGGAAATCTTGAGGAGTATTGCATTTCGCCATTTGCATCGCTGTCGCATCTGGCGGAGATATCACTGAATCAGGACGGTGTGGCCAAGGTCTGTCACGGCAGGTCTCCGGAACGGAGCGGGATTGAATCTGAAATACCGCTCCCCGGTGTAACCCACGCACTTGTCAGATTGACCAGTGCGCATGAGCTTGTGGCGGTGGCGGAATATCTGGACGACGCTGATGCCGTCCAGCCTAAAATAACTCTCAAACGCGTATTTAAAACAGCCTGACCCTACTGCTGCCTAGCCGTTCTGAAGTTCCTGATCCTTAAGCTCCACTTCCCTGTCCATCTCCGTACGATACTCCTGAAGCGCCACTGAGAGCTGCACGTCCGAGAGGGCCAGGATCTGAACCGCGAACAGTCCGGCGTTTTTCGCGCCGGCCCTGCCGATCGCCATGGTTGCAACCGGAATTCCGGCCGGCATCTGCACGGTTGAGTATAGCGCATCAACCCCGTTGAGGGCGCCGCCGGGCATCGGTACGCCGATCACCGGCAGGATCGTCTTGGCGGCGACAACTCCCGCCAGGTGGGCCGCCATGCCGGCGCCGGCGATAATAACCTTTATACCCCGTCCGGCTGCTTCGGAAGCAAGCGCCAGCGTACGAACCGGCGAACGGTGCGCCGATGAAATTCTCATTTCGTGTGCAATACCGAATTTGGCGAGAACACCGGCCGCTTCCCGCATCACCGGCAGGTCGGAATCGCTTCCCATCACAAGCAGCACCTTTGGATCTGTATTCATTGATTGTGTTCCTTATCGATTAAATAAACAGCCGTCCATCAAACGCGATCAAGAGCTTTGCGGCCTATGTCGCTGCGGTACTGGACTCCGGGCCAGGAAATGCGGGCAACCCCGGCATAGGCGCCGGCAATAGCCTCTTTTACCGTGCCGCCCAACGCGGTCACTCCCAGAACCCGGCCGCCGTTGGTAACGCATGACCCATCACGGGTCGAAGTCCCGGCATGAAACACGTAGACATCCTCCAGGCTGGCAGCCTGCTCCAGCCCCTCGATGGCATCGCCCTTCCGGTAGTCACCAGGGTAGCCGGCCGCGGCCATCACCACACAGACTGCCGCCTTGTCATGCCACTCGATATCCAGTCCGGCCAGGTCGCCGTTGGCCACCGCCAGCAGAACCGGCACGATATCAGACTTCATCCTCATCAACAGCGGCTGACACTCCGGGTCGCCGAAGCGGGCATTGAACTCCAGGGTTTTTACTTGGCCATCCTTTACCATCAAACCGGCATACAACACCCCGCGATAAGGTCGTCCCTCGGCGGCCATGCCGTCAATGGCCGGTCGCAGCACCTGCCGCATCGCCTTTTCATGTATGTCGGCGGTTACCACCGGAGCGGGGGAGTAGGCGCCCATCCCGCCGGTGTTGGGGCCCTGGTCACCATCGAAAATGGCCTTGTGATCCTGTGCGCTCGCCAGCGGTATGATCTGCCGGCCGTCGGTTATCACCAGGAACGAAGCCTCCTCACCGGTCAGGAATTCCTCGATCACAACCCGTGACCCGGCAGATCCGAAGGCGTTGCCGCTGAGCATGTCGCGCACCGCATCCAGCGCCTCATCCCTGGTCCGGGCGATGATAACCCCCTTGCCGGCCGCCAGGCCGTCAGCTTTTACCACGATCGGAGCACCGGTTTGATCGATGAAACGTTCCGCCTCTGCCAGATCGGTAAAGACACCGTAGGCCGCGGTCGGAACATTGTACTTATGCATCAGGTCTTTCGAGAAGGCCTTGCTCCCCTCGATAAATGCCGCGTCTTTGGACGGGCCGAAGATCTTCAGACCATTGGCTTCGAAAAGATCGACAATCCCCAGAGACAGCGGCTGTTCGGGACCGACCACCGTCAAGTCGATTGAATTGACCTTGGCAAACTCAAGCAGCTCATCGAGTTGATCGACGCGCAGGGCGACATTTTCCGCCAGACCGGCGGTGCCGGGATTACCCGGAGCGCAGTACAGCTTGTCCACCAGGGGTGACTGGGATATTTTCCACACCAGCGCATGTTCGCGGCCACCGCCGCCGATTACGAGTATTTTCATGGTCGGGTTCCTGTTTTGCCTTGATTGTATTAGTGCCGGAAGTGGCGCATGTTGGTGAAGATCATCGCAATGCCGTGCTCATTGGCAGCCTTGATCACCTCTTCGTCGCGTACACTGCCGCCCGGCTGAATGATGGCGGTGACACCGGCTTCGGCGGCGGCATCAACGCCATCGCGGAAGGGGAAGAACGCATCCGAGGCCAGCACCGTGCCCTGAGTCGGCAGCAGCGCCTTTTGTACCGCAATCTTAGAAGAATCCACCCGGGACATCTGTCCCGCGCCGATACCGACGGTCTGGTCGCGGTTGGTGAAAACGATCGCGTTTGATTTGACATGTTTGCAGACGCGCCAGGCAAAGTCGAGCGCTTCGTATTCGGAAGCCGAGGGTGTGCGGTCGGTGACCACGCGGCAATCCAGCGCGTTGATCATGCCCAGATCCCGTCCCTGGATCATCAGGCCGCCGGTGACCCGTTTCAGGTCATAGCCTTTTGCATCGTAACTGTTAAGGAGCGGCACCTGCATCACGCGCACATTCTTCTTGGCCGTGAAGATATCCAGCGCCTCATCGGTATAACCGGGAGCGATCACCGCTTCCAGAAAGGTGGATGTCAATTCCCTGGCAGTGTCGGCATCCACGGTGCGGTTGAAACCGACGATGCCGCCAAAGGCCGAAACCGGATCGCATTCGCGGGCCTTGAGATAGGCGGTCAGCGGTGAATCCGCCAAAGCGGCTCCGCAGGGATTGGTGTGTTTGATGATGACAGCGGCGCTCTGCTCGAATTCCTTGACCGTCTCGATCGCGGCATCCAGGTCGATGATATTGTTGAAGGAGAGTTCCTTGCCCTGCAACTGCTGGGCATTGGAAACGCATGGCTCGTTTACTCCGCTCTCCACATAGAAGGCAGCGGTCTGGTGAGGATTCTCACCATAACGCAGATCCTGCATTTTCTTTACCTGCAGTGAGAATGTCGGCGGGTACTCCTGTACCTCTTCCGTCAGGCGCGAACCAAGATAGTTTGAAATAGCGCCGTCATAAGCCGCGGTATGCTGGAACACCTTGACAGCCAGACCGAAGTTGGTCTTGGCAGACACTGCGCCATTATTGTCCCGCATTTCGTCCAGCACCATGGCGTAGTCGTATGAATCCACCAGCACTGTTACATCGGGGTAATTCTTGGCAGCCGAGCGCAGCATGGTCGGCCCGCCGATATCAATATTTTCAATGGCATCTTCCAGTGTGCAACCTTCCTTGGCTATCGCTGCTTCAAACGGGTAAAGGTTGACCACCACCATGTCGATGTTCTCGATGCCATGCTCTTTCATCTTGGAAACATGCTCCGGGTTGGAGCGCATTCCGAGCAGACCGCCATGAACCTTGGGGTGCAGGGTCTTGACGCGCCCA
>MGZK01000097.1:31098-31486 GCA_001802125.1 Geobacteraceae bacterium GWC2_55_20
TGAATTCCGAGACATCCTTTACATTCACTCCGGCATCGCGCAGAAGTTTGGCGGTGCCGCCGGTGGAGAGAATTTCAACCCCATGGCTGGCCAGTACTTTTGAAAACTCGATGATGCCCCTTTTGTAGGAAACACTGATCAGCGCCCTGGTTATTTTTGCCATTGATGAAGCTCCTTATTACGATTGTTATTGAACAACAAATATAGTTGGGTGGTTCAGATCAGGAACGCGGAAAGTTAATATTTTGAATAAACCTTGTCTCAAAGACTGGTGTTCCCGAGAGCGGCACTACCCGGAAACGTTGGCCGAAATCCTCGACAGATCCGAAGCCGTCGCCCCGTGTCAGAGCCGTTTCAACTCCGGTCAGTGCCCCTTCGGGCGTAAAGC
>MGZK01000097.1:31516-31696 GCA_001802125.1 Geobacteraceae bacterium GWC2_55_20
CTCCAATCGTTTTCAGCCAATCCGCACGTAAAACCGCACCGAACGAACCGGTCAGAATCACATTTTTCAAAGCCTGGCAACGTATACACGACTTTTCGGCAAGAACCTCGATTCCGGCCCGGATGGCGCTCTTGGCAAGCTGTACCTGGCGGATGTCGTCCTGGGTGAGCAGAATCATGC